>JBDHDM010000135.1:0-10070 GCA_039591515.1 Gemmatimonadota bacterium | reverse complement strand
CCGTACCTTCTCGAGGTTCACGGACTCGGAGAAGCGGAACATCATCGAGTTGTGAACACCTTCCGATGTGCGGGGCGGGGTGTTCCAGGGGTGGCAGTGGCCACCGATCTCGACGTCATCCCTCGCGGCGAGCTCGCCAAGGACCCGCGCGGACGCATCGTCCACGAGGGGCGCATAGTTCACGAGGTAGGTGGGGCGGGCGCCCCACCGGTCGAAGACCGCCTGGACGCGAGGCAGCTCCTTGATGTTCTCCACCGTAGCGCCCGACCACGAATAGGAGCCCCAGTTGTCCTCCTCCGTGTCGATGGAAATCGTCACGATCGGTGCTTGCAAGCTGATCGGCTCCGGTTTGGCGCGCCCCTCAACGCGGCGGGGAAAAAAAACTCCCCTCCGATGCGGACGGGTGTGTATCGTTTTCTTAGATACCTAATGAACGTCGCAACGCACAATCATCCTTGGGGGGTATGATGAAGTCGACGAGGTCTGGCCGGCTCACGGCAGTGGTCCTCGCTCTCGCGCTAGGGCTACACGGTTGTTCGACCCGGATGGGAACCGGCGCCATCGTTGGCGCAGGCGCAGGCGCCGCAATCGGCGGACTCGCATCCGGTAGCGCCAAGGGCGCGATCGTGGGGGCAGCAATCGGCGGCGCGGCCGGCGCGGCCATCGGGGGCGTCATGGACGCCCAGGCCGAGGACTTGCAAGACAAGCTGCCCAACGCCCACGTCGAGCGGGTAGGAGAGGGGATTCAGGTCACTTTCGACTCGGGAATCCTCTTCGACGTGAACATGGCGACGCTGCGCTCGCAGGCTCAGCAGAATCTCAGGGACCTCGCGGTCTCACTCGAGGAGTACGAGGGCACGGATGTCCTGGTCGTCGGGCATACCGACGGCACTGGCGCTGCCTCCTACAACCAAGGCCTTTCCGAGCGTCGGGCGGATGCCGCCCGCATGTTCCTGCTCGGAGCGGGGCTCGAGTCGCAGCGTGTGACGGCGATGGGACGAGGAGAAGAGGAGCCCATCGACTCGAACGATACCGACTCGGGTCGCCAGGCGAACCGGCGCGTCGAGGTCGCGATCTTCGCGAGCGAAGAGATGCAGGCAAAGATGCTCCGCCGCCACGGCAACTGACGACCCGCTGGAGGACGACCGACCGTCGACCCCCTCGGATAGGAAAAGCGGGCCGCCCCCTGGGGCGGCCCGCTATTTCTTGCTGCGTCCCAGAGGTACTGAGGATCAGCCTCCGGCCACCGTGTCCAAGGTCACCTCGAAGACGAGCACCGAGCCCGGAGGAATAATCACGTTCCCCAGCTGGTCGTACTGTGGCTGGCCACCGTAGCCACGGTTGGGAGGAATGACCATGAGCCGTGTGCCCCCGACCTTGGTACCGAGCAGCCCATCCTCGAAGCCGAGAATCACCCGATGGTTGCCCATGAGAAAGGAGAACGTCCCGGTGTCGAACTCCGTGCCGTTCGTCAGCCAGCCGGTGAACGTCACCGTGGGCGTCGTCCCGAATACCGCCGCCGTACCCGTCCCTTCCACAAGGTCCTTGTAGTAGACGCCGGTCCCCGTCCGCTGCATTTCGGAGAGCTCAACGCCGAGACTCGCGGCGAAGGTCGTCTCCTCGATGACTTCCGTCTCGACCTGGACGTCCGTGCTGGAGCCGCAGGCCGCCAAGCCGATTGCCACGCACGGGAAGAGCGTGCCTCGTACGAGATTATTGATCGTGCTCATCTCACCCACCCTCAGTTCGGCGGTTCGACGCCGAAGATCGAATCGACGAATACATCAAAAATGAGGATCGACCCTGCCGGAATCCCCGTCTGCTCCTCCTCTGCGTATCCGAGCGACGGGGGAATCACGATCTTCCGCTCGCCGCCTTGGTTCATCCCCAAGATACCGAGCTCGAAACCCGGAATGACCGAGGCGGTCCCGAGGACGAAGTTGAACTGCCCCTCGCCGAATCGACTCCCGTCGGAGACATAGCCGTCATAGGTCACGGCAACCTCGGAGTTCGTCAGAACGGTGTTGCCGGGACCGATCACGATGTCCTGGATGTACACCCCGGACGGAAGCAACTCCATGGAGTCGAGGTCAACACCCAGGGACGGATCGAACTGCGTGTCCTCGATGACCTGGAAGGGCGTATCGCTGCAAGCGGTGGCCGCCACCGCGGCTGCCGCCAAGAGAACGGCCGACACACGGCCACGAGTGCGAATGAAAGAAGTGCTGGTCATGCCACTTTCCTGAGATGTAATAGAGGGAGGCCCCTCCGCCTTCTCGCGGAAGGGCCTCGCAGAATAGATACGTCCGGACCCGGAGGTTGTTTCCCTCAGTCGCCCATCGCGCCGGTCGGAACGGGCAACTCCGCTTCCAAGGACTCCGGATCGACCATCGGCTGCCACATCTGGATCACCGGGAACGTCGACAGGAACCACCGGATCGAACCGAGATACAGGCCGAGGAACATCAGGCCGATGGCCGGCTGCCAGATGGTGAAGATCGGGTCGCCTTCGTGATGAAGCGACGGCGCGACCATTCCATAACGCTCGAGCCACAGGCCGAGCATGATGACGGTCGCGAAGAGCCCGTAGATCCGGGGCTTCATCTTCGGCTTCCGCCCGATCAGCCCGATGAACGGAACCAGGAAGCAGAGCGCCACGGTCAGGGTGGAGAATCCACCCCAGGTCAGGCCGGACCTCCGCACGATCCACGCCTGCTCCCAAGGGAGCTTGCCGTACCAGATCACGAGGTACTGGGAGAAAAACAGGTAGCCCCAGAAGACGGTGAAGGCGAAGGTCAGCTTGCCGAGATCGTGGCGCTGCTGTAGCCCGACGAAGTTCGCGATGTCCTTGTGCTGGCCGCGGAGGTAGATGCTCCACAGCCCGGTCGCGGTGATACCGCCCCAGAAGGCGCCCATGAAGTACCAGGGCCCGAACATCGTGCTGAACCAGTGCGGCTCGAGCGACATTGCCCAGTCGTAGGAGACGATCGTCATGACGAGGGCGTACAGCATGACGATCCCCGGCGCCATCGCCGTCATCCGGCGGTAGCTGCTCACCTCCTCGGGCTCCTGGCCCATCCATCCCTGGGACAGCTTTTCCCGCCACGACTTACGCTGCGCGTCGTCCTCGTCGGCTCCCTCGGTGAGCCCCATGTCCGGGCGGACAGCCATGTACACGAAGTAGCAGCCGATCCCGAAGAGGGCCGCGAGTCCGACCACGTTCCGCGTGATGAGGAAGGGCATGTTGAGGTAGGCCCGCTTGTTCTGCACCACGGGATCGGTCGCCATCATCTCGATCCACGGGAAGTAGCTGTCCCCGAGGAAGAGCATGGGAAGCATCAGCACGAACGCGAGCGGCAGGAACGCGGCGCCTGCCTGGCTGATCCGGCGTACCGACCAGTTCCACTTCGCCTTCACGATCCAGGTCACGACGGCGAACATCACGCTGCCCATCGCGATGCTGGAGAAGAAGAGCCAGTTCGTGATGTAGCTGATCCAGGCCGACTGCGAGTCCTGCGAGAGGCGAACGACGAAGGCCAGGAGTCCCACGACGAAGAAGGTCGCCGTGACCGTACTCATCGTACGGTCACGCGGCAGATAACGCGCCGGAATGTCGGAGGGAATCTTGTGATGCATTATCGGTCTCCTCCGTCGGACTGGGGCGCCCCGCCCTCCGCCTGAGCGCCGGCCTGCCCACTGAACGTCCCTGCGTTCCTTTGCAGTTGCCGCACGTAGTTGACGACGTGCCAGCGGTCGAAGTGCGTGATCCGGCTACCGTATTCCGGCATCAAGGCCCGACCGACCCGGACCACGGCATAGAGATAGGCATCGGAGTACGCGGCGACTTGGGCCCCGGAGAGGTTGTAGGCCGGAAGCAGGAGGTGCTTGTCCGCGATGTACGCGTTGGTACCGACTCCGTCCGGCCCGTGGCAAACCACGCAGAAGCGGAGATACAGCTCCTCGCCCCGCTCGAGCGAAGACGCCGAGCTCGGATCCGTCGGGTTCACCAGACCCTGAATCGCGGGACCGCCCACGCCGGGCACGCCCAGGTCGAACTGCGTGAATGGCGGGATCGCAACGCCTTCGGGCTGCCCGAGGTTCACCTCACCGTCCGCAGAAGGCCAGTTGCCGGCCGCAAACGCGACCGAGTTCTCTGGCGCGGGCCGGGGGTTCTCATACGGATCGAACGAGCGCGAGTCTCGCATCGAGCGCCCGAAGATGGCCACCATTCCATCGTCGAGCGGCTTGCAGCCTCCGAGCATCGACAGCGCCAGCACCGCGACGAGCGGGCGTGCCCAACGGAGCGCCATCATCGGCTGGCGACTGGACTCACGCATCGGCTTCACCCTCCCGCATCTCCACAGGCTCTTCCGCATTCATGATGCTCCGTGCTTCCTCGAGACGGTTCCCGTCGGCCTCGACGTACACGCCATAACGTCCCGCCGTGAACTCGGGGTCGTACACTACGGCCGGTTTGGTATTTGGGAGCCGGCTGAGAATGAAGAGACCGATCACCGTCGAGAGGGCGCCGAAGAGAACGGCCATTTCGAACACGATCGGGATGAACGCCGGAATCGAGATCATCGGCTTGCCTCCCACGGCCAGTGGCCAGTCCACCGACGTCCAGCTCGTGAAGCCGAAGCCGGCCGCGACACCGGTCAACCCGCCCACGAGCGTCCACACGCGCACCGGGCTCTGGTCGTATCCGAGCGCGTGCTCGATGTGGTGGTCGGGGTAGGGAGCGTAGGCTTTCACGTCCTTGAAGCCGGCCCGCTTCAGATTCTCGATCGCGTCGACGGTGGAGTCGAGGTACTCGTACGAGGCGAGGATCCCCTGGGTGCTCATGAGTGCGCCTCCGCGGCCGCGGTCGACTTCTTCTTACGCATCGGAGCCGGCAGGACCTCCTTGAGCTCCTGGATCGCGATCGGCGGCAGAAGCCGCGTGAAGAGCAGGAACCAGAAGCCGAACCACGTGAACGAGCCGATCATGATTATCATCTCGGTCAGCGACGGCCTGTAGATGCCCCACGCGAACGGCTCGTACTCGTGATGCAGTGAGGTGACCACGATCACGTACCGCTCGAACCACATGCCGATGTTGACGAAGATCGAGATGACGAACAGCGCCGGAATCGAGTGACGCACCCGCTTGAACCACAGCATCACGGGAACGAGCCCATTACAGACGAGCATGGTCCAGGTGGCCCACCAGTACGTCCCGAACAGGCGGTTCCAAAACGCCGAGCGCTCGATCTCCTCGCCGGAGTACCACGCGAGGAAGAACTCCGACAGATAGGCGTAGAAAACGATCAACGACGTGAGGAGACAGAGCTTCGCCATCGCATCGAAGTGCTTCACCGTGAGGTAGGCCTCCAATCCGAAGACCTTCCGTAGCGGCACAGTGAGCGTGATGACCATCGCCACGCCGGAGAAGATGGCCCCCGCGACGAAGTACGGAGCGAAGATCGTCGCATGCCAGCCCGGCACGATCGACATGGCGAAGTCCCACGAAACGACCGAGTGGACCGAGAGCACGAGGGGCGTGGCGAGTGCGGCGAGGAAGATGTACGCCTTGCCGAAGTGGTGCCACTGACGATCCGTGCCCTGCCATCCCAGCGAGATCGCGCTGTAGAACTTCCGGCGTAGGCCGGTAGCGCGGTCCCGGGCCGCCGCGACGTCCGGGATCGTACCGAGGTAGAAGAAGACCGCGGAGACGGTGAAATACGTCGTGACCGCGAACACGTCCCACACCAACGGCGACTTGAAGTTCGGCCAGAGGAAGCGGGAGTTCGGATAGGGGATCAGCCAGTAGGCGTGCCACACGCGTCCCACGTGGATTAGTGGGAAGATCCCGGCAGTCATGACCGCGAATACGGTCATGGCCTCCGCGGCCCGGTAGATCGATTGCCGCCACGGTGCGCGGAAGAGGAAGAGGATCGCCGAGATCAGCGTCCCGGAGTGTGCGATACCGACCCAGAAGACGAAGGTGGTGATGTACACGCCCCACCCGACCGGCGACATGAGGCCGCTGACCCCGATCCCCGCATAGATCTGGTAGCCCCACGCGGCGAAGAACATGCCCACGCCGAGCACGCACGGAATGAAGAGCGCCCACCAGCCCTTGCCGGGCCGAGCGAGGATCTTCAGTACATCGCGGTTGACGTCGTCCAGCCGGGTGACGTCAGGGTGGGTGAGCGCGCCGCGCTCTCTGGTTCCGACGGCCATGATCAGTGCCCTCCCGAGACTTCGTGGAAGGTGACCTTCTTCAGGTAGTTCACGGCGGGTTGTGTGTTGATGAGCTCGTCGAGCACGCGGTACGTCCGCTCGTTATCGATCACCTGTGCCACCCTCGACTCCGGATCACGGAGATCTCCGAAGACGATCGCTTCGGCGGGGCAGCTCTGCTGACATGCGGGCACGATCTCGCCGTCGCGAACATCACGCCCTTCCTCGAGCGCGGCCCGGTTCTCGGCCTCTCGGATGCGCTGCATGCAGAACGAGCACTTCTCCATGATGCCGTTGCTCCGGACCGTGACGTCCGGATTCCATTGCCACGTCATCGGCTCAGGGACGTTCTCGTCGGTGTAGCGGTACCAATTGTAGACGCGAACCTTGTACGGGCAGTTGTTGGCGCAGTAGCGCGTACCCACACAGCGGTTGTACACCTGCGCGTTCACGCCTTCAGGCGTGTGATACGTCGCGTAGACGGGGCAGACAGGCTCGCACGGCGCGTTTCCGCAGTGCTGGCAGATCATCGGGAGGAAGCGCACGTCGAGGTGACTCGCGTGCGTCGCGTCGACGTGCTCGTAGTAGCGCTCGATCCGGACCCAGTTCATGTCGCGCCCCATGACGACCTGGTCCTCTCCGACCCAGGGCACGTTGTTCTCCGCGTGGCACGCCGTCACACACGCGGAGCATCCGGTGCACTTGTCGAGGTCGATCGCCATGCCCCACCGCGGCAGGTCGTGCGAGTCGGCATAGAGACCGTGGTCGGCTCCGGGAAGCGGGAACGCGGTCGGCGCACCTTCTTCGGCCGGCACCGGCTGGACCCCACCGTAGCCTTGCAGCTCCTGGAGCTCCTCGTGATGCGCGTCCTCACCCTCCTCCTCGTGGCCGAGGTCGCTCAACATGATGGCCGGTGCGATGGGCCGATCGTACTGCTGATTCGAGCCCTCGATCGTCGCCATGCGGCGACGCTGACCCGTGGGCGCCACGTCGACCGTGGTGGCCAACGTCACGAACGACCCGGAGGGCTGCTCGGCGGCCGCGGGCAACAATTCCATCGCGTTCACGCCCGCGCCGGTCGCCCAACGCCCCATGTCCGTATGACCTCCGCCCATCGCCAGGGCGACCGAGTCCTCCCGGATTCCGGGATAGGTCCAGACTGGCACTTCGACGGAGCCGTGCGGCGACGTGACCGTGACGATGTCTCCCTCACGAATTCCCCGGGCCTCGGCAGTGGCCGGGTTCATCTCGAGCCACGAGTGCCAAGTGATCTTCGAGACCGGATCAGGCAGCTCCTGCATCCAGGGGCTGTTCGACAGCTCTCCTCCACCGAACCGCGGCGAAGGGTGCACGATCAGCGTGAGATCTCCGCTCCCGTCGAGGGGTGGGGCGTCGAAGCTGAGCGCGGCATCCGGCGCGCGAAGCTGGGGCGTCGCATCGGCCGCTTGTCCCGGGCCCATGCCCATGCCGCCGCCCGCGCCCATTCCGCCACCGGCCATGCCGAACATCCCCGAGCGGAGGTGGTTGTGCCACATCTGCTCGAAGCCGGCCGGGTCGTCCGCGTGCATCGCCTGATGGGGAGCACGCAGGTACTCGTAGAAGGTCGCTGCCGTCGCATCGTTGCCGAGGTGCCGAGCGACCGAGAGCAGCGCGTCACCGGTCTGCTTCGAATCGAAGTGGGGGACGGCCTGCATGACCGGCTGTTGCACCGAGTGCACCCCGCGAGCCGGGCGAGCATCACCCCACGATTCGAGGAAGTGCCGATCCGGCATGATCAGGTCGGCCATGGCAGCGGTCTCATCCATCGCGGACGCGAAGGAGACCTTGAAGGGAACCTGTGCCAAAGCCTCCTGGAAGCCCGCGCCGGCCGGGAGCGAATAGGCCGGGTTCGTGCCGTGCATCAGGACGATGTCGACCTGGCCGCTCGCCATCGCGGTGATCGCGTCGGCCATGTCGGAGTACGGCGCGGTGGCCCCGGTGGCGCCGCTCGAGATCGTGACGGTCGAGCCGACGTTGCCAGCGACGTCGTTGAGGATGAGCACGGCCAGGTTCGCCGCGGTCGCGTTGCGGTGGTGAGCCCCGGCGCCCGGCCCCATGGCTACGCTCGGACCCTCGGCGAAGCGCTCGGCCAGCTCCTGGATCGCCTCTTCCGAAACGCCCGAGGCATCGGCCGCGGATGCGATGTCATACGAAGCCAGAAGGCTGGCATACGGTCCCGAGGCGGCCCCGCCGGCGATGTGCGAAGCCATGGCCAGCGCGACGGCAGCCTCCGAGCCTGGTCGAATCGGAAGCCACTCGTCGGCATTCAGCCCCGTCGTGGAGAGCCGCGCACCGAGGTAGACGAAGGTTCCCTTGTCCTGGTCGTCACCCACGGCACTCATCCGCGCGAGACCGCGATTGTGTGCTACGGGCGAGGGCCCGAAGTCGATGAAGTCGTTTCCGAACGACAGCAGGAGCTCCGCCTGCTCGAGATCGTACGAGGGCAGCTCGTCGATCCCGTATGCGATGCGCGCAGCTTCACGCAGCGGGGCATCGGAGACGGCATCGTAATGAACACGGGTGCCGCCCACCGCGGTGAGGAAGTCGTCGACCAGACGACCCATCGTCGGACCCATGTGGCCGCCGACGAACATCACGTTGCCGGCACCCTGCATCCGGGCCGCAAGCAGGCGCTCGGCCTCGTCCCACGTGCCCTGGCGGAACACTTCGCCCTCGCGGACCATGGGTCCGGCGAAGCGGTCCGGATTGTAGAGGTGCTGGAGCGTCGCGTGGCCCCTCGCGCACAGACCACCGCGAGACACCGGGTGGTCGGGATTACCCTCGACCTTGACGGCGCGACCCTCGCGGGTCCGAATCCACATCCCGCAGGCCGCAGCACACCCACCGCAGGTCGTGGCATACCACGTCGCCACGCCAGGCGTGATCTCCTCGGGGGCCACCACGTAGGGGAGGAGCTTCTCGACCTCTCCCGGCCCGCAGCCCGTCACCGTGGCTCCGGCGCCGGACACACCGAGGACCTTCAGGAAATCGCGGCGCTTGATGCCGTCCTTCGTCATGGTCATGTCGGTGCTCCGATCAGTAGTGGCAGACGGAGCAGTCGATCGAAGCCTCTTCCAGGCCCGTCTCCTCCGGCGGGTTCCGGTGGCACTCGACGCACCAGCCCATGTTGTCGCCGCCCCACACCGGGTCCGGCTCTTCCAGGACACCCATGGTCTGGACCTCCCCATGGCACGTCTGGCACTCGAGACCCGCGTTCACGTGCCGCATGTGCGGGAAGTGCGCGTGGTCGGAGATCTTGTGGATGCGGTTCCACGGGATGGGCTCGCCAGCCTCCACGTATCCCTGGATCTTCGCGATCTCGGTCTGCTGCTCGGGTGTCGTCCCCTGCACGACCTGATGGCATCCCCAGCAGGTGGCAACCGAAGGAATTCCCGCATCGACTGAGCGCTCCGCCGAGAAGTGACAGAACTGACAATCCATGTTGTTCTGCCCGGGCTCGCTCCCGGCGTGCCGGTCGTGTGGGAAGGCGATCGGCTGCGCGGACTCGGCCACCACGGCCTCACCCTCGCCACCACCGCCCTGGACGAACGCGAGGCCGCCGAGCGCGAACACGCCAGCCACCCCGCCGACCAACCAGTTCTTTTTCATGTCGAAGCCACTGATCCTGGGTGCAGCACCGCGCCGAGAAAAGAGAGGCGCAAGGCAGAGATTAGCGCGTCGGGCAACGCTTGTGAAAAACGGAACAAGCCATGGAAACGGCTGAAGCTACCTGAACCCGACGCCGTGGGTCAAGGTGAACCGGCCCTTGCTCCAGGCACCTTTTCGGGCACGTCGGGTTATACTTTC
>JBDHDM010000134.1:0-10089 GCA_039591515.1 Gemmatimonadota bacterium | reverse complement strand
GGGTGAGATCTGGGTGGCCGACGGACACAGAGGTGGCAACAACCGGATCGTGAAGCTCACGCCCGACGGCACCTTCCTTCTCGCCATCGGCGGCGGGGTCGGATCCGAGAGCAGGGAGCCGGCGCGCTTCAGCGATCCGCACGACATCAAGATCGATTCGCGCGGGCGTGTGCTCGTCGCCGACCGGGGCAACAGCAGAATCCAGGTCTTCGATCCCGATGGCGTGCTGCTCTACATCTGGACGCAATACGGCAAGCCGAGCGGCCTCTTCATCGATCGAAACGACATCCTGTACGCCGGCGACGGTCTCTCGGGCGATCTGCGCACGGGCCCGCCGGACGACTGGCGCAGCAACTTCGGATGGGAGAAGGGCATCCGAATCGGGGACCTTAAGACGGAGCAGGCCTGGGTGACCCACTTCATCCCGCAGCACGACGAGAACATCGGGCCGGGGATCGAGTTCCTGGGCGTGGACTTCGACGGCAACATCTACGCCGGCGAGGTCAACCGCATGCGCCTCGTGCGGTACGTGCCGTGGAGGCCGCCCGAGGTCGGTGCGAGGCGGCCGGGCTCGTGAGCCACTCGAGGCACGTCCTCGGATCCGTCGGTGAGACACCCTTGGTCGAGCTGCGGCGCGTGGTGCCCGAGGGCCATGCTCGAGTGCTGGTGAAGGTCGAGGGTCAGAACCCGACCGGAAGCATGAAGGATCGTATGGCTCTGTCCGTGATCGATCGTGCTACCGAGTCGGGGCGGCTCACACCCTCCGGGCGGGTGGTCGAATACACGGGTGGGAGCACGGGAGCCTCGCTCGCGTTCGTGTGCGCCGCGCGAGGATACCCGATCACCGTGGTCACATCGGACGCGTTCAGTCAGGAGAAGCGCGACCACATGCGGGCGCTCGGGGCCGACGTGATCGAGCTCGAGAGCGAGGGTGGTCGAACCACGAAGGAGTTGATCGAGCGCATGATCGACACCGCGTCGGATCTGAGCTCGGCGCCGGGCGCCTTTCTTGCCGATCAGTTCAACAATCCCGACGCGGCGGCGGGCTACGCGTCCCTCGCCGACGAGGTGTGGAGCGAGACCGGCGGGAGGATCGACGCCTTCGTGCAGTCGGTCGGCACCGCGCAGTGCATCCGGGGCGTGTCCGTGGCCCTCCGGGGCCAACTGGCCGGCATCCGCATCGTCGCAGTCGAGCCGGCGGAGTCTCCCGTGCTCGGCGGCGGGAGTCCCGGGCCCCACAAGATCGAGGGGGTGGGGCCTGGCTTCGTTCCCCCCGCATGGGACGACGGGCTGGCCGACGACGTCCTTACCGTTTCGACGTCGGACGCGAAGGAGATGGCGAGACGCCTGGCCACACAAGAGGGTCTCTTCGCGGGCACCTCCTCCGGCGCCAACGTCCTGGCGGCGATCCGGGTCGCCGGGGAACTCGGCCCGGGCCGCTCCGTGGTCACGTTGCTCTGTGATTCCGGGCTCAAGTACTTGTCGACGGATCTCTACGCGAGCCCAACCCGCCCGCCGGCAGCGTGAAGGAGTCGTCGCGGTCCTGATGGACGGAGCGCCCGCCGCAGATCAGAAGATCGTGTAGATGAACGGCGCGAGCGCCGAGCCCTGAGCGAAGACCAGGAGCATGCCGACCATCAGCATGACGAGGATGATGGGAAGCAGCCACCACTTCTTCCGCACCTTCATGAAGGCCCAGAGCTCTTTCAGCAGACTCATGTCGGGTTCTTTGTCTCGTTGCAGGACTCGGACGGGTCGGGGCTCTTGGCCTCAGAACTGCCGAGTGAGGTCGCTGTGCCTTCCTTCGTCCATCGACTTCCAGAAGCCACCGCCGTGGTCGGCGTGCCGCAGCGGCTTGCGGCCGAACAGCTTCATGAACAGCGCCGTGGGCGTGAGGACCAGGAAGTAGACGATCCCCATGAATATGGGCGTCGTCACCTTGGAGATCATCAAGGCCATGCGCATCCAGCCGCGATACACGGGCCCGAGCCTCCCCGGGATCGTCGCTCCCAGGAGATAGAGGGTCACGCCCAGACCTGCGGTCACCTCGAAGGCGGTGGTCTTCTCCCGCCAGAAGAGTAGCGCCGACAGCAGGAGGAACGCCGTGCCGACGGGGAAGGCGAAGCGCCGGCCTTCCGAAGCGGTGAACTCAGTCGAGCTCGAACTGATCACGCCAATCTCCTTCCTCGACGAGTTGCGGCTGCTCGCGCTTGTCGAGCAAGTAGGGTCCCACCACCAGGTAGTCCATCTCCGTGCGCATGAAGCACACGTAGGCGTCTTCCGGAGTGCACACGATCGGCTCGCCGCGCACGTTGAACGACGTGTTCACGACCAGCCCGCATCCCGTGAGCTCATCGAACCTCGAGATGAGGTCGAAGTAGTCCGGGCTCCGCTCCTTGCTCACGGTCTGGACACGGGCGGAGTAGTCGACGTGTGTGATCGCCGGGATGTCGGACCGCGGTACGTTGAGCTTGTCGATCCCGAAGAGCTTGTGCTGCTCCTCCGTCATGGGGACCCGCCGCTCCTCCGCGACGGGGCTGACGAGCAGCATGTAGGGTGACTCCGAGTCGAGATCGAAGTAATCGGCGGCCCGATGCTCGAGCACGCTCGGCGCAAACGGGCGGAAGCTCTCACGATACTTGATCTTGAGGTTCATCTTCTTCTGCATCTCGGGGCTCCTGGGATCCCCGATGATGGAGCGGCTGCCCAGCGCGCGCGGGCCGAACTCCATGCGGCCGTTGAACCAGCCGACGACGTTCTCGTCGGCGATCAGGGACGCCGTACGATCGATCAGCTCGGTGCGCTCGAGTCTCTCGTACTTCGCGCCGAAGCGGTCGAGCCGGCTTTGGATCTCCTCGGGTGTGAAGTCCGGACCGAGATACGCTCCGCGCATGCCGTCACGGCACCCGTTCAGCTTTCGAGGCTGTTTCAGCTGCCGGTGCCAGATGAGCTGCGCCACCCCGAGCGCACCGCCCGCGTCGCCTGCAGCGGGCTGGATCCATATCCGGTCGAACGTCTCGCTGCGCAGGACCTTCCCGTTCGCCACGCAGTTCAGCGCCACGCCGCCAGCCAAGCAGAGATTCCGGAGGCCGGTCTCTTTCCTGGCGGTGCGCGCCATGCGCATCACGATCTCCTCGCACGCGTCCTGGACGGAACGGGCGAGGTCCATCTCCCTTTGTGAGATGCGCGTCTCCGGCTGGCGGGGAGGGCCGCCGAAGAGCTCGTCGAACGCCGGGCTCGTCATGGTGAGCCCGCCGAGATAGTTGAAGTACTTCTGGTTGAGCGTGAACGAGCCGTCCTCGCGCAGGTCCATCAGCTCGGAGAGGATCAGGTCGAGGTATTTGGGCTCACCGTACGGAGCCAGGCCCATCACCTTGTATTCGCCCGAGTTGACCTTGAAGCCCGTGTAGTAGGTGAACGCCGAGTACACGAGCCCCAGGGAGTCGGGCCAATGCAGCTCGCGCAGCAACTGGATGTCGTGGTCCCGGCCCACGCCGATCGACGCGGTCGCCCACTCGCCGACGCCGTCCATGGTCAGGATCGCGGCCTCATCGAACGGCGAGGGCAGAAACGCGCTCGCCGCGTGCGACTCGTGGTGCTCGGCGAACAGGATCTCGCCCCCGTATCCGAGTGCCTCGGCGATGTCGTCCTTCTGAAAGAGCTTCTCTTTGATCCAGAGTGGTCCGGCCTTCAGGAACGATCCGTAGCCGCTGGGGGCGATCGAGAGGTACGTCTCGAGGATGCGCTCGAACTTGAGCAGGGGCTTGTCGTAGAAGCCCACGTGGGCGACGTCGTCGATCGTGATCCCGGCGCGGTCCAGGCAGAATTGGACGGCGTTGCGGGGAAACGAAGCGTCACCCTTGATACGAGTGAAGCGCTCTTCCTGTCCGGCCGCCACGATTTCACCGTCCTGAAGCAGCGCAGCCGCGCTGTCGTGGTAGTACGCCGAAATGCCGAGGATGTAGGTAGGTTTGCTCATCCCAGCTCGAGAAGAGAGAGATCGTGGGTGCGCGCGACCGGAGGCGGCTCACATCCAAGTTGTGAGCCTCACGACTTCGGGAGCAACGGTCAGCTCGCGAGGACGGTCCGCCATGTCGGCACGGCGCGCCCGGCGAGGGCGCTGGAAGGCCACGCCCCGACGGCTCGACGCGGCCATCGGATGCCGCCCCCGCCCCGTCCGCGTAGCTTGACGGGATGCGTGCACTGACCCTGGCCGTCACAGCCCTCGGCCTCGCCGCTCCGGCCGCGGCCCAGCCGGTCGTGCGCTTGACACCGGGCATGAGCGTGACCGAGTCCGTGCGGATCGAGCCCGGGACGTACGACCTTCCGGGCCCGGCGTCCCTGGACGAGGCGCTGATCACCGTCTCGGGAGACGGCGTGACGCTCGACCTTTCGGGGGTCGTGCTGCGAGGCATCCCGGTCGAGTCGGATCCGGATCGCGCCACGGGGGTCGCGGTCCGCGTGGACGGCGGCTCCGACGTCACGATCCGAGGTGCCAGCATTCGAGGATACCGTTTCGGCATCGTCGCCCGGGGCACCAGGAATCTCCGGATCGTCGATTCCGACCTCTCCTACGGCTGGAAACCGCGCCTGTTCAGCCAGGTCGGGCAGGAGTCGCTGGTCGACTGGCTCTCCTACCACGACAACCAGAGCCGGCAGTGGATGCGCTTCGGCTCGGCGATCTATCTGGAGGGCGTGCGCAGTGGCAGGGTCTCGGGCAACCGCGCGGTCCAGGGGATGAACGGGCTCCTCATGACCGAGACCGATTCGGTGCGGGTCCAGGACAACGACTTCTCGTACAACTCGGGGCTCGGCATCGGGATGTACCGGTCGAGCCGAAACGAGATCGTCCGGAACCGACTGGAGTACGACGTGCGTGGGTACTCCGAGGGTCTGTATCAGCGCGGGCAGGACTCGGCCGGCCTGCTCCTGTACGCCCAGAGCTCTCACAACATCGTGGCCTACAACGCCGCCACCCATTCGGGCGACGGCTTCTTCCTCTGGGCCGGCCAGCACACGATGGACACGGGTCAGGGCGGAGCAAACGACAATCTCCTCTTCTACAACGACTTCTCGTATGCACCCACGAATGCCGTCGAGGTCACCTTCAGCCGGAACCGCGTGATCGGCAACTGGCTGCGCGGCAGCCGGTACGGCGTGTGGGGCGGCTACTCGTGGGAGACGGTCATTCGCGGGAACTGCTTCGGTGGCAACCAGTACGGCGTGGCCATCGAGCACGGGCAGGACAACCAAATCGAGAACAACCGCTTCGACGCCGACTCGCTGGCTGTGTCGTTCTGGTCACGCGAGTCGGAGCCGCCCGACTGGGGCTATGCCCGCCACCGGGACACCTACAGCCGAAACCAGCGCGTGGTGGGAAACGTGTTCGCGGGCAACCAGGAGGTATGGCGCCTGGAGCGAACGAGGGGCAACGAGATCGGGAGCAACGTGCGCCTGGACGACGTGCCAGACGAGCCGTGTCACCCGCGTGACCTCCTCGGTGCCGGGTTCGACGAGTTGGCTGCGCTCGTGCCGGACGTGAGTCCGGAGATCCCCCGTGACCCGAGGTCGGAGCTGCCCCGCTCCGCGATCGTCGTGGACGAGTGGGGCCCTCACGATGGACGCTCGCCCAAGCTGTGGCCCGCGGACACCACCTCGGCCTCCGTGCCCTTACGGACGCTCGGGCCGCCGGGACGGTGGCGCGTGATCGGTGAGCGAGGCGTCGCCGAGCTCTCCTCTCGGTCTGGCGTGGTGGGCGACACCCTCGTCGTCGCGCCCTTGCCCGGTGCCCAGGGGGACTGGGCGGTGGATCTCGAGTACGTCGGCGCCGGCACCGTGTCGCCTCGGGGCACGGCGCGCCCCGCGGGCCAACCGGTGCCGTTCCGGTTCGAGCGCTTCGATCCGACGGGCCCGTGGCAGATTCGGTTCTTCACGTGGGACGACACCGCTCTCGATCCCGATCGTGACGCGGAGGCGTTCGACGCGGTCTTCGCATCACCTCCGCTCCTGCTCCGTGAGGAGTCCAGGCTCGACTATCAATGGTTCACGCCTCGGCTCGACGAGCTGCCGCGGGAGCGGTGGGCCGCGGAGGCCACGAGTGAGGTCGTGCTCGAGCCCGGCGTTTACTCGCTCCGCGCGATCACGGACGGGGGCGTGCGGGTGTGGGTCGACGGCGACCTCGTGATCGACCACTGGACACCGCATGGGGCGGAGGTCGACTACGCCGAGATCTCCTCGGGCACACACGAGCTGCGTGTGCGCTACTACCAACTGGAGGGGTGGTCCGAGGTTCGCCTCGACGTCCTGCGCGGCTCCGCGCGCTCGGCGGGCTCTCCCGGCCCGCACTGACGGCGGCGAGGCTGGCCGGCTCCACGCGCGCCCGGTAATCTCGGGCACGACGCGACACGTTCGGGCTCGCGCGGGAGGCGCGGACACTCGACAGGAGGGCGGCATGCCGAAGGAACCGGTCGGAAGCGACGCAGGGAAGGGAGACATGCTTCTCATGGTGGGCACGACGAAGGGCGCCTTCCTCTTCTCTGCCTCGAGTGATCGCAGCGAGTGGCGTGTCGATGGTCCTCATTTCCCGGGCGAAGAGGTGTACGCGATGGCGTTGGATCAGCGTGCGGGCCAGCCCGTGCTCTGGGCTTCGCCGGGCAGCCCTTTCTGGGGGGCGACGCTTCGTCGGTCGGACGATCTCGGCGCGAGCTGGTCGGGCAAGGACGAGCGGCCGGTGAAGTTCCCCGAGGGTTCGGAGCTCTCCCTCCAGCGGGTATGGCAGATCGCCCCCGGTCCGCCCGAGGACCCGGACCTCATGTACTTGGGCGTCGAGCCGACGTGTCTCTTCGAGAGTCGGGATCGAGGCGATTCATGGGCACCCGTCGACGGCTTCCTCGGGCACGAGCATCGTCCCTTCTGGACACCGGGCAACGGCGGACTGTGCATGCACACGATCGTGCAGCGGCCGGACGATCCCGACCGGATCCTGGTGGCGTTCTCCACCGGAGGTGTCTACGTCACCCGGGACGGCGGCGGGTCGTGGGCGCCGAGCAACAACGGCGTGCGAGCCGAGTTCTTGCCGGACAAGCACCCCGAGTACGGCCAGTGCGTCCACAAGGTGGTGAGTCACCCGGACCGACCCGACCGGCTTTTCCTGCAGAATCACTGGGGTCTCTACCGGTCGGACGACTGGGCCGGAACGTGGACCGACATCGCGAACGGCGTGCCGTCCGACTTCGGTTTTGCGATGGCGATGCACCCCCACGATCCGGACACCGTCTACATCGTCCCCCTCGAGTCGGACGGTTTCCGGTGCACCCCCGATGCCCGGCTGCGTGTGTACCGCACGCGTGACGCCGGGGCGTCGTGGCACGCCCTCGAAAACGGCCTGCCCCAGGAGGGGGCGTTCGAGACCGTCCTCCGGGACGCCATGAGCACCGACTCGGTCGATCCGGCCGGCGTGTATTTCGGAACGAGGGGCGGGAGCGTGTATGCCTCGGCGGACGATGGCGAATCGTGGTCTCTCGTGCACGACGGCCTCCCACCAGTCGTGTGTGTGAAGGTGGCGGTGCTCGAGTGAGCGCGACCGTGATTCTCCCTGGCGCGCTCCGGCCCCTTGCCCAGCACCGTTCCTCGCTGAGTCTCGACGGGCGGGTCGATACGGTCCGCGGCGTCTTCGAGGAGTTGCGGGCTCGGCACCCGACCGTGTACGACCGCATCTTCACGGAGCAGGGCGAGCTGCGACCGCACGTGAACGTCTTCGTCGGATCGGACGACATCCGATGGTCGGGTGGACTGGATACGCCGGTGCCCATGGGCGGCGAGGTGACCGTCCTCCCGGCCGTGAGCGGAGGCTAGCGGGCCCGGGACGTCGATCATCCGGATCGGCCCTCGTTGGGCCATACGGGCCGCCTTGCGCCGGGTCGTGCAGTTCATAACGTTGTTGGGAATCAATCTAACGTTGTTGTGAACGGAGCGGCGACGTGGCCAGAGAGAGGTTCGGGGAGCTGGAAGAGCAGGTGGTGCTCGCGCTGCTTCAGCTCGACGGGGAGAGCTATGCCGTCCCGGTGGCCGCCGAGCTGGGTCGCCGGGCGGGCCGCGACGTATCACCCGCCACGGTCTACATGGTCATGCGCCGCCTGGAGGCACAGGGCTTTCTGACCTCGCGCGTCGGCTCGCCGGACCCGGACCGGGGCGGGCGGCCGCGTCGCTTCTACCGCGTCCTGCCGGACGCGGTCATGCCGACCTTGGGTGAGTCGCGGCGGGCGATGTTGGCGCTTTGGGACGGACTCGAGCCCCTGCTGGACGAGTCGTGAGGAGGGCTCCATTCGAGCCGTCGCGATGGCCGGCTCGGATGGGTGCGCTCGAGTGGGCGAGGTGGGGTCACTGGGCGTACTTTGTCGGCTCCTTTGGACGACAAGGAGACTCCGATGAGATTCGCCATTCGGTACGCGGGGGTCGCCATCCCGCGAGGGCCCCTCGCCCGGACCGGGACGGCCGTGCTGATGCTGGCGCTCGCCTCCTCCGCGGCGCTCGCCCAGGTCCCCAAGCCGGCCGACGTCATCGGCTTCGAGCCCGGAGAGGACTTCAAGCTTGCACCCTACGGACCGATCGCGGCCTATTTCGAGGCGCTGGCGGCGTCGACCGACCGAATGGAGCTGGAGCAGATCGGAGAGAGCACGCGGGGGGAGCCGCTGTATCTGGCCGCGATCTCCTCGGCGGAGAACCTGAGGAACCGGGAGCGCTACAAGCAGATTACGCGCACGCTCGCCTACGCCCGCGACCCGGACGCCGGGTTCCCCTCGGTCCTCGACGAGGCCGAGGCCCGTGATCTGGCCCGCGCGGGGAAGGCCGTCGTGTGGATCGACGGGGGGCTGCACGCGACCGAAGTGGCGCACGGGCAGGTCATGCCCGAGATGGCGTACCACTTCGTGACCGACGAGTCACCGGAGACGCAGCGGATCCGCGAGAACACGATCCTGCTGCTCATGGCGAACATGAACCCCGACGGGCTGAACATCGTCGCGGACTGGTACATGTCGAACGTCGGCGGCCCGTTCGAAATGGCCCGTGTGCCGGAGCTGTACCACCACTACATCGGTCACGACAACAACCGTGACTGGTACATGCTCACGCAGGTCGAGACGCAGGCCGTGACGCGGCAGCTGTACCACAACTGGTTCCCTCAGATCGTCTACAACCAGCACCAGAGCAGCCCGTTTCCCGGCCGCATCTGGATGCCCCCCTTCGCCGATCCGGTCAGCCCGAACCTCGATCCCCTGGTGGTGAGCTCCCTCAACCAGATGGGTCATTCGATGCGCAAGCGCTTCGATGTGGAGGGCAAGCCCGGGGTGAACAGCGGCATCACCTTCGACCTGTGGTGGAACGGATCGATGAGGGGCGGGCCCGACTACCACAATATGCTCGGCTTCCTCACGGAGACGGCCGGGGCCGGGTACGCGACGCCGCGCTGCTACGACGAGATCCCGGAGACCTTCGGCGCTCGGAACCTCAACATGCCCACGCGCTCGCGCTCTACGAACTACAACAACCCGTGGCTCGGCGGCTGTTGGCATCTGCGCGACGCGATGGACTATATGATGACGGCGGCGATTGCGGTCGCGGACATGGGGGCGAAGCTCAAGGAAGAGTACCTGTTCAACCATTATTGGATGGGGCGGCGCCAGATTGAGCAGTCGACGCGGGCGGAGGGCGGGCCCTTCGCCTACGTCCTCGACCCGAACGCTTCGCATGATCCGACCGGGGTGGTCGAGTTCATGGAGCTGATGTCTCGGTCGGGCATCGAGTTCGTGCGCTCGGAAGAGTCGTTCCAGGCAGGTGGTGGATCCTTCCCGGCCGGGACGTACGTGATCCCACCCCAAGCGTTTCGTCTGTACGTCGTCGACCTCATGGAGCCCAAGGCGTTTCCCGATCGGAGGCAGTTCCCGGGTGGCCCGCCGATTCCCCCGTACGACATGACGGGTTACGAGCTCCGCTACCAGATGGGGCTGGAGGTCGTGAACGTGGACGAGCCCTTCGAGATGCCGGAGGGTGTGTGGGGCGAGGTCGATGAGGACATCGGCCGCGTCGACG
>JBDHDM010000133.1:0-17727 GCA_039591515.1 Gemmatimonadota bacterium | reverse complement strand
CCCGTACTTCGTCGTACGGATGATTGACGTACTCGTAGGTCCGTATCTCCCGTCCCTTCGTCATCGAGGCCTCGGCTCGGTTGGATCGCTGCGTCTCTCCGGTAAGCTGTAAAGTGAGCGCCGTCCGGGCCAGAGCGGGCGAGCACCGTCTGGACCGGGGCGAGGACTCGATCTCGCTTCAGCTCGGCGGACGGCTCCCCATCCCCTCCATGGCCGGGCGTCCCTCCGCGTTCGACAGGTCCCAGCTCGTCTGATATACCAGGCGCACGATGCGCGTCATCTTCTCGTACTCGATACGCTCGGGATCGTCGAAGGGAGTGTGGTAGTCCGGGTGCAAGCCCGTGTGGAACCACACCGCGGGCACGTCGTTCTGCAGGAATGGCCAGTGGTCGCTTCTACGCAACAGATTCGACGCGTTGTTGTCGTAGCGCATCCGCAGCGTCAGGGTGTTGGAGATCGCCCCGACATCGGCCAGCCGTGTGTTGGCCGCGTCGACGGCGGCGGCCAGCTGGGGCGTGCGGCTGTAGCCGAGGATGTTCACGGCATTCGCGTTGGATTCGGCGGATTGGACCTCGAGGCCGCGGAACCGACCGCCACCGTCGGCGGGCACCTCCTCGTGTCTTCCGATCATGTCGAGGTTGAGCACGGCGACGGTGCGGGGAAGCGCGAAGAGGGGGCGGAGCGTGTAGTACCACGCGCCCAGCAATCCGCGCTCTTCGGCGTCCCAAATCGCGAAGATGACACTCCGTCGCGGCCGCTCACCGCGCCCCGCCGCGGCCGCGTACGCTTCGGCGACCGCCATCACGCCCACGGTGCCCGAGCCGTCGTCGTCCGCCCCGTTGTAGACGATGTCCTCGTCGGAGCCGTTGTGATCGTGATGCGCTCCGATGATCACGACCTCGTTCATGAGCTCCGGGTCCGAGCCCTCGATCATCCCGAGGACGTTGCGCCCGGTGACCAGGCTGCGCTCCACGGAGACGGTCAGGTCCGCCTGTGCGCCGGGCAGGTCGACGATTCCGAGCCCGGTCTCCGCTGCCTCGGCCTCGCTGCTCAACTCCGCGAGGGATCGCCCCGATCCCGACACCAGGAGCTCGGCGAGATCGGCCGAAATCTGGGCCGCCGGGATCTCGATGCGCCCGACCCAGTCCCCGAGGGTGAACCGCTCGATGCGACGACGCTCGGCGGGCCAGGCCTGATCGTGCGCCACTTGCCAGTCCTCGATGTCCGGTCGCACGTGGACGTCTCGCACGAACAGGATCGCCGCGGCGCCACGCTCCTGCGCCCAGAGCGCCTTGCGCCATGCCCGTGAGGCTTCGGCAGTGACGATCCCGTCGAACGGGCTATTGGGATCAGCGACGCCCGGCTCACGCTCGAGCACCAGCACGATCCTGCCTTCGACGTCCTCTCCCGCGTAGTCGTCGTAGCCCAGCCGCGGCTCGACGATGCCGTACCCCGCGAACACAACGGCGCCCCCGGCCGATCCGGTCGCCGAGGTGTTGGAGGGTGTCCAACCCGCGCCGGGCCCGGCGCTCGCTCGACTCCCGGCCGGGCCGGCGACCGAGAGGCGATTGGGCGTCCCGAGGCTGAACCACATCAGGTCGAAACGTTGATCGTACGTGCCGCCGTCGCCGGCCGGCTCGAGTCCGAGTGACTCGAAACGGTCACGGATCCAGTCCGAGGCGCGTTCGAGATCGGGGGTGCCGGCCAGCCGTCCACCCATCGAGTCGTGGGAAAGGGTGAAGAGGTCGGCACGGAGGTCGCTCTCGTCGATGCCTTCTAGGGACGGCGCCGCACCGGAGTCCGCGCAGGCGGTCACGAGGAGCGCGGTGACGAGGCCGGCGAAGGTCGTTCGTGCGACTCGGGTCATGCTCGATTCTCCTTCGGGCTCCTGGGGGGCCTCAGCGCTCAGAGATCGGCGTGCCGATCTCGTCCGCGTACGCCACCCGAAGCGCCTCGTGATACTGGTCCAGCAGGCCCGCGAGCGTCTCGTGCTCTTCTCGGACCGCGTCCCTCAGCTCGGGCCGCGTGAGGTAGTCGTACAGCACCGAAGTCATGATCTCCGCGCTGATGCGGAAGCCGGTGTGCCCGATCTCGTTGAAGGTGTCCTCGAGCATGCCACGGGTGTGGTTCGCGCCCCGAGAGCTGAACACGCTGATGCCGATGCCGGGGATGTCCTTCGTAACCACCCCGGTTTCCTCGTAACCCGAGGGACGGGTGGGATCGGGGTTCAGGTTCGGCGCTTCGCGCTCCTGCGCGTAGGCGAACGCCAGCTCCTGGAGCGTTCCCAGCGAGATGCCGTCCCTGTACTCACCGTAGCGGTCGATCTCCACCTCGGTGCCGGTCGCGAGAGCCGCACCTCGGGCCGCGTCGTCCATCATCTTGTTGATGTGCTCGAGGTACACGGGATCCGGGTAGCGGATGTAGTAGTCCACGACCGCACGCTGCGGGACGACGTTGGGGGCCTCACCCCCCTCGGGGATTACGCCCTGGATCGATGCCTCCGGCCGCAGCGTCGAACGAAGCCCGTCCACCATCGTGTAGAAGTGGACCGCTGCCTCCAACGCGTTCCGGCCGTGCCAGGACGACATCTGGTGCGACGGCCTGCCCAGGAACGTGTACTTGACCTCGTTGATGTTCAGGCAGCAGCTGCCGAAGCCGACCTGAGCACGTGAGGTCTGGGTCACGCCATGGCTGCGGATGAGCAGGTCCGCACCGTCGAAGACGCCGGCTTCGTGCATGATCACCTTCGCCGGCGGACCGACCTCCTCGGCAGGTGTCCCGTAGATGCGGATGCGCCCCGGTGTCGCGCTTTCCTCCATGTGCTCGGCCATGGCGAAGGCCGACGCGAAGACGATGGGAGTCTGGGCGTTGTGCTGGTCGCCGTGAAACGGACCGTCCGCGTCTCGTAGCGCGTCGTATTCGCCGATCAGACCGAGCGTCAGCCCATCCTCGCCGGCGGGGGAGGTCCAGGTCGCTACGAAGGCCGTCTCGAGGTCCGCGACACCCACGTCGACGTCCCAGCCCCGCGCCCGCAGCACGGAAGTGAGCGTGTCGACAGCGAGGCGCTCTTCCCATCCCACCTCGGGATTGCGGCCGATGAAGTCGCTGAGCGCCTCCATCTCGGACTCCCACAGCTCGGTCGTGCGGCGTACGAGGGCGTCTCGGGTGGCTTCGCTGCGCCCCGCGAGCTGGTTCGCTCGGGCAGTGGGCTCCAGCCGCGCCTGGAGCTCGTCGATCTGCCGAACGATGTCACGTGCGGCGGCCCGCTCGGTGGCGGTCGTCTGAGCGATCAGGGGCGTGGGTGTCGCGAGGAGCACGCACAGTACCGTGCGGCGGAGCATCCGGTGAGCAGGCCCGCATGTCTTCATCAGTGCTCCCAGTTCCCGAACGGCTCTTCCAGGGACGGGCTTTGCGGTGTGAAGAGCTCCGCCCCGTCGTCGGTGATGTACATGCAATCCTCCAGACGGACTCCGAACTCACCCGGCACATAGATGCCGGGCTCGTCGCTGAAGGTGTTGCCCTTGACCAGCGGCGTCCGGTTTCCCTTGACCAGGTAGGGCCACTCGTGACCGTCCATGCCGATGCCGTGCCCTACACGGTGCGTGAAGTACTTGTAGCCGGGACCGTAGCCTGCGTCTTCGATGACCCTTCGAGCCGCAGCGTCGACGTCCTCCGGGAGCACCCCGGGAGCCGCGGCGGCATGGGCCGCCGTCTGCGCCTCGAGCTCGATGTCGAAGCGCTTCCTCATGATGTCGGTCGGTTCGCCCAGGACGAACGTCCGGCTCATGTCCGAGCGGTACCCCTCGACCCCGCACCCTCCGTCGATGAGCAGGATCGTTCCTTCGCGGATCACCTGCGGGGTGATCGACCCGTGTGGCAGGGCCGACCACTGCCCGGTCTGGACGCTCGCACCCCCCGAGAAGCCGAGCTTCTCGTGCGCCATGCTGATGAGGTTGCCAACGTCGCGTTGGGTCATGCCCTCTTCCATGGCGAGGTACGCGGCCTTGTAAGCCGTGAGGGTGACTTCGTTGGCCAGCTTCATGAGCGCGATCTCGTGCTCGTCCTTCACACCGCGGCAGCCGGCGGTGACGGGCGTGGCGTCGACGATCTCGATCGCAGGGGCGGCGAGTGCGACGCCGTTGCTGAAGCGGAACTGCATCGTCTCTTCGGCTCCGAGCTTGCCACTGCCGATCCCGCGATCCCGGAGGCCCTGTGCGACTCGCTCGTAGGGGCTTTCGTGCTCTTCCCAGGTGTAGACCTGGGAACCTCCGAGCGGCCCGAGGGCGAGCTGCTCGCGGGCCCGATCCTCCTCGAAAGCCGGGCAGACGACGAAGGCGTCTCCGTCGACCGGGACGACCACCGTGAACAGGCGCTCGCCTCCGCCCCAGCGGACATTCGTGAAGTAGACCATCGACGTCCCGCCGCACATGGCCAGAGCGTCGAGGCCGTGCTCGCGCATCAGCCGCTTCGCGTTCTCGACGCGGCCCGCTCGCTCCTCGGTCGTGATCGGGCGAGCTCGGTCGGTCCACGATTCCAGCCGTGCGATCGATGGCGGGAGATCCTGAGGGGGAGTACGGGCCGGCTCGATGGGGGCCACGGCGAAGCCGGCTGCGGCCGTCGAGGAGGTGCCGAGGAAGTGACGTCTCGAGATCATGGGATGCCTGCGGAAGTCGGAGCCGGCATGGCGCGGCTCAGTGACTCCGCATTGTCGAGCGAGTGGCGCAGCGGGGCAACCGGCCGCGCGGACCGGCAATTATTTCGTTGACTCCCAATTTTGTACTCGGAAGCTTAGAGATAGTGAGTTACATACCGGGCGCCGCGGCGTCCGGGCATCGCCCCCCCATCGGCGTTCCCCCCCAATGAGCCGGCAAGGCCTGTTATTCGGGTCCCTCATCTTTGTCGTCGCTGGTGCCCCGGCGCCGGTCGATGCGCAATCTCGGGACCTGGCTCCGACTGAGCTGAAACGCTCCTATCCCGGGTCGGGTGTGTATACCTGCCCCGCGATGGATCGCCCGGCCGCGCCCTCTCACGATGATCTGGCCCGGGCCCGCCAGATCGCGTCGGGTGCCCAGCAGGCCTTCACCCTCGGAGCCCTCGAGCGGGCCGCCGCCCTTCTCGCGGAAGCCGCCGCGCTGGACGGGACCTCGGCCGAGTACGCGTACCGGAGAGCGCGCCTTCTCGAAGATCTGGAGCGGTACGAGCCCGCGATGGTCGAGTATTGTCGCGCGATCGCGCTCGGTGGTGACCGGCTCGGACCGCCCAGCCCCGGCCAGAGGATCGACGCGATCCGCGAAAAGGCCCGCCGGCGTCTTCCCGTGCGGGCCGAGCAGGCGTTCGTGGCAGCGCTCTCGGCCGTGGACCGGCAGCGGTGGACGGAGGCGATCGATTCCTTCTCCGTCGCCGTCGAGCTGGCTCCCAGGTGGTCGGACCCGCTGTACAACCGCGCCTTGATCCTCCAGCACGTCGAGGAATACGAGCAGGCGCTCCGGGACTTCCGGGCCTACATCGTGATCATCACCGACGTGCAGACCACCGTCGAGCGCCAGCCCTACTAGGAGCTCCCCGCACCGGGCGCGTCGGACCGGTCCCGGACGAAGCGCAGGTTTCGGGCCCGCCCCTCCCCGACCAGCATGTCGCCGAGGCTGCCGTCAGAGCGCCGCTCGAATCGTACGGGGCGGAAGAAGAACCGGTCTCCCTCGAAGCGGTCCGGACCCGACGGACTGAGCTCGATCCGACCATGACGGAAGTGGTCGGCGACCAGGGCATCGTTCTCGACGCGCAGCCGGTAGTGTGTATCGAGCTCGAAGCTCACCCAGTCCCCTCGGTACTCGGCCAGCTGGCTCGGGGTGAGCTGCGGTGCCGCTCCTCGGTCGCGGCCGACCGGGTCGGGGGTCGGTTCTTCCGGCGCCTCCTCGGGAAGCACGTCACCGATGAAGATGTCGGCCAGACGCGTCGCCGCCTGGCTCGGATTGAACGTGCCCTCGTTGGCGAGCACGACCACGCCCGAGCGAATCTCCGGAAAGTGGTACAGCACCGTGCGGTTCCCCGCCCAGGAGCCCGTGTGCGTCCACGTCTCCCGACCGCGCCATGTGATGCCTCGAATCCCGTATGCGTAGGCGATGGTGTCGCCCGAGGTGAGGATACCCTTGGTGCGCATGCGAGAGATGACGCCGTCGCCGCCCGCCTCGTGCGTATCGTAGTTGACGAGCCAGCGGGCGAGGTCGTCCACGGTGCTGTGCAGGGAAGAGGAGCCGAGCGCCGTGAGCCCGTTCGGTGACACGGTCCAGCCCCCGTCGCCGTCGGGCATGTGGCCGCGCGCCCGCCCCTCGACGACCTCGAGGTGGTCGTCCTGGAAGTGGGAGTCCCGCATGCCGAGCGGCTCGAAGATTCGTTCGCTCGTCCACGCCCTGAAGGTCTGGCCGGTGACCCTCTGCACGATCTCGGCGAGGAGGTTGTACCCCGTGTTGGAGTACGAATACTCGCTCCCAGGCTCGAAGTTGAGCTCCCGCTGGCTCCATGCCATGCGCAGGATCTGATCGAACGAGATCACGTCGTCGAACCGCCACCCCGCGACCGCGAGCGTGAGGGGCCAGTCGCGGATGCCGCTCATGTGGTGCACGAGGTGGCGCACGGTCAGGGACGACCCGAACTCCGGGAGCTCGGGCAGGTACGTGCGCACCTCCGCATCGAGGTCGACCTGTCCTGACTCCACCAGAGAGGCGATGGCGAAGCCCGCGAACTGCTTGGAGACCGACGCGATATCGAACACGGTCTCGGGGGTCACGGGTATCCCGTGATCGAGGTCGGCCATGCCGTAGCCGGCTCGGAACACGACCTCTCCATCACGCACCACGACCGCGGCGACTCCAGGGGTACCGGGGCCGAAGCCCGAGAAGATGGAGTCTGCGCGGGCGCGCTCGCCGATGCTCTGCTCACCGGCCGCGGACGCGCACGCCACGAGGGCCGTGAGCGATGCTCCGAGGGCCCACGTCCGCGTCGCACGGAGGGCGACCCTGCGACGGTCTCGGCCGATCACGACCCGGGAGCTCCGCGGAGCGCTCGTCCTGGCTTCACGTCCTCGACGACCTCGCCGCTCTCGAGGACGGTCACGCCGTTGACGAGCACGTGCCAGACCCCGACGGATGTCTGGGCGGGCTCCAGGTACGTGGCGCGCTCGGCGATCGTCTCGAGATCGAAGACCACGATGTCCGCGTCGGCGCCCACGCTCAGCCGCCCCTTGCGGCGAAACGCCGGCGAGGCCTGCTGGAGTTGGACGGCGGCCAGGTAGCTCGTCTTGCGCATCGCTTCGACCAGGGAGAGGTCGCCCCATTCGCGAACGTACTGGCGCACGAATCGAGCGTAGGTGCCGGCCCCCCTCGGATGCCCGCGTCCCTCGGCGTTGATCGAGCCGTCGCTCCCGACCATGACCACCGGGCTGGTGAGCGCCTTGCGCAGCGTTTCCGTGGGAATGAAGTGCACGATGACCCCGTCACGCTTCTCGTCGCTCCGGTACCGATGGAAGGTCTCCTCCGAGAGACGCTCTCCGTTGCTGACCAGCTCGATGTCGCCGTAGTCGATGGACATCCGCTCACGGAATCCCGCGTCGAAGACGCGGCCGCACCGTCGATCAGCGCCAGGACCAGATCGATGTCCCGAGGGGAGGTGGAGTTCACGTGCACGATCTGGGCGGACGCCCCCGTGGCAGCCGCCGTGGCGATGACCTCGTGTACGGCTTTCACGCTGTTGACGGGCCGCTGCGGCCCCAGGTAGCGGATATGCAGGTGGGTGGGGACCCCGTAACGTGCGGCGACCTGAAACAGCCGGAAGACCTCGTCCTCTCCCGTGCTGGGCACGTACTGGAGGCCGAACCCGATGCCGAGGGCCCCGTCCGCGATTGCGCGCCGGGCGAGCTCGACGATACGCTCGATCTGTTCTGGAGTCGCCGGGACTGCACGCGCCTCCTCGTCGGAAGAGGCGAGCCCCACCGCCCCGCGGAGTGCGCCATGACCCACGTTCGTTCCGTAGTTCAGCAGCGCACCTTCGGCCTCCATCTCGGCGTAGGCGGCGCCGACGTCAACCGGGCCGCCGTGCAGCCCGAGGACCGTCGTGACCCCGTCCGTGACCTTGTAGAGGGCGCTGGGCATCCGGGCAGCCGAGACCTGCGTGAGGGGGTCGATGAACCCGGGCGCGACCACCATGCCCGTCGCATCGACGACTCGTGGGGCGTCCAACCCGTCCGTGGTCACGGCGACGATCCGTCCGTTGCGGATCCCGACGTTCGCGACACCGTCGAACCCGGTCTCGGGGTCGATCACTCGCCCCCCGCGAATGACCAAGTCGTATGGACCTGCCGTTTGCGCCAGCAGGGCGCCGTCGAGAAGCGGGGAGAGGAGGCCGAGGGCTAGCAGAAGGGAGAGGTGGTGACGGCGTAGCGGGACGTTCATCGTGGCCCTCCGGAGCGTGGAATCGCCAACTTGACGTGGTCCCCACGGCGACGACAACCCGAAGCGTGGAACGCGGTCGCGGAACCCCGAGGTGGGTGAGGTCCGTAAGAGAGGGCGACGACCCCGACGGAGACGATCACATGAGACGATGGGTGAAGCTGGCCGCAATCGTCCTGCTGTCCCTGCCGGTCCACGTCGTGGTCGGGCTCGCGTTGCTCGGAGTACCGAAGCCTCCGGCGATCACCGCGGAAGACGTGGGGCGGGTCGGCTGGGGGCCCGTCTTGGACAACGCCGAGCAGCTCTGGCGCTCGAGAGCGTCCAAGAATCTCGTCACGTGGCTGCCTGACGGTGACGGCGTGTTGGTCCGAGCGCGGCGTTGGATTCTGGATTCGAGGCTGCACGGTGTAGCCTCGCCCGGTGCCCGGCCGGTCTTCCTCGCGCAGCTACCGCGCAACGTGGCAGGAGCGTATTCCGAGCCGGGGCGCGGGTACATGATCCTCGGCTGGGACACCGACGGCGACGAGCAGCATCGGCTGTACCGTTGGGACCTCGGCGAGGCGGAGCCGGTCCTGCTCACCAGGGCGGCCGAGCGGGCGTCGTTCGGTGCGTTCGAGCGCGACGGGAAGCGCATCGCGTATACGAGCACACGACGGAACGGTCGTGACTTCGACGTCTACGTGATGGACCCCGAGCGACCCGACTCGGACCAGCGCGTGCTCGAGGTCGACGGGATGTGGGCCGTGGCAGGATGGTCGCCGATCGCGGACGAGCTGCTCCTCCTCCACTTCCGCTCCAACGTGGAGAGCGAGCTCCTGCGATTCGACCTCGCGACGGGAACCCTCGAGCCGGTCCCGGGAGCGACGGGCGAGGGTGCCGCGTTCGCCTCCGCCCAGTGGAGCCGGGACGGCTCGGCTCTCTACTACGTGAGCGACCGGGGGACCGAGTTCAAGCACCTACGGCGGCTCGATTTGAGCTCGGGCGAGGAACGCGTCCTCACGGGCGAGATTCCGTGGGACGTGTCGTCCGTCGAGCAATCGGCCGACGGCGGTTTGCTCCTCCTGTCGGTCAACGAGGATGGCGTGACGCGCTGGTACACGAGTGACGCCCTGGCCGAGGTGATGGCCCCTCTCGAGCTCTTCGCGTCAGGACAATTCGCAGCGTCCCTGCATCCCGACGCCGCGTCCATGCTCGTCAACCACGTCGACGAGCTGGGCGTCGCCCGGGGGTACGTCTACGAGATGGCTCGCGGAGAGCTGACGCTGTGGGCCGGCCCCGAGCCCGCTGCCGGGCGAGGGGAGGGCCACCGGCTGGTCCGGTATCCGACGTTCGACTCGGTGGCTGGCGCCCCGAGGACGATCTCCGCGTTCGTCTATCCCGGCGAAGGGGAAGGGCCCCGCCCCGTCGTGATCGACATCCATGGGGGGCCGGAGGCGCAGGCACGTCTGCGCGTCGGTACGAGCTCGACACAGAGAGACGGGATCACGGTGATCACGCCGAACGTCCGTGGATCCACCGGCTACGGGCGGACCTTCGCTTCGCTCGACGATCAGTACCTGCGCGAGGACGCGGTGCGGGACATCGGCGCGCTTCTGGACTGGATCGAGGAGCAGCCCGACATGGACGCGTCCCGGGTCGCGGTGCAGGGTGGCTCCTACGGCGGCTACATGGTTCTCGCTTCGCTGGTTCACTTCAGCCCGCGGCTGGCGTGCGGCATCGATGTGGTGGGGGTGAGCAACTTCGTCACCTTCCTCGAGAACACCGCGGAGTACCGGAAGGACCTGCGGCGCGCAGAGTACGGGGACGAGCGCGATCCCGAGATGCGGGCGTTCCTCGAGTCGATCGCGCCGCTGAACCATGCCGAGCGGATCACGTCCCCCCTCATGGTGGTCCAGGGTGCCAACGATCCCCGCGTCCCCGTCGGGGAGTCCCGGCAGGTGGTGGAGGCGGTTCGAGGCAACGGCCTCCGGGTCGGGTACATGGAGGGCGCCAATGAGGGGCACGGCTTCAGGGACCCGTGGAACGCCTTCTACGCCGGGCTGGCCCAGCAGCAGCTGATCAGGGAGTGCCTGGCAGGAGGATAGCCCCCGGAAGGGCACGCCCCGGGCCGCGTTCGGCTCCGCAGCAACCTCTCTACCCATCGGCTGCAACTTTTCGATCCATCGGCCCGTCAGAGGAGATGACACTCCTCTTGCTTACCGAGATGACGATGGGTACGGAAAGCGCCGACATGATCCGCGGCACGATGGACATGCTGATCCTCAAGGTCCTTTCGCTCGAGCCGATGCACGGGTGGGGGATCACGGAGCGGATCCATCAGATCTCGGAAGAGACGCTCCAGGTGAACCAAGGGTCATTGTACGCGGCCCTCCATCGTCTCACCCGGCAGGGCTGGATCGACTCCGATTGGAGGATGACACCGAACCGTCGGAGGGCTCGCTACTACCTGCTGACCCGCGCCGGAGAGAAGCAGCTGGGTGCCGAGCGTGAGCAGTGGGCCCGGCTGTCGCATGCGGTGGAGCGGATCCTCGGATTGGAGGCCGGATGATGCGCTGGCTCCACGACATCTGGTTCCGTATCCGGGCTCTCGTCGCTCGCGACCGGATGGAGCGTGACCTCGAGGACGAAGTGCGGTTCCACATCGAGATGGAGACCCGGAAGCTCGAAGCCGCGGGGCTCGCCCCGGACGAGGCACTTCGACGTGCACGTCTGAACTTCGGAGGAGAGGACCGCTTCAAGGAGCAGACGAGGGAGGCGTGGGGTGTCGGCCTGCTCCACGACCTCGGCAGCGATCTGCGATTCGCCGCTCGTCAGCTGTTGGCCCGACCCGCCTTCTCCGGACTGGCTGCGGTCACGCTGGGTCTCGGGATCGGGGGGACCGTCGCGCTCTTCTCCGTGGTCCACGGCCTCATGCTGCGACCCCTGCCCGTGGAGGACGAGCAGAGCCTCGTCACGTTCTGGAGTGACTTCGACTGGCGGGGCGCCGAGTACGACTTCGTGCGGCAGCGGGCAGAGGCCTACGACGGGATCGCGGCGTACTCACTCGACGGGTATACGCTGCGTACCGAGGCGGGCTCCACGCTGCAGACGGGCACGGTGTCTTCGGCCGGGCTCTTCGACGTCCTCGGGGTGAGCGCAGCCCTCGGTCGGACCTTCCGAGCGGGCGAGGACCGTCCCGGCGCGGAGCCCGTCGTCATTCTGAGTCACGGGCTCTGGGAGCGTGAGTTCGGGGCGGATCCGGGCGTGATCGGCACGAGGGTCGACCTGGAGGGGCGTCGTACCACGGTCATCGGCGTGATGCCGAGGGGATTCTATTTCCCGAATCCGGAGTCCAGCGTTTGGACGCCGCTCGACCTCGACCCGGACACGAGGGAGTATCACGGCAATGGCTGGCTGGTCCTCATGGGCCGGGTGGCCGAGGGCGTCGGGCCGGAGCAGATCCAAGACGATCTCACCCGCGTGGCGGCGGGCCTCGGCGAGCGCTGGGACTACCCGGACGCGTGGGACAAGACGAGGAATCCCCACGTCGTCCCGATCCGCGACTATCTCCTCGGGGAGGTCCGGCCGGCGGTCCTCCTCCTTCTGGGCGCCGTGGGGCTCGTGTTGCTCATGGCGTGCGCGAACGTCGCTGCGCTGATCCTCACGCGGACGAGCGACCGGACGGGCGAGATCGCGGTGCGCGTCACACTCGGCGCAGGCCGGGCTCGGTTGGCGCGCCAGATCATGACGGAGTCGGTCGTTCTGGGGGTCATCGCGGGGGGGATCGGCATGGGGCTCGCCGTGGCCGCGTTCGATGTCCTGGTGGCGAGCCTACCGGTGCCGGCCTCGTTCGGGTCGACCCTCGCCTTGGACTGGACGGCTCTGGTGGCGAGCCTGAGCCTCGCGGTGGGCACGGGGGTGGTCATTTCGCTGGCACCGATGCGCTCGCTGCTCGGGGGTCGCCTGTCCGAAGGTGCCCTTCGGGCGCGCTCCTCGTCGGCCGGATCCACGGGGCGGCAACGCATACAGACGGGCCTGGTGGTCGGCGAGGTACTCCTGGCCGTGGTCCTGGCCTCAGGGGCCGCCCTGCTGGTCCGGACCGTACAAGAGATACGTGCGATCGACCTCGGACTCGAGCCGGCGGGAGTCCTCGCCGTCGACGTCCTGATCCCGTCGGATCCGACCTCCGCGGACGAGGTGGCTCAGTTCCACGCCGCTCTCGTCGAGCAGGTTCGAGGGCTGCCGGGCGTGGAGTCTGCCGGCCTGATCAATCGTGTGCCGGCCCGCGACGGGGGATGGCAAGCGACGCTCACCCTCGCGGATCGTCCCGACCTCGAAGGCGACTCGAGGCCGAACGCGTTCTACCGACCCGTGACGAGCGGGACCTTCTCGGCTCTGGGCGTCGAGGTGATCGAGGGCCGCGGGGTGGAAGACGCGGACCGGGCGGAGGGCCGTCGGGTGGCCGTCGTGAACGAGACCTTCGCGCGAACGATGTTTCCCGGGGAGTCGGCGCTCGGACGCATCATCTCCTCGAATGGCTTCACACGGGCCGACATCGAGATCGTCGGTGTGGTACGAAACGTCGTGATCGATGATCTGGTCGGCCCGGTGCCGATGGCCGCCTACTACCCCTGGAGCCAAACGTTGCGGGGCTCGGGCTACGCCGTGTTGGTGGCCAAGACATCGCTCGAACCCGTCGCACTGGCGGGACCGATCCGTTCCCTGGTGCGCCAGCTCGACAGCCGCGCTGCCGTCGGGCGGATCGAGACGATGGACCAGGTCGTGGACGACGCGATGGCGGAGCCCCTCCGGCTGCGCTTCTTCCTCGCGCTGTTCAGCGTCCTCGGCATCGTGCTCGGGAGCGTCGGGGTGTACGGCGTCGTGTCCTATTCCGTGCAGAGGCGCACGCCCGAATTCGGGATCCGCCTGGCGCTTGGAGCGGCGCCGGGCGATCTGATGGCCACGGTCGTGCGCGCTGGTATGCTGCCCGTGGCAGTCGGGGTCGTCGCTGGGAGCGTCGTCGCCTTGGTCGCCTCGAACGTCGTCGCGGGGTTCCTGTTCGGAGTCGAGCCCACGGATCCCACCAGCCTTGCCGCGGCTGCGGGCACATTGTTCGCGAGTGGGGTCATCGCCGCCCTGGTGCCCGCGTGGCGGGCCAGCGCCACGGACCCGGGGACCGCGATTCGGGCCAGGTGACCGCGATTCGGGCCGAGTTGCTGCCGGTCGTGCCCGGCTGACCCGCGCGGAGGGTGCGAGCCCGTCCGAGAGCCCTTGTGGCTTCGAGCCGTGCTGATATACTCGTAACAGGTATACTTGTAAGGAGTCTATCAATGCCCTCACCACTGCCCGAGGATCTTCTGCCACTGACGGATCTGGCGTTCAACATCCTGGTGGCACTCTCCGACGAGCCGCAGCACGGATACGCGCTGCTCAAAGAGCTTCGCACGCGAACCGGTCGAGCGAAGCTCCGCACGGGCACCGTTTACGCCGCTCTCGCGCGGCTCCAGGACGACGGGTTGGTCGAAGAGGTTCCAGATGCCGACATGGGCGACGATCCGCGCCGGCGGTACTACCGAACGACGGGCTTGGGGCTCACGACCGCACGTGCCGAGGCGGAGCGTCTCGCCGAGGTGCTTCGCGCGGCCCGCGCGAAGCGTCTGGTCCCTGCGGGGAACCGTGTCTGAGCTGCGGGGCGGGGCAGGGGGACGGCTGCTACGAGCCACCCTTCGGCTCGCCCTCTCGACCTGGCCCGCGCACCGGCGACGTAGGGACGGCAGGCCCCTCGTCGACGCCTTCCTCGACGCGGCGAGCGACGCCGGGTGGGGTCCCTTCCGGCTGAGTGGCGAGGTCGCCGTCGAGTGCGCGGTGCTTCTGTGGGCCGGAGTGGGAATGAGAGCCCGGCACCTCTTCGACTCATGGGGGCGGGATCTGACGAGCGACGTCCGCCTCGCGGTACGGGGGCTCGCGCGCAGTCCGGGTTTCACCGCAGCCGTGGTGACGACGTTGGCCTTGGGTGTCGGTGCGAACGCGACCGTCTTCGAGCTCGTGGACCGAACGCTCTTCCGGGCTCCCGGCTTCACCGAGCCTGACCGACTCTTCTTCGCTTGGAACTCGATCCGCGGCTCGGATGTCCGGGAGCGCGTGGCTGCTCCCGATGTCGCCGTCTTTCGCGACGGAGCTTCGGACGTTGCGGAGTTCGCTTTCGTGAACCGGGCCACGGACGGCGCCCTCGAGCGGGTCCAGGGCGACGGCGCCGAACACGTGAGCGTCGGGGCGGCCTCGGCCAACCTCTTCCAGCTACTCGGGACGGACGCGAGCGTCGGAAGAGTCTTCACCCCGGCCGACGGGCCGATCTCGAGAAACGCGCAGGACGGAGCGCCCACACCACCTGTCGTTGTCCTCAGCGATGCGGTTTGGCAGCGGATCTTCGGGGGTGACCGTGCGCTCGTCGGAGCTTCGGTCCGGCTCAACGGACAGCCGGCTCGGGTGATCGGCGTCCTACCGCCCGACTTTCGACTGGCCTTTCCTCCCGAGACCGGGCTTTCTTCGCCGCCGGAGGTCTGGGTGCCGCTCCGTACGCCGCTCGACGAGGTGCGGAGGGCCGACGGGCGACGAGTCGATCAGGACTCGGACAACACGGGAGCCGTCATCGGTCGCCTGGCGCCCGGCCTCACCCTGGCCCGCGCATCCGAGCGGATGGACCAGGTCGGCGCCCGGCTGAGGGCTCGCCTGCCCGAATATCGCGAGGCCGACCTGGAGATCTTCCTTCGACCGCTTCATCACGACGCGACCGCCCACACGAGGCCGCTCCTGGGCGCGCTTCTCGCCGGGGTGGCCCTCGTGCTGCTGGTCACCTGCCTGAATCTTTCGACGCTCCTGCGGGCGAGGGCGGCCCGGAGGGCGCCCGAGCTGGCGGTGCGGGTCGCTCTGGGAGCCGGCCGGTCGAGGATCGCGCGGCGGCTTGCCGTGGAGGGCCTCGCCCTGGGGCTGCTGGGGGTCCTCTGCGCTCTGGTGGTCGCCCGACTCGCGGGTCCGTTCCTGCAGTCCGCTCTGCCGAGCTCGCTTGCGGGGGGTGCCACCGGCGAGCTGGGGCTCCGCTCGTTCGTGGCGCTTGCCTCGGTGGGGCTGGCTGCGACGATGGCGTTCGGCCTTCTGCCGGCGCTCCGAACGTCGTCCACGGTGACCCGCGATGCCGCGGGCATGCGTGGCGTGGGAGGCACGCGCAGGGGCCGCGACGGATTGGTGATCGTACAGGTTTCGGTATCGTTGATCCTCCTCCTCGGAGTGGGCCTGCTCTCCCGCACGGCCGCGGCCCTCCGAAGCGTCGATCCCGGGTTCGGGGTAGAACAGGCCCTCACCTTCAGCCTCTCGCTTCGGAGCCCGGGGGCTTACCGGAGCCCCGGCGACCGGGCTCGCCTCATGAGGTCGATCGAGTCGTCCGTGGGCGAGATCAGCGGGGTCACCGCCGTCGGGTTGACGGGACACCTCCCGCTCTCGGGGCGACACTGGACGCAGCCGTATGGGCTACCCGGTCAGCCGGTGTCGGAGTGGGCACGGAACCGGGCCGACTTTCGGACGGTGACCTCGGGGTACTTCCCGGCGATGGAGGTGGAGATCCTCGAGGGTCGGGGCTTCCAGCCCGACGAGGATCTGCACGAGGAGAGACGGGTCGTCGTGGTGGACGAGTCGTTCGCTCGGCGGGTGTCGGCCACGGGGTCCGCGGTCGGCGCGGTGGTCGGTATCCCCCTCGACGGTTCCGAGATTTCCGCGGAGATCGTCGGTGTCGTCCGCCACGTCCGACACGCGTCCCTGTCGGTCGACGGGAGAGAGACGGTCTTCGTTCCGTATCGTCAGGAGGCGTCGAGAGAGGTGTCCTTCGTCGTCCGGACACGGGGCGAGCCGGGGGTCCTGGCTCCGCTCGTCCGTTCGACGGTCCGGGAGATCGATCCGACTCTCGCGCTCTACGGCTTCGAGACGCTCGAGGCGTACGTCGAGGCTCAGATCGCGCCGGTGCGGTTCGGCGTCTCGGTGCTCGGGGCCTTTTCGCTCCTCGCGCTCCTGGCCGCCTGGACCGGTCTGTACGGCGTCGTAGCGCTCGAGGTGACGAGTCGAACGCGCGACATCGGCCTTCGCATGGCTGTGGGTGCAACACGGGTCGCGGTGCTACGGAGCGTGTTGGCCTTCGGCCTTCGTCTGGGTGCGATCGGCCTGGTCGTTGGCGGCTTCGCCGGCTTCGCCCTGTGGGGCGCGCTGCGCTCACTCCTGTACGGGGTGGAGATCCTCGATCCGCTGCACTGGCTCGCTGTGACCGGCACCGTGGGCGTGACGGTCGTTCTGGCGTCGCTCGCTCCTGCGCTCCGGGCGGCTAGGCTGGATCCGACGGAGGCGCTTCGGGCGGACTGACCGCGTCCGCCGGCGGCGCCTCGTGACTCGGGGGGCTCGCATGGGTCGAGCCTTTCCCGAGATCGTTCCCGGTCGGACCGAGCCACCCGTGGGTGACCAGGAGGGCGGACGTGAGCAGGAAAGCCGTCCCCGCCATGGCCGGGATCGTCACGAAGCCGTACAGCACGAAGTAGCGGAGTGAGCAGGGCGCGCTCGTCGAGCACTGCGTGACCTCGATCGACGGCATCCACTGCACGAGGATGTGGTAGATCGAGGTGACGCCGCCGATGAGGGCGAGTGGGAGTGCGGTCATCCACACGTCGACGTCCCGGCGCAGGAGCGCGACCCCGAGAACGATCACGAGGGGATACATCGCGATCCGCTGGTACCAGCACAGCATGCAGGGCTCCAGCTGACGGACCTCGGACAGGTACAGGCTACCGAGAGAGGCGATCAGCACCACGAGCCACGAGAGCGCCAGCGGCGCGCGCGGGTGCACCGCGACAACCTCTCGAAGCCCGGCCCGTCCCACGGGGAGCGCGAAGGAAAGGACGAGTGCGGCGATGCCCATGAGCCCCATGAGCGTGAGCATGCCAAGTGCTGGAATCACGGGCGGCTGCGCAGAAGGTTGTGCGACGGGGCCCGGACGGGGAGCATCTTGGTCACGGGCGAAACGTCGACAAGCTACTCGCCCGAGGCGGTGCGGTCAGCCCCTTCGGAGAGCTCGGGCGATCGCAGGTGGCCCGCCGTGGGCCGGGGGCTCCGTCTCCCGCCGTTGTCCGCTCGGTGCGGCCCCCCCAGACTCCCGCCAGGAGGCACCGCATGCAGCTCACGCTTTGGGACGGAATCGCATTCGCCGCATTCCTTGCGGCGGTCATCGGCATATCCCTGTACGCCTCACGGAAAGAAGACACGTCGGAGGACT
>JBDHDM010000132.1:0-10152 GCA_039591515.1 Gemmatimonadota bacterium | reverse complement strand
CACATGCGGCCCTCGCTGCACGGGCCATGACGCGAGGCGACTTCGCACACTTCTTCTGGGTCGGGCTGGCGCTGGGCATCTTGGCCCTCGTCTTCGCGGCCTCCACCCCGGCGATCGCGGCCGCCGCCGCCCTCGGGAGCCTCCTTCTCTACGAGCACGCCTTCGTACAGGCGGGCCAATCGGTGCCGTTGGCATGACCCTCGACGAGCTCGATCGACGCGTCTCCGCAGCCCGTGAAGAGACCGAGGCCCGCGGGGAGACGTTCTACCCGGGTGCGAGCCGGATCCACCTCGCTTCGTTCCCGCCCAAGGAGCGCTGGCACGATTGGGTCGAGCTGGATTCGAAGTCGTGGCCGAAGCGCGTGGAGAAGCGGTACATGCTCGTGCCCACGACGTGCTTCAACTGCGAGTCCGCGTGCGGTCTTCTCGCATACGTGGATCGCGAGACTCTCCAGGTCCGCAAGTTCGAGGGAAATCCCGAGCACCCCGGGTCACGCGGCCGGAACTGCGCCAAAGGGCCTGCGACGATCAACCAGATCACCGATCCGGATCGCATTCTCCATCCGCTGCGCCGCGCGGGGAAGCGGGGGGAAGGCAGGTGGGAGCGCGTGAGCTGGGACGAAGCGCTGGACGACATCGCCGCGCGCATCCGACAGACCATGCTGGAGGACCGCCACGACCAGGTCATGTACCACGTCGGGCGGCCGGGCGAGGACGGATACACGACACGAATGCTCGCCGCCTGGGCCGTGGACGGGCACAACTCCCACACCAACGTCTGCTCGAGCGGGGCGAGGGCCGGGTATCACTGGTGGATGGGGATGGACCGACCGAGTCCGGACCACGCGAACGCGGATGTCATCCTCCTGGTCAGCAGCCATCTCGAGACGGGACACTACTTCAACCCGCATGCTCAGCGAATCATCGAGGGGAAGAAGAACGGCGCCAAGCTCATCGTTCTCGACACCCGCCTCTCGAACACCGCGACCCATGCCGACCACTGGCTCTCGCCCTACCCGGGCTCGGAGCCGGCCATCTTCCTCGCCATCGCGAGCTGGCTGATCCGCGAAGGCAGGTACGACCGGGACTTCGTGCGACGCTGGTGGAACTGGCGCGAGTACATGGAGGCCGTCCACGGCGACCCGGACGCCTCCTTCGAGCGTTTCGAGGAGGTGTTGGGCGAGTTGTATTCGAGCTACACGTTCGACTTCGCGGCCGGGGAGTCGGGCATCGACGTCGACACGCTCCTCGAGGTGGCCGAGACCGTCTCGACCGCCGGGACCAGGCTCGCGGCCCACAACTGGCGTAGCGCCGGCTCCGGCAACCTGGGGGGCTGGCAGGTCGCGAGGACACTCACGTTGCTCAGCGCGCTTCTCGGCGCCCTGGCCACGGAGGGTGGAACGTTCCCGAACTCCTGGAACAAGTTCACGCCGAAGCCTCCCCGCCTGCCTCATCAGCATCCGCGTCGGTGGAATGACGTGCTTTGGCCGGACGAGTATCCGCTGGCGCTCATGGAGATGTCGTTCCTGATGCCGTACCTGATGCGTGATCAGGACGCCTTCGTCGACGTCTACTTCACTCGGGTGTACAACCCGGTCTGGACGAATCCCGACGGATTCAGCTGGATCGAGATGCTCTCGGACGAGGGTCGCATCGGGCAGCACATCGCGATGACGCCGACCTGGAACGAGACCGCCTACTTCGCGGACTACGTTCTCCCGATGGGGCACTCCTCGGAACGTCACGACCTCACGTCGTATGAGCAGTACGACGGACAGTGGATCGGCTTCCGTCAGCCCGTCCTCCGCGCTGCGCGGGAGCGGCTCGGCGAGGAGATCTCCGATACGCGCGACGTGAATCCCGGAGAGGTGTGGGAGGAGAACGAGTTCTGGATCGAGCTCACCTGGCGTATCGATCCGGACGGCTCGCTCGGGATTCGGCAGTTCTTCGAGTCGGTGAAGAGCCCGGGAGAGAAGATGACCGTGGACGAGTACTACGGTTGGATCTTCGAGAACTCCGTTCCGGGGTTGCCCGAGGCGGCCGCGGGCGAGGGGGTGACGCCGCTCGAGTACATGCGCCGTTACGGTGCCTTCGAGGTGACGAGCAAGGTCGGGCAGGTGCACGAGCAGCCGGTTCCGGACTCCGAGCTCGAGGACGTGCGGGTGGACGAGGCAGGAAGGGTCTTTACCCATGCTCCCGCTCCCCCGAGCCCGAAGGCGCCCGGCGGTACCAAGATCGACCCGGATGGGGAGGGTCGCCGGCGAGTCGGCGTGCGCGTGGACGGGGAGATCTTGCGGGGTTGGCCCACGCCGAGCGGCAAGCTCGAGTTCTGGTCCCGAACGCTCAGCGAGTGGGGGTGGCCGGAGCTGGCCGTGCCGACCTACGTCAAGAGCCACGTGCACCGGCAGAATCTGGACTCGGACCAGATGCCGATGATCACGACCTTCCGCGTGCCCGTACAGATCCACACGCGGAGTGCCAACGCGAAGTGGCTCGACGAGATCGCGCACACGAATCCGCTCTGGATCCATCCGCAGGACGCGGCTCGCGTCGGGATCGCCGAGACGGGAAGCCTGGTGCGTGTCGAGACCGAGATCGGCCACTTCGTGCTGAAGGCGTGGATCACCGAAGGCATCCGTCCCGGAGTGGTCGCGTGCAGCCATCACATGGGCCGGTGGAAGCCGGAGGGTCACGACGGACAACGCCTGGGCATGATGACCGTGGCGCTCGATCAGTCAGGGTCCGAGTGGGAGCTCAAGCGCAAGAAGGGGGGAGGCCCCTTTGAATCGTCCGATCCGGACACCCTCCGCGTGTGGTGGACGGACGTGGGGGTGCACCAGAACCTGACGCACGCGGTCCACCCCGACCCCGTCTCCGGCATGCACTGCTGGCACCAGGCCGTGCGTGTGCGAGCCGCGGAGCCCGGTGACGCGTTCGGAGACGTGTCGGTGGACTTGGCCAGGTCGAGGGCCGCGTACGAGAAGTGGTTGGCCCTGAGCCGCCCGGCGTCGGGGCACTCTCCCGACGGCACGCGGCGCCCGTGGTGGATGTTGCGACCCGTACGGCCCGAGCGCTCAGCGTACGACCTGCCCGACCGGGAGCCGGCTGGTGCCTGAAGGCTCGCTGGTGGAGCTGCTCCGAGGGCTGGCCGTCATGGCTGAGCCACCCGGGGCGGGGCACGCGGCGATCGCGGAGGCCTTGGACCTTCCGGGTGCCCCGACCGCCGCAGAGTACTCCGACGTCTTCCTGTTTCAGCTCTATCCCTATGCTTCCGTTCACCTCGGCGTCGAGGGGATGTTGGGTGGGGAGTCTCGCGAGCGGGTCGCGGGCTTCTGGCGAGCTCTGGGCCTGACGCCACCCGCGGAGCCCGATCACCTCGCGGCGCTCGTGGGCCTCTATGCATCGCTCAGCGAGCGCATGGACTGCATTGTCGATGACGCCGAGAGACTGCTCGTGGACCGAGCTCGCGGCGCCCTCCTCACGGAGCACCTGACGCCGTGGGTCTTTGCGTATCTCGACCGGGTCGAAGAGCTCTCGGGGGTCGTCTACGCGCGCTGGGCGTCACTCCTCTCCCAGGTGCTCTACTCCGAGATCGGTGCGCGCGCCCGCCGGCTCGGAGTGGAGGCCGCCCCAGGCGAGGCCTCGGCCCATCTCCGCGACATGCCGAGCGTTCCGGACCCGCGGCTCGAGCCGAGCGGCGAGTTCATGGACGCGCTACTCGCGCCCGCCCGGTCCGGCGTGGTTCTCACGCGCGCAGATCTCGCGAAGATCGCTGGGACGCTGGACTTGGGCCTGCGGGCCGGTGAGCGCCGATATGCGCTCGAGCACTTGCTCGCACAGGACGCGGGTGGGGTCTTGGGGGCGCTCGCGACCGAGAGCGGGAGGCAAGCGGAGCGTCACCGATCGCGCCGCGACCGGATCCCGAACGTCGCCGCCTTCTTCGAGGCGCGTGCCGGGGCTACGGCCGGTCTGCTCCAAGCTCTCGCGAGCGAAGTGGCCGCCAGCGTATGAGGTCCGATCCGCCGACTCGGATGACCCGGTCCGACGTCGTCGCGGGCATGAGCGTGGCCCTCCTCCTGATCCCTCAGTCCATGGCGTACGCGGAGCTCGCGGGCCTGCCTCCGCACCACGGTCTCTACGCCGCCACCTTCCCGCTGATCTTCGCCGCGTTCTGGGCCTCGTCTCCGTACCTGCAGACGGGCCCCGTAGCGCTCACGGGGCTGCTCACGTTCGGAGCCTTGGTCCCGCTCGCCCAACCGGGCACCACGGAGTATGCCGCTCTGGCGGCGCTGCTGGCGTTGGTCGTGGGCGTGGCGCGCATCGGGATCGGGCTGCTGAAGGCGGGTTGGCTGGTCTACCTCATGTCGCACGCGATGATGACCGGCTTCCTGTCCGGCGCCGCCGTGTTGATCATCTCCTCCCAGCTCCCCGGGGCGCTGGGAAGTGTGGGGCGTGGGGAAGGAAACGTGCTTCAAGATGCGTGGCTCGTCCTCAGCCAGCCCGGGTCCTGGGAGCCGACCGCAGTCGTCCTTTCCGTGGTCACCGTGGTACTGATCAACGTGGCCTCGCGTGTCCACCCGCTGGTGCCAGGTGTCCTGATCGCCGCCGTGGCCGGGCTCGCGTATTCGCTTCTGACGGGGTACGGAGGATCGACCGTCGGTGAGATCCCGCGGGGACTCCCCCCGCTCGGCTTCGATCTGCCGTGGGGGCGTCTCCCGTCGCTCATCGTGCCGGGGCTCGTAATCTCGATGATTGGATTCGCCGAAGGCGTGTCGATCTCCCGCCTTTTCGCTGCGCAGGAGCGGCAGCGCTGGGACGCCAGTCGTGAGTTCCTCTCCAAGGGTGTTGCCAACGTCGTGGCGGCGTTCTCCGCGGGGCTCCCCGTCGGCGGCTCGCTTTCGCGCACGAGTGTGAACCGCCTGGCCGGGGCCCGGACTCGCTGGAGTGGGCTGGTGACCGGAGTCGCGGTGCTCTGCTTCCTGCCCGTTGCTCCCGTCCTGAGCGCTCTGCCCCGCGCGACACTCGCGTCCATCGTCATCGCCGCACTCTGGAGGCTACTCCGCCCGACGGAGCTTTTGCGCCTGTGGCGGCTTTCGAAGCCTCAGGCGTTGGTCGCCTGGTTCACCTTCGGGGCCACCCTCGTGATGGCTCCGCAGATCGACCGGGCCGTGCTGCTGGGAGTGGCCGTCTCCGCCGTGGTCCACCTGTGGTGGGAGCTCAAGCCAAGCGTGTCCGCGCGGCGGGAAGGGGCCGCACTCGTCTTCGAGCCCAAAGGGGTCCTCTGGTTCGGCTCGGCGCCCGCGCTCGAGGACGAGATCTTCGGGCGGCTGGCCGCGGAGTCGGGTGTCGAGCGGGTCGTGATCCGGTGCCAGGGTCTCGGCCGGATCGATCTGTCGGGGGCCTACACTCTCTCTGAGATGCTCGAGCAGGCGCGTGGCGCCGGGATCGAGATGACCGTCGAGGGCGTTCCGGACCACGCCGCTTCGCTGCTCCGCGTGGTCGGGGTCCTTCCCGGCGAGCCCCCCGAGTAGCGGGCCGGGCCGAGGTCGGCGGCGCGGACCTCTCGGGGCCCGGGGGGCGAGTCTACGGAACTGCAGGTCTCCGTGCCTCGTAGTGTCAGAGAGGCTGAGCCTCTACCTTGCACCGAGCGGACACCGTTCTGGTCGGTCCGAGGTCTTCACGCAGTCTGGATCGCGAGGGTTACCATGTTCGAGTTGCTCGCGCTCGGCATCGCCGGCGCCTCGGGCGTTTACGGTCATATCAAGTCACGCAAGTTCGTCGGTCAGCGTCTCCGCTACACCAAGCTCGTGGAGAAGCCCGCGCTCGGGCTCTTCGCCGGCGTCGGGGCCACCGTCGTCGCCGCGCCGTTGGTCGCGGTGGTCGGGGCCGTTCCGCTCCTCGGTGGTCTGGTGGGGGCCGGAACTGCGATTGCGGTCGGAGCCGGTGTCGGCACCGGAGTCGCGCTCGGCGTGAAGGACACCAAGGAGCCGCCCAAGCTCATCGACGATTGAGCCGCTTCACCCCAGGGCGCGCTTGAGGATCGACCGCACCCGTCCTTCGTAGCGCTTCACGACCAGCACGGAGGCCGGGGAGTAGCGGGCCACCTTCTCCGGGATCTCACCGAAGACCACCTGGCTGAGGAACGGCTCACGTGCGGCCCCCAGAACCACGAGGTCGTATCCGCGGCTCTCCTTCGCGATACCGCCGGCGATCGACGTGGCCTCGATCAGCTTCCGCTCGACTGGGAAGTTCACGGCCATCGTGGCCAACGTCTTGTCGATCCAGGTGTGCGCTTCGCGGCGCTCCTCGGCCGATGCGTCCGGCGAAACGACGTGGCAGGCGGTGACCTCCATGCCGAAGGCCGGCGCGAGCGCATTCAGCATCTCGGCTGCGAGCCCTGCATGGGTCCCTCCCGCGGTGGGGAAGAGACAGCGCTTCGGCGGCTCCCGCCCGGCGATCTTGAGGAGCGCCAGGTCGCACGGAGCGTGCCGGATGACCTGATCGGCGACCTCCCCGAAGATCCGGTCGCGTGTGTTCGTGTGGCCCTTCCAGCCCATGACCAGGCAGTCCGCGTGGTAGCGCCGGGCGCCGGCTAGGATGCCGTCCGTCGCATTGTGGGCGATGACGAGGTCCGTCTCGATCGGGATCCCCCGGGCTCCAGCGTGCTCCCGGGCGGCCCTGAGAAGCCCCTCCCGATGCTGAGCGAAGCGCCGCCCCTCCTGGATCGGCAGCTGCCTGGGAACCTCGACGACCGAGTAGGCCAGCAGCGCCTTCTTCCTCGCCTCCGCGATCGGATGCGCGTACTCGAGCAGCACGTCGACGTGGTCGGGATTGTGGAGCGGCACGACGACGGAGTCGGCGGCGACCACCACCTCGGGCGCGGGCTCCTCGAGGACCTGGGGCTTCGTCTCGGCGGCCCGTTTCTCGAAGTACGCGTAGTAGAGGATGAGGCCGAGCACGACCCAACCGATCGTCACGTACCACGCGAGCGGCTGGAAGGTGAATTGGTACAGCGCCAGGAACACGTTCAATACGACGCCCAGCAGCGGCACGAACGGGTAGAGGGGCACCCGGTAGCGCCGAGGGAGGTCCGGCGCCTTACGCCGTAGCACGATGACCGAGAGGTTCACCATGGCGAAGGTCAGCAGGAAGATCAGGCTCGCCGCCGACCCGACCGCTTCGATCGGGAGCGTGAGGGCCATCGCCAGCAAGACCACACCCGTCAGGGCGATCGCGACGTGTGGCGTGCGCCGCTCCGGGTGGATGGTCGCCACGGGCTTCGGGAGCCAACTGTCCCTCGCCATGGAGAAGGCCACGCGGGACGACGCCATGATCGTGGCGTTCAGCGCGGACATGGTCGAGAGAAGCCCACCAAACACGATGATCGCCACGCCGAAGGCCGGCATGAACCCCTCGGCTGCGCGCACGATCGCCGTCTCTCCGTAGTCACCCAGGAACCGCCACGATGGCCCGCCGCCCGGAGGTTGAACCGCAGCGAGCGACACGAAGAGGATCAGGAGGTACATCACCACGGTGATCGCGAGCGAGATGAAGGTCGCTCGAGGGATGTTGGTTTCCGGGTCCTCGATCTCCTCCGCGACCGTGGCGATGAGGTCGTAGCCTTCGAAGGCGATGAACGTGAGCCCCATCGCGACGATGACGCCGCCCATGCCCTGCGGGAAGAACGGATTGAACGCCGCTGCCGTCTGCCCGGCGGGTGCGGCTCCCAACGCACGCAGTCCGTAGCCGATGAAGATCGCGAGGATGATCAGCTTGGCGACCGTCAGGACGTTCTCCGCCATCCCGGTGACCTCGGCCCCACGCGCGTTGAGGCGAATGAACATCGCCCCGACGACGAACGTCACGATCAGCCCGGCTCCGTGCTCGCCCACCATCCCGAATACGACGTCCGGGACCCCGGGCGTGTACTTCAGGAAGAACTCCCAGAAGTACCCTGCGAATCCGAGGGCGTAGAGGCTGCAGGCGACGGTGTATGCGAACCAGAGCATCCAGCCCGCGGTGAAGCCCACCGCGCCGGGGAAGGCCCTGCGCACGAACGCGTAACCACCCCCAGCCTCCGGGATGGCTGCGGCCAGCTCGGCGTACGCGAAGGCCGTGAGCAGCGTGACTGCTCCGTTGAGCGCGAACGCGAGGATCGATGCGGGCCCGGACTCGCCCGCCGCGATGCCCGTGAGCACGAAGATGCCGGCGCCGATCATGGCTCCGACGCCGATCATCGTGGCGTCGAAGAGCCCGAGATTCCGGGCGAACGTAGGCTCGCCCGACGTGGAGGCATCCGGAGGGGAAGTCACGGGCGGGACGATGACGGAGCCGGGCACGAGGGGCAACCCCTTGCGGGGTACAGGATTGGTCCCGCCCGGCGACGAGAAGCTCGAATTCTGGTGCGGGAATTGCATATACTCCGACGCGTTCGCGTACGGGGGTGCGACGAGGCCGACTCCGGGGGGAGTCGGGCGCAGCCCGCGCCAGCACGGGGAGCGTCGATGCATCGGATCTTGGAGACCTTGGAGAGCCACTCGGGCGAGTTCATCCACGAGCTCGAGGACGAGGTCGGCCTGACCGAGTCGGAAGCGATCGCTCTCCTCCGCGAAGCAGGCCCCGTCCTGCTCGCGTCGTATGTGTGGCATTCCTCCACGCGCACCCCTGAAGAGTTCGGCACCCCCTCATCGGCGCGCGATCTGCTCGCGTCCATGAGTGGCGAGAGTCTCGCGCCCAAGGTCGGTCTTTCCTCGGCACGCACGTGGGACGGGCTTCGCGCGTTGGTTCCCGCCGTCCTCCGAGCCGCCCACGAAGACGGAACCTGAGGCGGGCCGGGGACGAGCCCGGCCTTCCTGCGGCGCCTCGGTCGGCTACCGACCCGCCGAGGCGGCCGCGGCTCCCGTCGCGCGAGCCGGCTCGACGACGGCCGAGTACACGAGGGCACGCAGTCGCTGGTGGTCGTCGAGGCCGGCGGCCGGGATTACCTGCGTGAGGTAGACGACGACGAGACGCTCGACCGGGTCGACCCAGTACGTCGAGTGGTAGGCGCCCCCCCACCCGTAGGACCCTTCCGAGCCGGGGGCCCCGTAGGCGCCCAGGTCCTCCAGGACCCAGAAGCCGAGCCCGAAGCCGAGCCCCTGAGCGGCGTAGACGTCCCCGAGGTGGTCGGCGGTCATGAGCTCCACGGACTTGGGTGACAACAGGCGGACGCCCTCCAGCTCGCCTCCGTTCAGGAGCATCTGCAGGAAGCGTGCGTAGTCGCGCGCCGTGGAGAGCAGGCCGGCGCCGCCCGAGAAGCTCCTGCGGGGGCCTTCCACGTACTGCCCCTGCGCCTGCATTCCGGCTCCGTCCGGGGCTCGGGACAGCTCGGGACGGTCTCGAGGGCCGGAGAGGTTGTAGACCGTTGCCAGCCGAGGCGCTTTCTCCGGCGGCAGGTAGAAGTGGGTGTCCCGCAGGTCGAGTGGGCGCAGGATCCGCTCTTCGAGGAAGCGATCGAGCGACTCGCCCGACACCGCCTCGATGACCGCCCCGAGGATGTCGGTGTTGTATCCGTAGACGAATCGTTCACCGGGGTGCGCCTGGAAGGGCAGGGCAGGCATCCGATCGATCGTCTCGCGAACGGGCTCGTCACGGTGCGCGAAGTACCATCCGGTGATTCCGGCCTCCTCCCAGCGGTCGCCGCCGGGGCCGGAGCCGTACCCGATGCCGGCGGTGTGCGTGAGGAGGTCGTGGATGGTGATCGACCGACGCGCTTCGACGACGTCGTACCCTCCCCCGTCTCGGGCCTCGGCGACCGTGGTTTCTGTGAAGGAGGGGAGGTGGGCCGAGACGGGATCGGAGAGCAGGAGGGAACCTTCCTCCATCAGCATCATGATCCCTACGCTCACGAGCGCCTTGGTCTGCGACGCGATCCGGAAGATCGCGTCGGTGGCCATGGCGTCACCGACCTCGCGGTCGCGCGTGCCGACCGCCTCCGCGTAGACGACCTTGCCGTCGCTCAGCACCATCGCGACCGCTCCAGGTAGCTTCCCGTCGTCCACGTACTGGTCCAGCGCGCTCGTCAGCCTCTGGAGGCGCTCCGACGACATCCCGACCGATTCGGGGGTGACGGTCGGGAGCTCCTGCGCGGAAGCGGCCGGCGCGATGCCCAGGA
>JBDHDM010000131.1:0-10159 GCA_039591515.1 Gemmatimonadota bacterium | reverse complement strand
GGGGCATCTCGGGTTGGGTCGCTGAGACGAACATCCGAGACACAGGACGACGTTCGATGACGCACTTCGGTACTGCGGCAATCGCGAGGGGCATGGGGTGGCGGGCCGTTCTGATCGGCGCAGTGGTCATCCTGGCGTCCGCGTGCGGGGAGGAAAACCCGTTCGACGCGACGCCGCCCGAGGACCTGATCTGCGACCTCGATCAGAACTTACTCTTCACGAGCCTCGCTCCCAACGCGATCCCGGCGGTGAACCAGCCGCCGATGGTGGCCGCCGATGCGCCACAGACGGACTATCTCTTCGACGACGACCGTGTGCTGGGGATCGTGATCAACGGTGAGGCGCGCGCCTACCCGCACAACATCCTCTGGCACCACGAGATCGTGAACGACGTGGTCGGGGGCGCGCCCGTGTCCGTGACCTTCTGTCCGCTGACCGGCTCGGGGCTCGCGTTTCGCCCCGAGGTCAACGGCAAGACGCTGGATCTGGGCGTATCGGGGCTCCTCTTCGCGAACAACCTCGTCCTCTACGACCGGAACGACGGTGAGGTGTACGGACCCCAGCTGGGTGTCGAGGGCGCCTGCGGCTCCTTCCGGGGCAGCTCGCTGGAGCTGCTTCCCGTCCAGGAAATGGCGTGGGGCCGGTGGAAGGCTCTCTACCCCAACACGCTGGTCGTTTCCGGCGACCTCTCCTTCCAACGCAACTACCGCTTCTATCCCTACGGCAACTACGACGACGTCAGCAATCGCGACCTGATCCAACCCATGCCGGTGGACGACTCGCGGCCGCTCAAGGAGCGCGTCCTGGCGATCCGGGACCGGTCGGGGGGGCGCGGTTATCCCTACGGCGAGCTGATCTCGATGGGAACGACGGTGGCCCTCAACGAGACGGTCTCCGGCGTGCCGACGGCGATCTTCTACGAGTCGCGGTCCGGGCAGGCCGCGCTCGCGTTCGACGCTCGCCTCGACGGTCAGACCCTGACGTTCGAGGCCGACGAGGGTGCCGGGGCGTGGACGGACCTGGAAACCGGCTCCACGTGGGGGATCGACGGCGTGGCCACCGATGGCCCACTGGTCGGAAAGCGACTCAGAACGCGCGAGGACGCGTACACGCTGTTCTGGTTCGCTTGGCGGCATTTCCAGCCCGACGGACAGACGTTCACGGCCCCGTGAGGGGATCGATTCTCGCGGCGCTCACGGGCCTACTGCTGCTCGGAGCGCCGGCGAGCGCCCAATGGCCCGTAGGGACGGGCAACTTCTGGGGCAAGCTGTCGTTCTTCCACCACCAGACGACGGAACAGTTCCGGGCGGACGGGTCCAAGAAGCCGTTCATCAACTCCAATGCGGAGAGCATCTCGCAGGCGATCTTCCTGGACCTGAACGTGGGCCTGACGGATCGCCTCGATCTCTGGCTCCAGGCACCGTACTACGACCTCGAGTTCAACGACGACTCGGGCGATCGCAAGAGCACCGGAATCGGCGACATCCGCCTCTCGGCCCGCTTCAACCTCCTGCAGCTGAGGGGCGGGAGCCTCCCGATCACGGCTCGATTCACGACCAAGTTTCCAGTCAACGACTTCCCCATCGACGCCGAGATCATCCCGGTGGGAGAAGGCCAGTTCGACTTCGAAGCGTGGCTCGAGGGTGGGATCTCGCTTTGGCCTCTGCCGGCGTATTCCGTGCTGTGGGTCGGATACAGGTGGCGCCTGGAGAACACCGAGACCACACGAAAGCCCGGTGACGAGGTCGTCTTCCTCGCGGAGCTCGGGGGGACCGAGCTGCTGGGTGGGCTCGGGGGCAAGCTCGTTCTCGACGGCATCTTCGGACGGCCCGGCAAGATCCAGGGGATCCAGCTGGGGTCGGTCGACGAGCGTGAGATCCTCTACCTGGCCCCGACGCTCTTCTACAACTTCACGTCTCAGACGATACTGGAGGTGGGAGTGCGTATCCCTCTGCGGGGCAAGAACTACCCAGCTGGGGGACCCTTCCAGATCGGGGTCTTTCACCAGGGGTCGTTCTGGGATTGAGGTCTCGTTCGGCGCGCCGTGCTCTTGGCGCGTCGAGCGCCCGACGGTAACGTCCGCTCCCACTCGATCCGACGCCCGGCTGCGGGCGACGTACCGGGCGCGCGGCACGAGCCGCCGCCGTGGTGTCGATCGATGGCCCTTCGGTGGCCGAGGGGGCGGAGGGGGACTGGTGTCCCCGGCGGTCTTCAAAACCGTGCAGCCCGGCTAGAACCCGGGTAGGTGGGTTCGATTCCCACACGCTCCCGCCAGCCGGCCACCCTGGCCAGCCACCAGCCGGCCAGCTCGCCCTACCCCGTCAGCGTGGCAGCGTGAGCCGGAGTCCGACGTCGATCCCTCCGGAGGGGGACAGTGCCGCTTCGACGTCCAACGGGTCCGGAAAGCGGGCCAGGTGGGCGGACACGTAGGCGTCGGCGCTGCTCAGCAGGACGAGGAAGATGCTGAACGCCACAAGATCCTCCTGCTGCGCCTCGCGGCTCTCGACGAGGAGCTGGAGCTCGGAGTAGACCCCGTCGCCCTCCAGGCGGGACTCGATCTCGTCGGGGTCCGTGACCCCCTCTTTCGTGAGCTCTCGCCGTAGCACGTCCTCCCGAAACGACAGGCTCCGGTTCGCCTCGGTGAGCCGCGCGCGGGTGCTCGCGAACGCGTACAGCGTGGCCGCCTGGGCGCCGAAATAGACCCCGCCGCGGGTGTACGAGCCGATCGCGGCGTGCCCCCACCCAGGCAGGACCAACGCGCGCCAGAACGCTCCACCCGGCGAGATGGGGAGGACCGGCGAGATCTCGGGGCGCTCGAGTGGCGTGGACACGGTGGGCTGCGCAACCACAGCCGACGGCGACGTCGCAAGGACGGCCAGGAGCGCGAGCACGACCGGGACGGTGGGCGAAGCCCTCACCCGCGGTCCCGCCAGTCGTCCAGTCGAGGCGGTGCCCCGACCTCGAGGGTCACGTACGTCTGATGGTTCACCCAGTCTCCCGAGTTCACGTACCAGCGTCCCGGACCGGCTTCCCGGACGAGCGGCACGTGCGTGTGACCCAGCAGGAGGAGGTCGAGTTCCCGTTCCCGGTGGAGCTTGTCGAGGGCCCACGCTTCGAGCGCCGTGGAGCGCGCCTTCTGTGCAGGACTCCGCGAGGCGGCGTGCTCCTCGGTGCTGGAGACCTGCACCGCGATCCCGTCGCCCACCGGCACCGGGAGGCAGGCGAAGGCGAATCGCGTGAGCGGGGAGCGAAGCACCGTCTTCAGAGCACGATAGCCCCAGTCGCCCGCACCCAGCCCGTCGCCGTGCGCGAGGAAGGTGCGACGTCCTGCGATCACGCGCGTCACCGGCTCCCTGAGGAACTCGACGCCGATCTCGTCGGTGAGAAACCGTCCGCCCCACCAATCGTGATTCCCGCCCATGAGCGTGACCGGTACGCCCGCGTCCACGATCGCGCGGAGCCGCCGCAGCACGTCCTCGTGGCCCCTCGTGATCCCCCAGTGGTACTCGAACCAGAAGTCGAAGAGGTCGCCGTTGATCACGAGGCTCGCAGCCGAAGTCGCGGCGTGGTCCAGCCACGCGTTGAACGCGCGCCGTTGCTCGGGCGGTGTGGCCCCGAGATGGATGTCGGAGACGACGAGGACGGGCTTTTCTGCGGACACGCACGAAGGTAGACGCGAACAGCGCCGGCCAGGAAGGGGTAGGGGAGCCATGCATCGATCACTCATCCAGTTGGTGGCGCGCCGCGCGGCGCCGGTGTCGGCGACCGCCTGGCTCCTCATGAGCGCCTGCGCTCCGGGCAGGCTCGCCGTCGTCGGGCCCCTTCCCGAGCCGGTCGGCGTGGCGGACGCCATCCAGGCGTCGACCCGACTCGGTCAGCCCACACGAATCGACTTCCGATGGCAGCTCAACGAGTCGGGGTCCAGGGTCGCGGGGGTCGGGGTGGCACGCCTCGAGCCACCCTATCGGGCGCGGCTCGACCTCTTTCTCGACAACGGTGAGACGGTGGTCGCGGCCGCCCTGGTCGACGACGAGCTTCGCCTGCCTCCTGGGGCGCCGGACGACGTGCTCCCACCCGTCGAGCTCATGTGGGCCACGGTCGGCGTATTCCGTCCGCTGGCGGAGACGGTGATGATGGGTGGCGACCGGCTCGAGGGCGGGGCCGAGAGGCTCCGCTATCGTCTGGAGGACGGTCGCGAGATCCACTACGAGATCGCTGGCGAGCAGCTCGGCGCGGTCGAGTTGCTGCAGGGTGACGCGGTGGTGGAGTGGGTTCGGCTCGAGGGAGCGCCGGAAGGCGCGTTTCCCGAATCGGTGACGTATCGCGACCTCACCGACTTTCGCGAGCTCCGGATCGTACGCGAGGAGGTCCGCCAGGCGGAGTCTTTCGACCCGGAGATCTGGGACCCGCGCTCTTGACCGGCTCTCACTGGAACCGGCGGTGTAGACTCCTTCGATGAACGTACCTCGTGCGTATTGCCGTCTGCGAGCAGCGGCGACGATTCTGGTGGCCGTGGTCGCCTCGGGCTGCAACTACTCGTTTCGGGCGGGCTCTTTTCCTCCCCCGCACATCCAGACGATCGCCATCGAGCCGTTCGACAACGAGACGGCACGCTTCGAGCTGACCGGCGAGCTCTACGAGCAGCTTCTCCGACGCCTGCCGGGGGCCCTGGGCATTCGGACGGCCGGAGTGGACGTCGCGGACGCCATCGTACGGGGGCGCATCAACCGCTACGACGTGTCGGCCCCGAACTACCGCGCCGGGCAGCCGGGCGAGGCCGCCCGCGTGACGCAGCGTCAGGTGAACCTCTCGGTCAGCGTCGAGATCGTGGACCTGGTCGAGAACGTGATCCTCTGGGAGTCGTCCAGCGTCTCCGCGTTGGGTGAGTACGCCGAAGGTTCACCCGAGGAAGAGGGACGTACGAGAGCCATCGAGCTCCTCGTCCAGGAGATTGTGGACGGGGCCCAGTCCAACTGGTAGATTCGGCCTCGATTTTCTCCGGAGGTTCCGCCGCCCCTCCGCCTTTCCAAACAATTCGGGTTAGGAGTCAGCTTGTTCCGAGCGATCGGACTCGGCTTGGTACTCTTCGGATTCTGGCTGGCGCTCTCGGGCCACTACACGCCGCTTCTGCTCAGCTTCGGCGTGGGCTCCTGCGTTCTCGTCGTCTACCTCGCGCATCGCATGGAGACGGTCGACCGCGAGGGCGTCCCGCTCCACGTCGCCGGTCGCTTCCTGGCCTACCTCCCGTGGCTCATGAAGGAGGTGCTCGTCGCGAACGTGGAGGTCGCGAGGGTCATTCTGCATCCGCGCCTCCCGATCAGCCCCCGGATCGTGGTCTTTCACGGCTCGCAGGCGACGGATTTGGGGCGCGCGATCTACGCCAACTCCATCACGCTGACGCCGGGCACGATCACCACCGGGGTGACGGGTCAGGAGTTCCAGATCCACGCGCTCCGCGCCGCTGATCTCGAGACGGACGAGGAGCAACAAATGGACGTCCGCTGCACCCGTGTGGAGCGGGGGCGAAGGGAGCGGACCGAGTAGTGTTCCTCGTCGCCACCGTCGGGATTCTCGTCGCGATGTCCCTGGCGCTCGTGCGCGCGCTGCTCGGCCCGACGGTGTACGACCGTGTGCTCGCCGTGAACACCTTCGGCACGAAGACCGTGCTGCTCATCGCCGCGCTCGGCTTCCTGACGGAGCGGCCCGAGTTTCTCGACCTGGCGCTGGTGTACGCGCTGATCAACTTCATCGGCACGATCGCCGTGCTGAAGTTCTTCGAGTTCGGGGATCTGGGCCTGACGAGGCGTGTCGAGAGGGAGGCGGAATAGTGGTCCTCGCGCTCGACGTCCTCAGCTGGGTCTCGATCTCGGCCGGTCTCTTCTTCATGCTGGTCGGGACCTTGGGTGTCCTGCGTCTGCCGGACGTCTACACCCGCCTTCACGCAGCGGGCATGACCGATACGATGGGCGCTGGCTTCCTCCTCCTCGGCATGGCGCTCCAGGCGATGGAGGGTGTGTCGCTCGGCGAGGTCAGCTACTGGTTCGTCTTCATCCGCCTGGTGCTGGTGTACGCCTTCCTCCTGTTCACGAGCCCGATCGCCACGCATGCGCTGGCCCGGGCCGGCCTGGCCGGCGGCGTGGAGCCGTGGACCCACGACGAGGGCGAGGCATGACCGGGCTGATCACGGACGTTCTCCTCGTCATGCTCGCGATCGTCGGCATCGCGGTCATCCGCACCCGGAACCTCTTCGCGGCGGTGATGCTCGCCGGGATCTACAGCTTGGTGTCGGCCGGCCTGTTCGTGGTGATGGACGCGGTCGACGTCGCGTTCACGGAGGCGGCCGTGGGCGCCGGGATCTCGACCGTGCTCCTGCTCAGCACGTTGGCTCTGGTTGGCTACAAGGAAGAAGCGCCGACGCGGAGGCCGATCCTGCCGCTCTTCGTCGTGCTCGTCACGGGTGGAATCCTGATCTACGGCACCTCGGAGATGCCCCCGTTCGGGGCCGCCGACAATCCCGCGCACCTGCACGTCGCGCCGCACTACCTGGAGGAATCCGAGCACGAGATCCACATCCCCAACGTCGTGACCTCCGTCCTCGCCTCCTACCGGGGCTACGACACCATGGGCGAGACGGCCGTGATCTTCACCGCGATGGTCGGCGTTCTCCTGCTGCTGGCGCGCGGTCCGCTCCCCCGCCGTGTCTTCCACGGGGGTCAGTGGGTCACCGTGCGTCCGGGAACCACGCGCGAGGAGCTCGAAGCCATGATCGCGGACGAGGAGGTCGACCGGCGTCCGCCGACGGCAACCGAGACGGGCACGCTGTCCTCCTACCGGGAGGACGCCGTCGTCTACGGGGAGTCGGAGGCGCAGCGGCCCCCGACGACCGCAGCGGACGACGCGGCTGCCGAGGCGGCGGAGGGTGTCGAGGCGGCGGAGGGTGTCGAGGAAGAGGCGGGAGGCGAGGCCGGAGAGGCGGGCCTCGGCGAGGACGGCGGGGAGGGCAGCCGTGGATGACCGTGTGATCCTGCGGGTCGGGGCGAAGATCCTGATCCCGTTCATCCTGATCTTCGCCCTGTACGTGCAGTTCCACGGCGACTACGGGCCCGGGGGCGGCTTTCAGGCCGGCGTGATCTTCGCGGCTGCCTTCGTCCTCTACGCCCTGGTGTACGGCCTGGGCAACTGCATCAAGGTCCTGCCGCCCTCCGTCGCCTACACGTGCGGGGCGCTCGGTGTGGCGCTCTTCCTCGGCGTCGGGTTCGTGTCGATGGGCCTCGGGGGCAACTTCCTCGACTACGACGTCCTGGCCCACGATCCGACCCACGGACAGCACTACGGCATCATCGCGGTCGAGCTCGGCGTGCTGATCACGGTGTTCGGCGTCATGGTGGCGCTCTTCTATGCCTTCGCCGGTCGCCGGAGGCTCGATCCGTGACCGGCGCGCTGGGGCTGTTCAACTACTGGGCGGTGGTCGTCCTGATGATGGTGGGCTTCTACACGCTCATCGCGCGGGCCAACCTGGTGAAGAAGCTCATCGGGCTGAACATCTTCCAGACGTCGGTGATCATGATGTACGTCTCGTTCGGCAAGATCACCGGCGGGACCGCGCCCATCCTCATCGAGGGTGACCACGGGGCCGTAGAGGACGTCGTCTACTCGAACCCCATCCCGCACGTGCTCATGCTCACTGCGATCGTGGTGGGCGTCGCGACGCTCGCGCTGGGGTTGAGCCTGGTGGTGCGGATCAAGGAAGCGTACGGCACGGTCGACGAGCACGAGATCGACGCGAAGGACCACGCCTCGTGAGCCAGAACCTCCCGGCGCTCCTGGTCGTCGTCCCCATGCTGCTGGCGCCGGTCGCGGCCCTCGTCCGGCGCGCGGGGGTGGCTTGGGCGGTCGCTGCGGGTGCGTGCTGGTGGGCGCTCTACGCGGCGCTGGCCCTCCTCGTCCGGGTCTGGGACGAAGGGGTGATCCGGTACGAGCTGGGGGGTTGGCCCGCGCCCTACGGGATCGAGTACCGGATCGACCTCGTGAGTGCGTTCGTCGCCCTCATCGTGGCCGCGATCGGGGCGGTGTCGATCCTGTTCGCGCGGCAGAGCATCGCGAAAGAAGTGACCGAGGATCGGGCGCCTCTCTTCTACGCTGCGTTCATCCTCTCGCTCACCGTCCTCCTGGGCATCTCGATCACGGGCGACGTCTTCAACGTCTTCGTCTTTCTCGAGATCTCGTCGCTTTCGGCGTACTCCATGATCGCACTCGGCCACGACCGGCGAGCGCTCACGGCGGCCTACCAGTACCTCATCATGGGGAGCACGGGCGCCACCTTCATCGTCATCGGCATCGGGCTGATGTACGAGATGACGGGCACCCTGAACATGGTCGACCTGGCCGAGCTGCTGCCTCAGGTCTCGGGCAACCGGACCATCCCCGTGGCGTTCACCTTCCTTACGGTCGGGATCACGCTCAAGCTCGCGCTCTTCCCGCTCCACCTGTGGCTGCCCAACGCCTACACCTACGCGCCGTCGGCCGTGACGGCCTTCATGGCGTCCACCGCGACGAAGGTGTCGGTCTACCTCCTCCTGCGCTTCTTCTTCACGATCTTCGGCTTCGAGTTCTCGTTCGAGCGGATGCAGCTCGACATGGTGCTCATGCCGCTCTCCGTGGTGGCGATCCTGGCGATGTCCCTCGTCGCCATCTATCAGGCCAACGTCAAGCGGCTGTTGGCGTTCTCGTCGGTCGCACAGATCGGCTACATGGTGCTCGGCATCTCGTTCGGCTCCGTCGCCGGGGTCACGGCGGGCATCCTGCACCTGTTCAACCACGCGCTCATGAAGGGCGCGCTCTTCATGGTGATGGGCTGCATCATGTACCGCATCGGCTCGGTGCGGATCGAGAAGATGGCCGGGCTGGGCAAGGTGATGCCGTGGACCATGGCGGCCTTCGTGCTCGCGGGCCTGAGCCTCATCGGCGTACCGCTTTCCGTGGGCTTCGTCAGCAAGTGGTACCTGGTCCAGGCCGCGCTGGAGCGAGATCAGTGGGCGGTCGCGGGCGTCGTCATGGTCGGGTCGCTGATGGCGTTGGTGTACATCTGGAGAGTGGTGGAGGTGGCGTACTTCGGAGAGCTCGACCCCGACCACGAGATCCGTGAGGCGCCCCTCGGCCTGCTGGTGCCGACGTGGGTGCTCGTGATCGCCAGCTACTGGTTCGGCATCGACGCGACCGGAACCGCGGACGTCGCCACCGCGGCCGCCGAGTCGCTCCTGAGGGGGCTCCCGTGACGGATCCCGGGCTGCTGGTCCTCTTCACCGTGCTGCTCCCCGTGGTGGGTGCGTTCCTGGTGCTCGCGCTCCGGTCCAACGAGAACGCGCGTGAGGCCGCGACGTTGATCACGGGAGGGGTGACGTTCTACCACGTGCTCGGGCTGCTGCACCTCGTGCGTGAGGGCAATCGACCCAGCCTCTCGCTCATGGAGGTCGTGCCCGGGGTGGAGCTGGCCTTCCAGGTCGAGCCCCTCGGGATGGTCTTCGCCCTGGTGGCCTCGTTTCTGTGGCCGGTCACCTCGCTCTACGCGATCGGCTACATGCGGGGACACCACGAGGAGAACCAGACCCGGTTCTTCTTCTTCTTCGCCATCGCCATCGCCGGCGCTCTCGGGGTGGCCTTCAGCGGCAACCTCTTCACCCTCTTCGTCTTCTACGAGTTCCTGACGTTCTGCACCTTCCCGCTGGTCACGCACCACCAGACGCCCGAAGCGAAGAGGTCGGGGCGGATCTACTTGGGGATCCTGCTCACGACGTCCGTGGGCTTCCAGCTGGTGGCCATCATCTGGACGTGGGTCCTCGCCGGCACCCTCGACTTCCGGGACGGTGGTATCCTGGCGGGGACGGCGTCGACCGCTATGCTCGGGGCGATCCTGGTGCTCTACGTGTACGGTGTGGGCAAGGCGGCCCTGATGCCGTTCCACCGTTGGCTTCCGGCTGCGATGGTCGCGCCCACCCCCGTCTCGGCGCTGCTTCACGCGGTGGCGGTGGTGAAGGCCGGGGTCTTCACGGTTCTCAAGATCTCCGTGTACGCCTTCGGAGTCGACCTCCTGCAGGCGCTCGCGACCACCTCTTGGCTCGCGTGGGCTGCCGCGGCCACGATCATCCTCGGGTCCCTGGTC
>JBDHDM010000130.1:0-10212 GCA_039591515.1 Gemmatimonadota bacterium | reverse complement strand
CCGACGGCGTTCAGGGCGAGTGAGGCGAAGAAGACGAATCGGTCTTCGTAGCCGGCCGCACGCACTGCCTCGAGCTGGGCTGTCAGGCGCTCGCCGGAGCTCGGGCGGGCCTGGACCATGACCCCGATGTTGAGCCGGTCCATCGCCTCCACCACGCGGTCGATGTTCGCTCTATTGTCGAGCGTCGGCGGATGGCCGTGGATGTCCACGACCGGAAACCTCGCCCGGGGAACTTCGTGCTCCGGCACCACGAGCGTCGATTGCGGCTGATATTCCAGGATCGTCGGGGGTGGCAGCGTCGGTTGACGGCCCTGGCCCGGCCGCTGTTGCCCCTCGCACGCGAGTGGGGGCAAGGCGACGGCGAGCACGAGGGCCGTACGGCCGATCGCGGTGACTGAACGCATCGAGCGAGTCCTTGGGCAGAGGCGAAGCGACGTGCCGGCAAGCTGGGACGGACTCGGTGCGCTGTACAGGGAGGCCGGGCACGGGCTCTTTTCGGCATGGTCAGCGGTCATGCCTTTCATCATCTTCTCCCGATGCATCGACCGCTCGACGGCATCCGCGTCTGTGACGTCACGCAGAACCTCGCGGGCCCCTTCTGCTCCCAGATCCTCGCAGACCTGGGGGCCGAGGTGGTCAAAGTCGAGCCGCCCGGTGGCGACCTGGGCCGCGCATGGGGCCCGCCCTTCTGGGGGGCGGACAGCACGCTGTTCCTCTCGGCGAACCGAGGCAAGCGCAGCATCGTGCTCGACCTCAAGCATGAGGAAGGGATGGCCGTCCTGCGCCGGCTCGCCGTCAGCAGCGACGTCTTCGTGCAGGCCTCGAGACCGAAGGCGGCAACGCGCCTCGGGATCGATGCCGCCGCGGTGCGGGCGTGGCGGGACGACATCGTACACCTGTCGATCAGCGCGTACGGGCAGGAGGGCCCGATGTCGGATCAACCGGGATACGACCCGCTCATGCAGGCCTACGCCGGCATCATCTCCGTGACGGGGCAGCCGGGCGGCCCCCCCACGCGCGTCGGCGGCTCCGTCGTCGACTTCGGAACGGGTATGTGGTCCGCCATCGCGGTCTTGAGCGCGCTCCGGAAGCGCGACGCCACAGGGGAGGGCAGCACGCTCGAGGCGTCGCTTCTCGACACCTCCCTCGCCTGGGTCTCCTATCACATGATGGGATACCTGGCGACGGGCGACGTCCCGGGTCCGATGGGGTCGAGTCTCGGTGCGATCGCCCCGTATCGGGCGTTCCGCACCCGCGACGGACACGTGATGATCGCGGCCGGGAACGACGGCATCTTCGCGCGCCTGTGCGAGACGATCGGCCTGACCGAGGTGGCGGCCGACGAACGCTTCGCGACCAATCCGCTCCGGGTGGCCCACCGGGACGAGCTCGATCGGCTCGTCGAGGAGAGGACGGAGGAGCTCGACTCGAGCGAGCTACTCGAGCGGCTCCGCCGTGCCGCCGTGCCGGCGTCGGCGATTCACACGATTGCCGACGTCGTCGACGACGGGCAGGTGGCGGTCACCGGCATGCTGGGCGAGACGCTCCATCCAGCGGTGCCCGGCTATCGGGACCTGTCCCTTCCGCTCAAGGTCGACGGGGCTCGTCCCCGCGCCGACTCCGCCCCGCCGGCTCCCGGTCAACACACGATCGAGGTGCTCGACGGTCTCGGATATTCGTCCGCGGAGATCGAACGGCTCGAGTCGATGGGAGTGGTCGAGGCACGCGAGGCGTCACGGGCCTGAGGCGGTCGCGCTGTCGCGTGATCAGCGTACCAACGCGACCCGGAAGCCGATGAAGGGGCGGTGGGCGCCGGGATCGGCTCCTCCTCGATTGGCGGCACGGATGTGCTGCTCGGGGTCTCCGAACGAGCCCCCCCTCATGATCCAGAGCGCGTCGGCCGCCGGGTCCCCGCCGCCGAGGGACTCGTCGTAGGGATACGGTCGATAGGGACTTCGCGTCCACTCCCACACGTTCCCGCTCATGTCGTGAACCGGGTAGGGACATTCTGGACATTCGAAGCTCCCGACCGGCAGGGTCGCACGTGAGCGGTAGTTGGCCCGGTCCGGTCGCGGCAGGTCACCCCAGGGGTAGATCCGTGCGTCGTCTCCGCGGGCCGCCTTCTCCCACTGAGCCTCCGTGGGGAGCGCGACGTGCCACCCGTCGGCTAGCAGAGCCACGAGCGAGTCGGGAAGCGCAGATCGTCCGGCGGCCCCACGGAGCGCTCCGTCGAGCCAGCGCGCGTAGGCCACGGCGTCGGTCCAGGATACGAAAGCCACCGGATGGGTCGGTGGCGCCTGGACCGCGCGCGGGTCCGCCAGGGGATGGGCCAGCGAGTTCACGAAGGCGGCGTACTGCGCGACGGTGACCTCCGTCCGGGCGATGAAGAAGGTCGGCTGCTCGACCGTTCCCTGGACACGTCCGTCACCCCACCACTCCACATCGAATGCGAGGGAATCGATACCGGGGTCGCTGCCCATCGTGAAGGGGCTCTCCGGGACTTCCACGAAGCCCAAGGTCGGACCGGCGGGGAGATACCAGGCGTCCGCCTGGAACCCGTCGAGCGTCGACGGAAGTGACACCTGTCCTCCGGAGGTTTCCGCCGCCCGCTGGCGCGTGCCGGACAGGACGAGCGCGCCCCACACGGACAGGACCAGTCCGGCGGCCGCCACCCCGACACCCAGTGAGCCGCGCCCAGCCACCGCGCCGCTCAGCCGGCTGCCGCCATGCGATGGCAGGCGAAAGCCCAGCCGTGATCGCACGCGAGCGAGTAGAGCTCCGCTTCTGGCATCTGCATGAGGTTCAGTCCGCCCTCACGGAGCAGGAGTCTGAGGTCGAGCGGGCGCGGGTCCGTGCGATGGCCGGGGTCGGGCTCGAGGAGGTTCATGCACGCCGCCTGTAGCCGGAGCTCGCAGGCGCGAGTGAAGTAGGCGGACCCGAGAGAGGCATCGGCCTCCACGATCTCCCCCCGGGAGTAGTGCCGGCCCAACTCGTTGCAGGCCCAGGCGGAATTGTCGCCGCAGTATGTGGATTCCACGGAGATGAGCCGCGTGCACGCGTTTCGGCGCCCCTCGGCGCACGCCGCCTCCCAGAAGGGGACGCTGTCCCCCTGGTGACGCCCGTCCGTCCGTCCGGTGGCCGCCATGGCGCCGAAGAACAAGACCCAGACGCCCATATGCGCGAGGTTCGGCCAGCCGACGGGCACGAGCAGCCGGCCCCTCCACGATGCCGGCCCATCACCGCCCGCGCCGACGGTGGCCGGGTCCCGCGGGCGACTCCCCGCGAACGCGGGTCGAACCCTGCGCACGGCGTCGTCGATCGCACGCACGCTCAGGTTGAGCAGCGGCACGCACAGGAGCTTGTCGTAGAACGTCGGGGCGCCTGCCGCTCCCAGGACCCAATACAGGGCGAACACGCCAAGCCCGTACAACACCCCGAAGATCGTCTTGCCCAGGGCGGTTCGCGGCGACGTCGACGGATCCGTCACCAGGAGGTGCAGGCCGAGGAAGACCGCGGCGGGGATCTCGGAGTCGAGAAAATACGGGACCCCAGTCCACCCTGCGTAGCCGGCACTCAGCGAGAAGAGGGCCATGGCCGCCGTGGCGGCGATCAGCGTGATGGAGAAGAAGTGCATCACCACCAGGCCGACCAGGAACAGGTACAGGTAGATGCCGGGTGCGAGGGTGAGTGTCGACGCGATCTCCTGACCCCACGTCAGACCCGTGCTGTCGGTGGCGATCAACGCGAGGGAAAAGAGCCCGAGAGCGAACGCCGAGGGGTTGAAGATGTGCACCCGCCGTCCGCCCCGCTCCCACCGGATCAGCTCCTTCCCGAGGAAGCCCACGCCGATCATCAAGAACTGCAGGTAGAACCAGTCGTCCCTGAACCACAGGAAGAGGTTGATGCTGAGAATGATCGGGACGGGACCGAATCCGATGCGATACGGCGCGCCTCGGGTCCAGCTCAGCAGCATCCCGAACGCGTAGGCGAACGCGATCTGCGCGGCGAAGAGGACCGCCATGTCGTAGACCGGTCTCCAGTACCACCCCCAGTACCCCATGACCGCGATCTGACAGCACGCCTGGATGTAGTGTTGCGCGCGAAGGACGGTCTCGAGCTTCGGCGGTCGTACCCGGCCGGACCGAATGAGCAACACCACCGTGGCGACCCAGACCACGAGGAAACCGGCCGCGCCGAGGAAGGACCGGAGGAGCACGGGGTTGGCCTGCACCCGTGGAGTGAGCGCCAGCAAGCCGAGCCCCACGGCGAGCGAGGCCGGGAGCAAGAGGGTCGCCAGCGCGCCGGGATTCTCGGAGCGCCCCCCCTCGAGGGCTCCCCGTTTGGACGCTCGGTCGGTCTTCGGCATCGGCTCCGGCTTCGGCGCGGACGGTCGGCGGGAAGCTAGGCGGGGGGAGCCGATTCGTCACCAGTTCCGGTAGGCAATGGAGTAGGACGCCTCGACGTCCCATCTTTAGCGGTCTGCCGGCACGACGCCGTGCGGATCCCAACCGCTGCTGAAAGAGCCGAAACGTGACGTTGCAGTATTTCGAAGACCTGCGTGACCGGGAGTTCAGCCGCCTCGACGAGGGCGGGCACGTATACCTGGACTACACGGGGAGCGGACTCTACGCGGAGAGCCAGCTTCGGGAGACCGACCGCTTCCTCGAGCACCACGTGCTGGGCAACCCGCACTCTGAGAACCCGACCTCGATGGCGGCCACGGAGCTCCTCGAGAGCGCCCGGGCCGACGTGCTCGACTTCTTCAATGCGGATCCCGACGACTACGTGGTGGTCTTCACGTCGAACGCCTCGGCGGCCTTGAAGCTCGTGGGAGAGTCCTTCCCCTTCACGGAGGGCTCGCGCTTCACGCTCCTGCGTGACGACCACAACTCCGTCCACGGAATCCGGATGTTCGCGGAGGCTCGGGGCGCGAGCACAACGTACCTGCCTCTCGACGACGAGCTGAGGCTGCAACCCGAAGCCGAGATCCCCCCCGCCGGATCGGGACCGAGCCTCTTCGCGTTCCCGGCGCAATCCAACTTCTCGGGCGTGAAGCACCCGCTCGAGTTGGTCGCCCGGGCCCGTGAGCTGGGGTATCGGGTCGTTCTCGACGCCGCTGCGTTCGCACCGACGACTCGCCTCGATCTGGGCGCGGTCCAGCCGGACTTCGCCGCCGTGGCCTTCTACAAGATGTTCGGGTACCCGACGGGCCTCGGCGCGCTCATCGCGCGCAAGGAAGCGCTCGCGGAGCTCGTCCGGCCATGGTTCGCGGGTGGCACGGTCGAGTACGTGTCGACGCAGACGGGCGTGCACCGGCTCCGTGCTGATGCCGAGAGCTTCGAGGACGGCACGCCGAACTTCCTCGGGATCGCCGCCGTGCCGCGCGGGCTCGCGTTCCTGCGAGAAGTGGGCATGGAGCGGGTGTCGGAGCACGTCGCCGGCATGACCAGCCGGATTCTCGAAACCCTGTGTTCCGCCCGCCACCCGACGGGTGAGCCGGCCGTGGTCGTCTACGGGCCCCGCACGACGGAGGACCGAGGGTGCACCGTTGCCTTCAACATGCTCTACGAGGACGGAACGGTCGTCCCCTTCGGCATGGTGGAGCGCGCCGCGGCCGCGGTCGGGATCTGCGTGCGAGGGGGGTGCTTCTGCAACCCGGGTGCGGCAGAGAAGGCGCTCGATCTGCCCGCGACGGACGCGCTGCATTGCTTCCAGTCGATCCCTCAGGGGGCCTTTTCTCTGAGGCGGTTCGCCGAGTGCATGGGCCCCGAGTCGGCCGTAGGCGCACTCCGGGTGTCCGTAGGGATCCCCACGAACGAAGCCGATCTCGATCGCTTCGACGAGTTCATACGGACCTTCCGGGCCGACCCTCGATCCTGAGCCACGAGCCCGACGCACCCCCGACGGCGCCGCGCCGCCGGCGACGAGGTCGTCGACTCCGTGTGAGGTGCCGTGACGAGGAGGGTGCGGTACCTTGGCGTCGTCCGACCCGGCCCGTGGCGTCGTTTACGAATCCCCAGCGAGATCGAAGCTCATGATGTCCTCAAACCCTTGCCGCCTGGCGGCATCGCGGCGGGTCCGCGAACTCCGCCCGCTCCTCGCGCTGGTGTGTGCGTCCTTCACCGCGTGTGGCGGTGGCGACGAAGGCGCGGCGGGTGCGCCGCAGTCGGGAGCTTCGGCCCAGGCGGGGGGCGTGCCCACATTCGCCGTCGACCCGTCGTGGCCACTGGAGATGCCGAACGATTGGATCATGGGCTCGATCACGGCCGTCTTCGTCGACGCCCAGGACCACGTGTGGGTGACCCATCTCCCCGAGACCCTCACCCCGGAAGAGACGTCGGCGGTCCAGGAGCCTCCGATCGGCATCTGCTGCCGTCCGGCTCCGGTCGTCGTCGAGTTCGACGCCGAGGGGAGGGTCGTGCAGGGGTGGGGTGATCCGACCACCCAGGACGTCTCGGAGTTCCCTCGCAACGCGCACGGACTGTTCGTCGATCACCTGGACAACGTCTGGGTCGGCACGTACCGCCATCATCGGGTGATGAAGTTCACTCGGGACGGCCAGCTGCTCATGCAGATCGGCGAGTACGACGTCAACGGCGGCAGCAACGATCCGGACCTGCTCGGTGGACCCGCGGGCATCTGGGTCGATCCGCAAAGCAACGAGGTGTTCATCGCGGACGGGTACCGGAACCGGCGCGTCGTCGTGTACGACGGGGACACGGGTGCGTACAAGCGGCACTGGGGTGCGTACGGTGAGGCGCCCGTAGACGACTACGAGTACGAATGGGGAGGCGAAGGCCACGCAGCCGATCCGCCCCGGCAGTTCTCGACCGTGCACGGCCTCGTCGGCTCGAACGACGGCCTGATCTACACCGCCGATCGACGAGGGAACCGAATCCAGGTCTTCCAACAGGATGGCACCTTCGTTTCCGAGAAGGTCATACAGCCCCGTACGCTCGCTTCGGGCTCGGCGTTCGTGATCGCTCTCTCGCCCGACGAGGCCCAGGAGTGGCTCTACCTAGCGGACGGCACGAATCACAAAGTCTGGGTCCTCCGGCGCTCCGACCTCGAAGTGGTCGGGGATTTCGGGCGTGGTGGTCGGCAAATCGGGCAGTTCCTCCGCCCGCACGGCATGAGTGTCGATTCCCACGGCAACATCTACGTGGGAGAGGCGTCGACGGGTCGCCGCGTCCAGAAGTTCAGTATCTCCGGAGGTTGAAGCGGTGCTGTCGAGATTCGGCCCGGCGTTGGCCATCGGGTGGCTCGTGCTGGTCGTCCCCGCGGAGGCGCAGTCCGCGCCGGACATCGTCGGGCGTATGCTCGCGGAGTACGAGCGTCGGGCCGAGGGGATCGAAGACTACTCGCTGATCCAGACCGCGATGGGGTTGGAGACCGTCTCGTATTTCGAAAAGGAGACACTCGACGGACGACCGGTCTTCCGCCTCAAGAGCAGCTCCGCGGGCGGCATGGACCTGCCCGATTCGAGTCAGGGGAGCCTCGACGAGATCTACTCGATCGGTGACGAGCTCGGTCAAAGGGCGAGCTACGCGGGTGTACGGAGAGTCGATGACTACGACCTGCACGTGCTCGAGGTGGACGATTTCACGGGGCTCGACTTCGGCCGCAGCGTCACGCCTGACTCCGAATTCACTCCCCAGCGCGGCACGGTCTTTCTGGATGTCGACACCTACGCGCCTCGGCGCCTGGAGTTCGAGGGCGAGATGACCAATGCCGAGGGCGTCCACACGGTCACGAGCACGATTCAGATGGGCGACTACCGTGAGGTGCAGGGGATGCTCGTGGCGTTCCGGACGGTCGTGCAGATCGAGGGACTCGGCGCCGCGATTGACCCCCAGACCCGGGCTCAGTTCGAGCAGATGCAGCGAGAGCTGGAGGCCATGCCTCCCGACCGGCGAGCGATGGTCGAGTCCATGATGGCCGAGCAACTCGAGCAGTTCCGCGCCATGATGTCGGGTGACGACGCACCCATGACGATCGAGATCCTGGTGCGGGACGTCCGGGTCAACGAAGGGCCACCGACGCCCTGATCGAGGGCGCCGCACCCGGCGCTCTCGGCCCGACTCCCCTTCCGGCTCCGCTCCATCGGCGTGCGGCCGGTCCGCAAGACATCCTGACCGGCCAGGGTGTCCGGATCAGCCATTTTGTCCGGTCGGGCCGGCGACCGGTCGATCGATGTAAGTCGTTGCAATGAGTTAAGTTGCGTGGTTCACACGTTTTGGCACCGGCCTTGCGCTTCCTAACGGCACAATCACATACGAGGCTGTGGGGCCGGGTTCCTCCGCGGCATGCCGGTAGGAATGAGCGAAGCTCGATCCCCCAGGGGCCGGTCCCGCAGCCACTTCGAATACCCCCCAGGAGGGTTTCACCCGTCCCCCCCAAATTGCGGGTGGCCCTCTGGCCCCGCGGGCTACGGTCCGCGGGGCCTTGGCATTTCCAGGGTCGACGTTTTTCTTGCCCCGCGACGGACCGAATGGTAGACCAGTAGTATGTCTGCCTTCGGCGAGCGTCCGATCTCCGTCCTCGTCGCCGACGACGAGGAAGACCAGCTGACCCTGATCGAGCGCGTTCTCGTCGAGGCGGGCTGGCGTAAGGAGAACATCACCCTGGCCCCGGGGGGCCCACCGGCGCTCCGAGCGCTCCGTGAGGAGGCGTTCGACGTCGCGATCTTCGACCTCGCGATGCCCGGGCTCAACGGCCTCGAGCTCTTCGAGGCCATCGGTGAAGATCCGCATCGGCCGCAGGTCGTGTTCCTGTCCGGCTACGGGACGGTCGAAACGGCGACCCGAGCCATGAAGCTCGGCGCCTACGACTTCCTCGAGAAGCCGGTGGATCCGGACCGCCTCGTGACCACCATCTACAAGGCGGCCCGAACCCAGGCGATGGTCGCTCGCTCGGAGCGCCTGGGGGCCGCCGCACAGCGCGTCGCTTCGGGCGCGAGCATCGTCACCCAGGACGACGCCATGCTGCAGGCCCTCGATCTGGTCAAGCGGGTCGCGGCCTCCGACGCGTCCGTCCTCGTCCACGGGGAGTCGGGTACCGGTAAGGAGCTGATCGCCCGCGAGCTCCATCGACACTCGGGCCAGTCGGAAGGGGCGCTCGTCGCCCTGAACTGCGCGGCTGTGGCCGAGGCCCTCGCCGAGTCGGAGCTCTTCGGACACGAGAAAGGGGCCTTTACGGGAGCGGCGAGCAAGAAGATCGGCCTCGTCGAGCTCGCGGACAGCGGAACCCTGTTTCTCGACGAGATCGGAGACCTTCCGCTTCCCCTCCAGGCCAAACTGCTACGTGTCCTGGAAACCCGCCGCTTCAGGCGGGTGGGGGGCGTGAAGGAGTTTCCCACTCATTTCCGGTTGGTCTCCGCGACGCACCGTTCTCTCCAAAGGCTCGTGGACGAGGAGGGGTTTCGCAGCGACCTCTTCTACCGCATCAACGCCATCGTCGTCGAGCTCCCGCCTCTCCGGGAGCGACGGGGCGACATCCCGCTGCTGGTCTCCCACTTCCTGGAGGAGTTCAGGCCGGGCGAGGGCGACTGGTGGACGATCGAAGGCCAGGCCATGCACATGCTGGAGAGCTACGCCTGGCCCGGGAACGTTCGCGAGCTGCGCAACGTCATCGAGCGGGTCGCCCTTCTCGCCCGCGGGCAGACGATTCGGGTCTCGGACCTCGGTGCTTCACTGGGGCGTGAAGCTGCGACCGGCTCGAAGCCCGCCGGAGACGCCGGCGACACGCTGCCCACCTTGGACCTGGAGGAGCTGGAGGCTCAGGCGATCGGCGAGGCGCTCGAGCGCGCGGGCTGGCACCAGGGACAAGCCGCCGACATCCTCGGCATCTCGCCACGGACGCTCCACCGCAAGATCCGCTCGTTGGGGTTGGAGCGCCCCTGACGACACCTGCCGGTCGGATCTTGCGTCCTACGCGCCCGGGCCCTTCGGGTCAGAGTCTCCGGGGGCGCGCTGGTCGTGGTTCGCTCAGCGCAGGATCATCGGTCCGGCCCCACCCGGGGTAGGACAGTGTCCTCCCCCGCTCAGGGCCGCGCTGATCCCGCCGAGGAACGCGCTCCAGCCGCCGCCTTCGTCTTCCTCACCATCCTGTAGCCCGCCACCGTACGCATAGGCTGCCATCATGGCCGCGGTCTGAGAGACCGGCTCGAGGTCCCTGAAGGTCACGACCGGCCTCCCCGTGTCCGGAACGGGC
>JBDHDM010000129.1:0-10232 GCA_039591515.1 Gemmatimonadota bacterium | reverse complement strand
AGCGAGCTACTGCTCACGCATGTCGTGACCAGCCCGAACACCCTCGGAAAGTACCGGACGGGCTCGGAGGAGCGCCGCGTGCTCGATCGGCTCGTCGATCTCGAGCGTGAAGAAGCGCAGCGACGGCTCGACACGCTCGCCGAGCAGGTAGGGAGCGCGAACATCGTCCTCCGGAAGCGGGTGGAGGTCGACAACGTCCCGCGTGTACTCGACGACATCGCCGAAGAGGAACAGCAGTCTCTGATCGTGCTCGGTGCGCATGGCCGCTCCGCCGATACGGGGTGGCACTATGGTAGCGTCGCCGCGAGCCTGATCCAGAACAGCCGCACGCCTGTGCTGGTCCTTCAGGACGCCCCGCCGAGGCCCGATCGTGCCGTCGCCGACAGCGGCCACGGCTTCTCGACTTCCAGGCTTCGCGCCTCGTACGCATGGAGGCCGTAGAGCCAGTCTCCACCACGGGGCCGGTGGGCCTCGATGAGCCCGCCAGGGAGCTTGCCCGGAGCCAGATCCCGGCGCACCGCCGTCCGCACTACGCGGGGCTACGCAGACACGTTCGATCGCTCAGCAGAGAGCTCGACGGTCTCTTCGCCGCTCTCAGAGCCGATGCCCCGGCCCACAACACGGCTTCCGCCGAGTGGTTTCTCGACAACTACTACGTCATCTCCGAGGCCCGGACGCTCGTTCGGCAGGACCTTAGCCGAGGGTTTGTCCGCAAGCTCGTGACGCTCGAGGGGGCTGCAGCGGGGTACGAGACGCGCGTGGGGCTCATCGCCGCTGAGCTCGTGGCAGAGGGCGAAGGCAGAGTAGACCCGGAGCGCGCCGCCAGATTCCTCGATGCGTACCAGTCGGTCGCGCCCTTGTCGACTGCAGAGCTCTGGGCCTTTCCCGCCCTGCTCCGCCTGTCGTTGATCGAGGAGCTGGTCGATTGCGGCAAGCAGCTCTTGTCGGGGATCTCGGAGGAGAAGCAGGGGCCGGGTCAGACACGCATCGTCTCCCCAGCTGGCGCGTCCGCCACCCTGGACGAGAGGGTGGCGGGCGCGGTCGGCAGTCTGCGGACCGCCGCGACGCTCGACTGGAAGAGCTTCGTCGAAAGCGTGTCCAGGGTCGAGCGGACGCTCCGGAGTCTGGATCCCGCGGGCGCGTATGCGAGGATGGATTTCCATACGAGAGACCGGTACCGAAAGGCTGTGGAGGTGCTGGCCTCCCGAAGCGGAGAGAGTGAAGCGCAGGTGGCCCTTCGCTCCGTGGATCTCGCCCGCGAGGCAGGGGTGGACGGGCACGAACGACCCGGGGAGCCCGGCGAGGCGGACGTCGCACCCCGCCATCACGTGGGCTTCTATCTTCACGACGAAGGCCGACTCCTCCTGGAGAGCCGTCTGGGCTCGTCTCCAACGCTCCGGCGCCGCGCGGTCCGCTGGCTGCGGCGCCACCGCATGGGCCTATACCTCGGGGCCGTGGCGGTCCTCACGCTGCTGGCCTGGTTGGCGATCGTCGGCCCGCTCGTACGCACCGGGGCCGGGGGGGCGTTCGCGCTGTGGACGGCGTTGATCGCGTTCGTCCCCTCCACGACTGTGGCGGTTTCGGTGTTCAATTGGGTCGCCGGACAGCTGGTGAAGCCCCGGGTGCTGCCAAAGATGGATCTACCCGAGGGACTTCCGGCTTCGCTTTCTGCCGCCGTCGTGGTGCCGTGTCTACTGACCGACCGCGCAGAGATCCCCGCCGTTGCCAGGCAACTCGAGCTCAATTACGGGGGGAATCGGGACCCCGGACTGCGCTTCGTTCTCCTGACGGATCACGTGGACGCACCGCGACAGGTGATGCCCGAAGACGACGGCCTGCTCGAATGTGCGGCCGAGGCCGTCGGCGAGCTGAACCGCCGCTACCGGGCCGAGGGGGACGGCCCCTTCATGCTACTGCACCGGAACCGAGAGTGGAATCCAGCCCAGGGATGTTGGATGGGCTGGGAGCGCAAGCGCGGAAAGCTCACCGAGTTCAATCGCCTCGCCTTGGGTCTGGACTCAACGTCTTTCTCGTGCCCCGTGGGCGACATGGACGAGCTGGATGGCGTTCAGTACGTGATCACGCTGGACTCCGACACCTTCCTGCCCCAGGGAGCCGCCCGGCGGCTCCTGGGCACGTTCCTGCACCCTCTCAACACTCCGCATCTGGATTCCTCCGGGCGTCTGATTCGAGGCTACACCGTCCTCCAGCCGCGCGTGGAAACGCTTCCAGGAGGGGGCGCCCCCACACGATTTTCGAAGGTTTACGAGGCCGACCGAGGGCTCGACCTGTACTCCCACGCAGTGTCGGACGTCTATCAGGATCTGTTTCGGACCGGGATCTACGCCGGCAAAGGGATCTACCACGTCGAGGCGTTCCACCGCTCTCTCGAGGGCCGGGTGCCCGACAACGCCCTGCTCAGCCATGACCTCTTCGAGGGCGTGCACGGTCGGGCAGCCCTCGTAACAGATGTGGCCGTGTTCGAGGACTTCCCGACGTCGGTGCTCCCGTTCATGCGACGTCTGCACCGCTGGGTCCGGGGTGACTGGCAGCTCGCGCCTTGGCTTCTTCCGAGCGTACCTGCCGAGGATGGCGGCCGGATCCGCAATGTCGTGGGGCCTCTCGGCCGATGGCAGATCGCGGACAACCTGCGCCGCAGTCTTCTGATGAGCTCGCTCGTCCTGCTCCTTCTGGGGAGTTGGCTCTCACCCGCGACGTGGTGGTGGTGGGGTACGATCGCCACCGGGGTCGTGCTCGGCGCTCCCGTTTTTCTCGGGGCCGCGGCGAGCGCAGCGAGAGGCAGGTTCATTCGGCGAGGCAGCGTCCTGTCCCGCTCCGCCCCTCTCGGGTTCTTCCGATGGTGTCTGGCACTGGCCTTCCTTCCCTACCAGGCAGCGGTCGAGCTCGACGCCATCGTGAGGACACTGTACCGGCTCGGCGTGAGCCGGACGCACTTGCTGGAGTGGACTAGCTCTGCCGCGACATCGCGCGCTCTGGGGACGCAACTTGGGCTGCCTGCGTTCGTAAAGGGCCTGGCGCCGGGCCCCGTCACCGCCGTCGGGCTGGGCGTGCTCGTGGTTCTCCTGGCACCGTCACGGCTTCCGGCATCCGCGCCGATCCTCGCGGCCTGGCTGATCTCGCCCATTCTCGCCATGTGGATCAGCCGACCCATCGAGGAGCGACGGAGCCCCGCCTCCCCGGAAGACACGCACGCGCAGCGTCGTCTGGCGCGGCGAACGTGGGCGTACTTCGAGCGCTTCCTGGCTCCCGATCACCATTGGCTTCCACCAGACAACTTCCAGGAATACCCGGGCGGCCAGGTCGCGGCGCGAACCTCGCCCACGAACATCGGACTAGGCCTACTTTCGACCCTGTCGGCTTACGACCTCGGGTACCTGACCTCCTCCGACCTCGTTGCAACGGTCTCCAATACCCTCGACGGTCTGGACGAGCTCGAGCTCCACCGGGGTCATCTGTTGAATTGGTACGACACCCGTACCCTCGAGCCACTGGCTCCGCGCTACGTCTCCACCGTCGACAGCGGGAATCTGGCTGCCAGCCTGATCGCGCTCGGAGCCGGCATCGCGGCCCACGTGGACGATCCGTTCCCCAGGGCCCGAGAGTCAGAGGGTCTTCTCGACACCCTCCGCGTTCTGCTGGACACGGCCGCCCGCGTGCCGATCGTGGACGGGAGTGACGAAGTGGCGATCACGACCGTGATCGAGGGCGTGATCCGGCGTGTCGAGGGCTCCAAGGGACAGCCACGAGACGCCGCCTACGAGGCGGGCGTGGCCGTCGATGAGATCGAGCGGTGTCTCGAAGGGCTGATGCAGGCGGATCCCGGTCCGCGGGACGGCGGCGTGCTCAGAGAGGTCCAGGAGTGGCTGCGTCACCTCGACGGGCAGGCTGCGCGGACCCTCGCGGAGATCGACGAGATGGCCCCGTGGGTGGGAGAATGGAAGCGGGGGGAGCAATCGCCGACAGCCGAAGATGCGAATCCGGCGCGGGGGGAGGTGTGGCGAATGCTACGCCGGGTCATGCCGCCCGAGCTGCCGTTGGCGCAGGTCCCGGTGGTCTGCGGCGAGGCGATCGAGGCTCTGCAACTCGGTGCGTTGGATCTGAAGGAGGTTCGCGGCGTGGAGGCGCGCTTGCGGCGGGCGGCCGAAGCCGCCGGCCGACGAGTCCGAGAGAGTGGAGAGCTTCGCGCACGTTGTGTCACGACGGCGCACGCCATGGACTTCTCGTTCCTGTACGACGCGTCTCGGAAGCTCTTCCACATCGGCTACAACGTCACGATGGGGGAGCTCGACAACAGCTACTACGATCTTCTCGCGTCCGAAGCTCGACTCGCGAGTTTTGTGGCCATCGCGAAGGGGGACGTCCCGTCCGAGCACTGGCTACACCTGGGTCGGCCGTTCGGGCGCGCGGATGGACGCACGGTCCTGCTCTCGTGGGCGGGCACCATGTTCGAGTACCTCATGCCCGGAATCCTCATGAGGATGCCGGAGCACTCGCTGCTGGCGGTCAGCTGCCGTGGAGCGGTGGCCCGACAGAGCCAGTTCGCGCGGGCGAAGCGCGTGCCTTGGGGTATCTCGGAGTCGGGGTGCCACGAGTTGGACGATCATGGCGTGTATCAGTACCGCGCGTTCGGGGTTCCGGCGCTGGGACTCCACCGAGATCTGGGCGACCGTCTGGTCATCTCCCCCTACGCAAGCGCCCTCGCCTGGCCACTCGATCCGAGCTCGGTGGCCAAGAACGTCGAGCATCTCGATAGGCTGGGTGGGCGTGGACCGTACGGGCTGTACGAGGCCATCGATTTCGGGCGTCCCGGAGGGGGCGCCACCGCCCAGGTCCCGAGCGTGGTTCGGTCGTACATGGCACACCACCAGGGCATGATCCTGGTGACGCTGAACAACCTGTTGAACGACGACATCATGGTGGACCGGTTCCACGCCGACCCGCGGATGGCCGCGCCCGAATTCCTGCTCCACGAGCGGGCACCGGGTCACGTCCAGATCGAGCCGTCGGCACCACCGGCGCCCGCGGCGGCTCCACGCGTCTTGGGCCCACCCGCCATCGAAAGCTGGGCGGTTCGCCCGGACGAGGGGCTGCCACAGGCGCTGGCTCTGTCGAACGGGCGACTCAGCGCTCTGGTCACGGCGACGGGCGCCGGAGGGCTGCGCTGGGGTGTGCACGCCATCACCCGCTGGCACGCGGACATGACGGCGGATCCGTGGGGGCACTGGCTCTACATCCAGGACGTCGCGAGCGACACCCTCTGGTCGCCGTACCGGGCACCCATGGGGACCCACGGGGACCTCGAAGTGAGGTTCGCCCCACACGAGGCCGAGTTCCACGCAATGCACGGGGGTGTGTCTGCGAGGGTGGCGGTGACGGTAGCCCCTGGTGCCGACGTCGAAATCCGGCGGCTCACGCTGATCAACGATCGACCGGTGCCTCGGCTCCTGCATGTCACGAACTACGCGGAGGTGTCGCTCGCTCGTCCCGAAGAGGACCGGCGCCATCCCGCATTCGTCAAGCTCTTCGTCGAGAGCGAGTTCCGCCCGGAGGTCGAGGCGCTCGTATTCCGACGCAGGCCGGCGTCCCCGGACGACCCGCCCCTCTTCCTGGCCCACACCGTCGCGTACCGACCGGGCGCCGGTGAGATCGTGGCCTGGGAAACCGACCGGGAGCGGTTCCTGGGCAGGAACGGCGAACCCCATGCCCCGGCCGCGCTGCGCCTGCGCCAGAAGGCCGGACCGGGGGCGAGCGGATGCGTGCTCGACCCGATCCTGAGCTTCACGTTCCAGGTGGAGCTTCCGGCCCGCGGAGATATCGAGCTCGTGTACCTGACGGCGGTTGGGGAGTCGAAGGAGGCGGCCTTGGCCGCGATCGACGTGTATCGGACCCAGGCCGGCACCTCGTGGGCATTCCAGCGCGCTGGCGCCCGGTCACAGAGGTTGCTCCATTCACTGGACATCCTGCCTGCGAAGGTTCCTGGCCACCAACGGCTCCTCTCGGCCCTTCTTCACCCCTATCACGCCCTCAGGGGCCGGCCCTCGCGCTTTCCGGACCGTATGCCTCAGCAGCAGGGCCTGTGGGCTTTGGGTATCTCTGGAGACCTCCCGCTCCTTGCGGTGCGGGTCTCCTCGCCCGACGAGACCGCGGTGCTGCTCGACGCCCTGAAGGCGTACGCCCTGTGGCGCGAGCAGAACGTAGCGATCGAGATGGCGGTGCTCGACGATAGTACCGACGGATACCGGCAGCCGCTCGCGGAGTGGCTACGTCGTGCGCTGACCCGACTCGGGCGGGCAGGAGACCTGAATCGGCCGAGAGGTGTGCACTATCTGCCAGTCGCGAGGCTCGATCCCCTCCACCGCGCCACGATCGAAGAGGCCGCAAGGGTGATGCTGGACGCCGAGCGCGGAGATCTGCTGACCCAGCTGGCGGGGATGGAGGAGCTCGGTTTGGAGCTTCCTCCCTTCGTGCCGGTTCCGACCGGAGGGTGGGCGCCCGAACCCACGAAGCCGCTGCCTCCTAGCCAGGCCCTGCACCTGCACAACGGGTTGGGCGGCTTCACCACCGATGGACGGGAGTACCACATCCGTCTGGACTCCGGAACGAGTACGCCCGCGCCTTGGATCAACGTGGTGGCGACCCCGGACCTCGGCTTCATCGTCTCGGAGGCGGGATCGGGTTTCTCGTGGGTCGGCAACAGTGGGGAGAGCCGCCTGACGACCTGGGCCAACGACCCGGTCATCGATCGCTCGGGAGAGCTGATCTTCGTGAGGGATGAGGAGACGGCCGATTACTGGACGCCCACACCCCGTCCACGGCCCGGGGAGGGCGACTACGAGGTGCGGCACGGCGCCGGGTACTCGGTGTTCATCCATCACGGGCGAGGCCTCCGTCACCGGCTCAAGCTGTTCGCTGCGCTGCGACCGCGGGCCAAGGTCATTGAGCTCGAGCTCGAGAACGAGTGGTCGCGCCATCGCCGTCTCACGGTGACGTACTTCGCCGAATGGGTTCTGGGTGCCGATCGGCAGGGCTCCGCGCCGCACCTGGAAACGGGCTTCGATGCCGAGAACGAGATTCTCGTCGCCAAGGATCTGTTCAGCGAGCTCGAGGAAGCCGGCGTCGCATTCCTCGCATCGGATCAGCCAGCGCACGGCTGGACGACCGATCGCCGCGAGTTTCTCGGCCGGGGTCGAAGCCCGGGTGCCCCGGCTGCGCTCGAGCGGATCGGCCTCGATCGAAAGGCGGGTTTGGGGATCGAGCCCTGCGCCGCCCTGCAGGTGCACGTGAGCCTCGCACCGGGAGAGACCCGCACAGTGCGCTTCTTCTTGGGATGGGAGGAGGCGTTGACCGAAGTGAAGGAAGTCGTCCAGATGTGTCGCGCGCCCGGCGCGGTCCAGCAGATGGAGGGGGAAGCCAGGGGCTCTTGGGATGGGCTCCTCTCGCGGGTCACCGTGCGGACTCCGGACCCGGCCATGGATGTTCTGCTGAACCGCTGGCTCCTTTACCAGGCACTCTCGTGCCGGCTGTGGGGGCGCTCGGCGTTGTACCAATCCAGTGGCGCGTTCGGGTTCCGGGATCAGCTTCAGGACTCTCTCGCCTTCCTACTCGTCGAGCCCGGCGTGGCGCGTGGCCAGATCCTCGAGTCTGCAGGTCGCCAATTCGAGGAGGGGGACGTCTTGCACTGGTGGCACCCGCCTTCCGGGCGAGGGGTCAGAACACGATGCAGCGACGATCTTCTTTGGCTTCCATACGTGACGGCGGCGTACTTCAGCGCGACCGGCGACCGTGCGCTCCTGGCGGAGTCCGTGCCGTACCTCGCCGGTGCGCCCCTGGCAGACGGTGAGCGAGAGCGCTACGGCAACTACCTGCACGGGGAAGTGCACGGCAGCGTCTACGAGCACTGCGTGCGGGCGATCGACCGTGCCTCGACGAAAGGAGGTCATGGACTTCCGCTCATCGGGACCGGGGATTGGAATGACGCCCTGGACCGCGTCGGTGAGAAGGGCGAGGGAGAGAGCGTCTGGCTCGCGTGGTTCCTCTACGCGACGCTGGAGTCCTTCGCATCAGTGGCGGAGGAGCTGGGTGACGAGCCCACTGCGCGCCGCTTCCGACACCGGGCAGCCGAGCTGCAGCGGAGCATCGAGGACTTCGCGTGGGATGGCGGTTGGTATCTGCGAGCCACGTACGACGACGGCACGCCGATCGGTGCCGCCGGGAGTGACGAGGCGAAGATCGACGCGATCAGCCAGGCTTGGGCCGTGCTCTCCGGCGGGGCCTCACGAGCGAGGGCCGAGAAGGCCATGGACGCCGTCTGGGACGAGCTGGTGCGTGAAGACGATGGTCTCATCCGGTTGCTGTCCCCGCCTTTCGACCGTACGGAGCGGTGGCCCGGGTACATCAAAGCGTACCCTCCGGGTGTGCGAGAAAACGGCGGGCAGTACACGCATGCCGCGATTTGGACAGCGTTGGCGTACGCGGCCTTGGGTGACGGTGACCGGGCGGGTCGCTGTTTCGAGCTGCTCAATCCCGTGCACAAGAGTCAGGACTGGCGAGGCGCGCAGCGATACCGGGTGGAACCCTATGTCGTTGCTGCCGACGTCTACTCGGTTCCGCCCCACGTGGGGCGTGGTGGCTGGACGTGGTATACCGGGTCCGCGTCATGGATGTGGCGACTGGGGACCGAGGCGATCCTCGGCCTCAAACCCGTCGAAGGTGGCTTCATGATCGAGCCGTGTATTCCGTCGAGCTGGCCCACGTACGAGATCGTGCTTCGAGCGAGAGGTTCGACGTATCGGATCGAGGTCGACAACCCGGACCGGGTGTGCAGTGGGGTCCAGAGGATCGAGCTGGACGGCGTCGTACTTCCGTCGAATCGGATCACCGTAGGAGACGACGAACGAGATCACGAGGTGAAGGTTCGGCTCGGCACGGAAGGTGGGAGGCGCGCATGAGCGGCTATCCACATCGGCCTCCGGCCCAAGTCGATGAACAGCCACAACGGAGGGGGTGGGATTGACGTCGCTTCGCGCCGTCGTCCCGGCGATCGCCGGTGTGGCCTTCGGGGCCGGATGGGCTGCGCGGGGCGTTGGCAGAACCTTGGCACACTGGCTGGGCGATGGTGCCCCGGTCTTGAAGACGATAGGAGCCTTCCGGCTCGCTCCCTCTCGGTCCGAAAGAGCCCGTCTTTCGCGTCGACCCTCAAGAGTCCAGGTAGTGAGCGACTCGGACCTCGGCCAACAGGTGCGCCTCGCGCCGGTCAATCACCGCTTTCGCCCAATCGTCACCGGCGAACAACTTGAGCGCATCCAGGTCAGACCAAGTCGTGATCATGACGAAGCTCTGTGGCGAGCGGTCGACGGGGAGCCCGACACGAACTGACACCAACCCACGCTGCTCTCGGATCATGGGAAGGGCTTCCTCAAGGAAGAAGCGCTGAAACTCAGCTTCGCTACCTGGCTTCACTTCAGCCTGAAAGACTCGGACGACGTGACTCAAGCGGTCCCCTTTCCGTGAAACTGCCCTCGACGGAAGCCGGAGCACCCTAACGGATTGGACTTCTACTGCCGGAGCCTCTCGCTCACAAGCGCGGAGCGCTTCCCATCCGGCTCACGCGGACTGTAGAAGTCCTTGTTGGCTGGTCCGCCGAGTTGCTCACGGAACCCGACGTACGTATGGTGTAGCATAGATGACACGTATGGAGGTGGCAGTGCCCAAGACCAAACTGACGCTCTCGGTCGATCCCGAGGTCGTGGCCCGCGCCAAGCGGTTCTCGGAGCGGAACGAGACGACGGTGTCCCAGCTCGTTGAGCAGTTCTTGGCCTCGCTAGAGGACTCCGTCGAGGCGGCGACCCCCATTTCGGAGCGCCTGCGAGGCCTCCTCCCCTCAACTGTCTTCCGGGACGAACACCGCGCTCACCTTGATGAGAAGCACGGGTGACCCGGGTCCTCATCGATGTCAACGTCGTCCTCGATGTGCTCGCCGCACGTGAGCCGTTCGTCGCCGACTCCCAAGCCGTGCTCCAACTGGTGGAGGCCCGCGCGATCGAGGGTGTCCTGGCAGCGCACTCCGTAACGACCCTGCACTACCTGCTCAGCAAGTACCTTTCCAAGGTACGCGCACGAAAGACGATGGAGGATCTGCTCCACATACTCCGTGTCGAGCCTGTCAACGAGGACCGGCTACGCCACGCGCTGGCGATGAACTGGGCGGACTT
>JBDHDM010000128.1:0-10304 GCA_039591515.1 Gemmatimonadota bacterium | reverse complement strand
GCGGGTGGCTCTCTCGACTGGATCGCGCAGCTGGATCCCGACGTGACGGCCGAGGAGTTCACGATGGCCCGGCGGCGTCAGCACTCGGCGCACGAGATCGGCCATACGCTCGGCTTGGCCCACAACTTCATCGCGGCGAGCTACGGGCGTGCCTCGGTCATGGACTATCCCGCGCCGCTGATCGAGCTGGAGGACGATCAGGTACGGCTGGCCGACGCGTACCGTCCGGGCCCGGGTGCGTACGACACGCTCGCGATCCGGTGGGCGTACTCGGAGTTCGAGTCCGCTGAGGAGGAGGCGGCCCTCGAGGCGATCGTCGCAGACGGCATGGAGAGGGGGCTCAAGTTCATCACGAATTCCGACGAGAACGCCGCCTCTTCGTATCCCGACGCGACGACGTGGATCAATGGCTCCGACGTGCTGGACGAGATGGACCGGATGGTCGAGGTGCGCCGGGCGCTGATCGACGGCTTCTCCGAGGACGCGATCGCCGAGGGCGCCCCGATGTGGCGGCTGGGTGAGCGATTCGTGCCAGTCTACCTACATCACCGCTTCCAGCTGGGCGCCGTGATCAAGACGGTCGGAGGGATGGACTTCCGCTACGGTGTGCGGGGGGATCCTCTCCCAGTGACACAGGTCATCGACGGTGCGCGACAGCGCCGAGCTCTGGATCAGCTGGTCTCTGCGCTGTCTCCGGCGGCCCTGGACGTACCGGAGGACGTCCTTCGGATGCTCGCGCCTCGACCCTTCGGTTTCGCCGAGATCCGCATGGACTTCGAGTCGCGAGCCGGCCCGGCCTTCGATCATCTCGGGATCTCGAGAACGCTGTCGCGCATGGTGATCGGCGGCGTCTTCGACGAGCCTCGCATGGCGCGTGTCGCCGCCTTCCACGAGCGTGATGCGTCTTTGCCCAGTCCCGAGGAAGTCGTCGGCCATTTCGTGGACGCGCTTTGGGGCGTCGACGGAGCGAGCACCCTCGGTCGCGTCCCGCAGCGCGAGCTGGTCGATGTGCTGATCGACCTCGCGGCCAGCGCCAGCGCGACCGTCGAGTCCCGGGCTGCCGCCGAGTGGGGCCTCCACCGGATCGCCGAACGCGCGACGCAGGCGGCGTCTGCAGGGGCGGGCGAGGGCGGGGCGGCCGCGCACGCGCAGCTGGTGGCCGCGGATATCCACCGCTTCCTCGACAGGCGCTTTGAAGGAGGGGACCGCACGGACGCGTTGACTCCGCCCCCGGGCACGCCGATCGGGAACGGACGTTGAATCCGAACGGGCGCCGGGCGGCGCAGGACCGATCGTGACGGCTACGCTCTCGGACGAAGAACGGGCGCTACTGGAAGGTGAGGGAGGCGAGGCAGTCGCGATGGCCATGAGGATCGTCGTCGCGGCAGCGGAGCTGCTGGGTGCACGGTCGCTGGTCGAGATCTCGTCGGCGCACATCGACGGGTGTCTCTATCACGGGGACGGCGGCGTGGAGTTCGCGGAGGCCCTCGTGCGCGGCGGTGGGCGTGTGGCGGTCCCTACGACGCTCAACGTGGGGGCTCTGGACCTTCTGCATCCCGAGGTGGTGCGCGCGGATCCTCACAGGACGGCGATGGCCCGTCGCCAGATGGACGCCTACGTGACCATGGGCGCGCAGCCGACCTTCACGTGCGCCCCCTATCAGGTGGGGCACGAGCCTGGCCTCGGAGAGCAGGTGGCCTGGGGAGAGTCCAATGCCATTGCGTTCGTGAATTCGGTGCTCGGTGCCCGGACGGAGCGATACGGCGACTTCCTGGACGCGTGCTGCGCGCTGACGGGTCGCGCGCCGATGCACGGGTTGCACCTGAGGGAGAACCGGCGGGCCACGGTCGTCGTGGACGCGACCGGTGTCCCGGAGTCACTCAAGTCCCGCGACGTGTTCTTTCCCGTCCTCGGTACATGGCTCGGCCTCAGGCTCGGAGACGAGGTCGCCGCGATCGAAGGGCTCCTTCCGGGCACCACCCGCGACCAGCTGAAGGCGCTGGGCGCGGCCGCGGCCTCGACGGGAGCCGTGGCACTCTTCCACGTCGTCGGTGTGACGCCGGAGGCGCCGACCACGGCCGCCGCGATCGGGATCGAGGAGATCGAGCCGAGCCGGCCCGCTCCTCCGGGGTGGGTCAGCCGGGGCTTGCCGGCGCTTCCCCGACGGATTCGCGTCACTCCAGACGCCTTGCTCACGGCCATGGCCCGACTCTCGACCGCCGCGGGAACCGAGGAGATCGATGCCGTGGCGGTGGGAAGCCCCCACTTCTCTCTGCAGGAGTTCGAACAGCTCGCAGCGCTCGTCGCTGGGACGGCGGCGGCCGGGGATGTGCCCGCCGCGTCGACCCCGGTCCGGTTCGCGGTCCCGTTCTACGTGTGCACGGCCCGAGACACGCTGGCCGCCGCCGAAGAGCAGGGGCTGACGGGCCCCCTCCGCGCAGCGGGCGTGCAGATCGTCGTGGACACGTGCGTAGTGGTGACACCGATCCTCCCGGCGACGGGCGGTGTCCTCATGACGAACTCCGGGAAGTTCGCCCACTACGGGCCGTCGAATACCGGGTACGAAGTGGTGTACGGAAGCCTCGAGGACTGTGTCACGTCCGCGCGGACGGGACGCCTCGTCCGCGACGACTCGGTATGGACGTGGTGAGCCCGCCGCCCGACCAGGGCGTGCCGGCGGGTGGCCCTCCGCGGGTCGTGCGCGGCCGGATCCTCGTCGCGGGTCGCGGCCGGGGCCCGTTGTTGACGCTCACGCATCCCATCTCCTTTTGGGGTGGGGTCGATCCGGTCCGAGGTGAGATCGTAGATCCACGCCATCCGCAGCACGGTCTGTCCATCACGGGTCGTGTGCTTCTTCTGCCGTCGGCGGTCGGATCGAGCTCGTCGAGCGCGATCATGCTCGAGCTGCTCCGGGAGCGCACGGCCCCTGCTGCCGTCCTCATGGGCAAGGCGGACGCGATTCTCTCGCTCGGCGCCGTTGTCGGGTCCGAGCTCGGATACGCCCCGATCCCGATTGTCGAGGTCCCGGTCGAAGCGTTCGAGGATGTTTTCGACGGCACGACGGTCGAAGTCCGGCGAGACGGCATCGTCCTCGTCGCCGGATGACGGTGCTCCGCGGTTGACGGTCCTCGTCGTGGGCTGACGGTCCTCGGCGCGCGCGCCGACCGTCAGCCGTCCGTACTCCCCTTCTGGAGGCCGAGCGAGAGGAGCAGCACCACCAGGAGGCCCCACGAGTGCACGTTGTGGAGCCCGACGTCCCACGGCGTCACGCGGGGCATGCCGGCCGTGTCCGCGGTCATGGAGGCCGCCAGGATCGTGGGGATGAAGAACGGCAGCAGGAACGGATAGGTGCAGACGGTCACGTCGAGGATGTTCGCGCGGCGGTATCCGCCGATCCCCGCACGCTCCCCGATTCGACGGGCGAGCGAACCGACGGCCAGGATCGCCACGGCCGAGTGCGTCGTGAGGATGGTCGCGGCGGAGACGGAGCCGAAGATCCACCATCCTGCCTGGCGTTGCGAAGAGGCGCGGGCTCCGAGCCAAGAGACGAAGCGGTCGAGAAGGCCCGACGCTTCCAGGCCACCGACCAGGCCCATGAGCAGGAGGGTGAAGATCGAGACGCCGAAGGCCCGCCTCATACCGTCGAGCAGGATCCCCGTCGCGACGAAGTTGTCGGCGTCGATGAAGAGCAGATCTGCCGGCCCGAAGCGGCCGAGAGCGATCCCCAGCAGGGAAGCGGAGCCAATCCCGGAGAAGAGGCCTACCACCAGGTGAGCGCGACGTAGGAGGAGGAACAGGACTAGAGCCGGCACGATGAGCATGACGAGCCCAATCGGGTCGGCGGGTGCGCCGGCCGTCGATGGCCCCGTTCCCTCAGCCTCGCCGCCCCATGCCGTGAAGATCACGATCGCGAAAGCGGCGGCCGGTAGCGCGTAGCGCATACGGGAACGGACGACCCCCCCGAGGTCCGCCCCTTGGGTGGTCGCGGAGGCGATGGTCGTGTCGGAAATCGGGGACACGTTGTCGCCGAACGTCGCGCCCGCGAGGATCGCGCCGATCGTGAAGCCGGGATCACCGCCGAGCGGTCCGGCCGCCGGGTAGAGGAGAGGCGCGCAGACCAGGATCGTCCCCAGGCTCGTTCCCGTGGCGGTCGAAAAGACGGCACAGACCAGGAATGCGGCGGTAACGTATCCGCCCCCCCGGACGCCCGACTCTCCCGCCAGCCAGACGAGGGAGCCGATCAGGCCGCTCTCCCGGAGCAGGACGCCCAGGATGCCCGCGAGGAGCCACGCCAGGACGAGGAGCATGACGATCCGGTGGCTCATCCCGTCGAGCACCGCTTCCGCGTAGCCGTCACGGTTCTTCGCCAGGATGAGACCCACCGCCATCGCGGCGATCAGAACGGGGCCGAAGCCGGTTTCGTCCGGCGCCCCGGCCAGGCCGAGCCAGGAGACGCCCCCGAGGAAGACCAGGAAGGGGGCGAGCGCCCCCACGAAGCCTCCGCGAAAGTCCAGACGAGGGGTCACCTTCGCCGGCTGCGTCGGAGGGTGACTACTCGGGTTCTCGGCCACGGGCCCGCCCTGGGGGTCGTATTCGGATCGGCGCAATCCTACGTTCGGGCGGCGCCGATCGCACCTGCACCCCTCGGTGCCCGACAGATCACGACACCGTAGGAGACTCCAGCGCAGGTCCTCCGGTCCGACGCAACGCCTCCACCCGCTACCCACACTCGCCCGTGGGCACATCCGACGAATTCGAGCTCTACGATCTCCGTGTGGAGGTCGTCGCCGGCGACCGGCCCATGGTCTGCAACCACGCGGTCGGCGACCACTTCGACCTCTCCGGGGAGAATCTGAGCTTCCCGCCAGGCCAGACCTTTCCCCTTTACCCGCTTGCCGCCCTTCTTCCGCTGCTCCCGGCGAAGCAAAGGGAGACGGCCCCGACCGACTGGATGACGACGGACATGGAGGTGGCCTGTCCGGATCCTCTCTGCGGCGGCCGCTTCAGAATCACGCGCACGGGCAAGTCGGTCTTTCGTCACGGTGAAGTGACCCGGGTGCCGCTGGACCAGGGATGATCGAACGGTTCGAGCTGACGACCGGCTACACCGTCTCCCGACTCATTCATGGCGGTTGGCAGTTTTCCGCCGGGCACCGGCTCGACGGCCCGGCGTTGGACGACGCCCTGGATGTGCTCGTGGCATCCGCCTCGCTCGGCGTCACGACGTTCGACTGCGCCGACATCTACACGGGGGTCGAGGAGCTCTATGGCCGATTCCTCGAACGATGGCGCTCGACGTCTTCGCCTGATCTGATCCAGATCCACACGAAGTTCGTTCCGGACGACTCGGCCCTGGCGGGTGTCGACCGCGCGTACGTGGAACGGATCGTCGACCGCTCGCTGACGCGGCTCGGCGTGGAGCGGCTCGATCTGGTCCAGTACTACTGGTGGCGTGACGAAGTCCCCGGGATGGAGCAGACCGCGCTCTGGCTTTCCGATCTACAGCGGGCCGGCAAGATCGGCCACCTCGCCGTCACGAACATGGACGTCGCGCGCGTACGCCGCCTCACGGAAGCCGGGGTACAGGTGATCTCGAACCAGGTCCAGTACTCGGTGCTCGATCGTCGACCGGAGCACGGCCTCACCGACCTGTGCCGGCGCTCTGCGATGTCGCTGATCGCCTTCGGTACGCTGGCCGGCGGCTTCCTCAGCACGCGGTGGCTCGGCCGCGACGACCCCGCCGAGCACGACAATCGCTCCCTGACCAAGTATCGGTTGATCATCGAGGAGTTCGGGGGCTGGAACGCCTTCCAGGCCCTCCTTCAGGATCTCGTCGAGATCGGAGGGCGGCACGAGGTCGAGCCTTCGGCGGTCGCGATCCGGTTCATGCTGGAGCAGCCGGAGGTGGCGGCCGTCATTGCGGGTGCGACACGTAGAGGTCAGATGGAGCGGAACGCGCGGGCGTTCTCGTTCGCCCTCCATCCGGAGGACCGCGAGCGGATTCGGCGCCGGATCGAGGCCGCCCCCGGTCCGCCCGGCGACGTCTTCGCGCTCGAGCGCGACCGAGCGGGCCCGCACGGTCGGATCATGAGGTACGACCTGAATCGCGAGTGAGGGTTGGCGCGGGGTACCCGCCTAGCTCAGCATCAGCCTCCGATACGCGCCCGGCGTCAGACCGACGAGGGCCTTGAAGCGGCGCGTGAAGTGCGCCTGATCAGAAAAGCCCGACGAATGGGCGATGCGGGAGAGCGACCGACGCTCGTCGCAGAGGCAGCGCCGGGCGTGCTCGATGCGTAACGTGTGCACGTATGCCGCGATCGTGCATCCATGGTACTTCCGGAACACACGAGCAGCATGCACGGGATGAACGCCGGCCTCATGGGCGAGGTCGAACACCCTGATCTTGCCCCGGAAGTCGGCGTGAAGCCGATCGCGAAGGTGGGAGAGCCACCTCGGCGGGTGTGACTCCGCTCCGAGACGGTCCGACGTCGTGACCTCGCCGAACATCTCCAGAACGGTCTCCTCGGCCTCCACGGACGGCCCTGCCGTGAGGAACCAGGCGTGCAGCCGCACCATGAGCAGGTTGAGGCGACCTCCCAGGCTCTCCCGGGAGCCCGAATGGTAGGTGGATCCTTGCTCGCGCATGCGCTCGACCCACGTTCGTCCGAGCTCGACGTGGAACGATCGGCCACCCTCGGCGCCGAAGACCTCGCGGTGAGGTTCGTGCTCGGGGTAGAACACGAGGGATGCGGGCCCGCACTCTCGAACCCTCCCGTCGTGGATCTCGCTGAACGAGCCGCGCACCAGGAGGGAGAAGAACGGCAGATCGTGCGCGTGGGGAGGGAGTCGGTGCCCGGAGTCGTACGTCGTCTCTGCGAACGTGAGATCGGAAGTGTGAACGGTCTCACGGCGGACGCCGTGGAACTCGCCGCTGCTCAGGACGCGGCTCATCGCGACTGCGGCCCGAGCCCGGGCGGTGGTCGGTCCCCCATCATCGTCATCCCATCCGTCCTCCGACCCACCGCCCCCGGGCCCTGGCTGCTCATCAATGAGAGCATAGGGCGTGCCAAAGACGTCCGGCCTCCGCAACATGTTGCTCTGCAACGTGATACGCCGCCGGCTCTCTCTTCGGTGAGTGGTTGAGCCGCCCGCAAGTGTCCGATTCCGGGACGTGGATTCGCGGGGTTGGGACACTTCCCCCGACTCCGCCCGCTCGACAGATTGCTCCGTGACCGAGACCGGGGTGATACCGCTTCCGCTCCGCGACGACGCGGCCCGGGACCGTATTGCGTCCGATCTCGATGCCAACCTGCTCGTGGAGGCGGGCGCAGGATCCGGAAAGACGTCGGCGCTCGTGGAGCGCATGGTCGCGCTCATCGCGACCGGCACGGCGCGTGTGGACGAGATCGCTGCGGTCACCTTCACCCGGAAGGCCGCGGCCGAGCTCCGGGAACGCTTCCAGACGGTCCTCGAGAAGCGCATCGTGGGACTCCGCTCCGAGCTGGCCGCCGGACCCGAGCCTGGCCGGGCCAACACGGATCCCGAGCTCGAGCTCGATCGTCTGGCGGGCGCGTTGGACGAGATCGACCGCGCCTTCATCGGCACGATCCACTCGTTCTGCGGACGACTGCTCCGGGAGCGCCCCCTCGACGTCGGCCTCGACCCGGGCTTCGAAGAGCTGCCCGTGGAGGAGCGGACTCCGATGCGGAGGGCGTTCTGGGAGGCCTATCTCGAGCGACTCGCGCGTGACAGCGACGCGATTCTGGAGGATCTGGCCGGGGCCGGACTGCGCCCCGGACACCTGTTCCGCCTCTTCGATACGCTCGTGGAGAACCCGGACGTCGGTTTTCCGGCGGAAGCGAAGGAGCCCCCCAGCCTCACCGACGTTGGCGTGATCCGCGAGGAGCTCGACGGGCTGGTGGACCGAGCCTGGGAGCTCATGGACGACATGCCCCCTGCCAAGGGCTGGGATTCCCTGCAGAAGAAGCTCCGCCGGCTGCACTTCGAGCGGGAGATCACGGGCTGGGAGCGCACGACCGACCTGTTCGAGGCGGTCGCGCTCCTGTGCAAGTCGGGTCGGCCGTTCGGGACCACGTTCAATCGGTGGCGTGACAAGGAGATGACACGCTCCCTGGTGGAGGATATCAACAGGTTCGGTCTGGGCGACACGCCGGCGCAGCGCCTCGTCGATCGGTGGTATGCCCACCGGTACGCCTTGGCCATCCGGCTCTGCCGGGCCGCGGCGGAGGCCTTCGCGGAGCACAGGGTCCGCGTCGGACGGCTCGACTTCCAGGACCTGCTCGTGCTCGCGGCCCGACTCCTGCGAGAGAACCGTAGCGTGCGCCGGCAGCTGGGCCATCGGTATCGACGCATCCTCGTCGACGAGTTCCAGGACACCGACCCGCTGCAGGCCGAGATCATGCTCCTGCTCTCCTCCGAGCCACACGAGGTCGAGGGAGGGGCGTCCCAACCGGACACGGAGACGGCGGGCGAGGAAGCCGAGCCCCCGGCCAACGAGGGCGCCGTGAGAGAAGGGGTGAACGAAGCCGCGGATTGGCGCGCCCAGACACCACGCGCAGGCGCACTCTTCGTCGTGGGCGATCCGAAGCAGAGCATCTATCGCTTCCGCAGAGCGGACATTCAGCTGTACGGCTTCGTGCGCGAACGATTCGGTGAGTTCGGCGAGGTGCTCTCTCTCTCGACGAACTTCAGGTCGAGGCCCCCAATCGGCGATGTGGTCAACGACGTGTTCGACGACGATGCGTTCCTCCCTCGCGAGGCCACGCCGGAGCAGGCCGCGTTCGAGCGACTTGACACACGCCCCCCGGTCGTGGATGTCCCCTGCGAAGGGGTCTTCGCCTACTTCCTGAGTCCGGAGCAAGAGAACAAGCCGTCCGCGGCCGCGGACGACGGTGCACGGATCGCCTCGTGGATTCGCGCTCGAGTCGACGGAGGCGAGCGTGTCCCGGCGGACTTCCTGGTCCTCACCCGCGGGCGGGGACAGCTCGCGGCGTACGCGCACGCGCTGGAGGCCTATGGCCTCCCCGTTCAGGTGACGGGTGCTGGCGTCGGAGTCGAAGAGGAGATCCACGAGCTCAAGGTGATCCTCCAGTGCATGATCGATCCGACCGACCCCGTGAAGGTCCTGTCGGCTCTGGTCGGGCTCTTCTTCGGGATCGACTACGAGCGCCTGGTCCAGCACAAACTGAGCGACGGCGTATTCGATGCGATCGCTCCGGGCGAGCGAGGGCACCCGGAGGTCGTGCGTGCGCTACGCCGCTTGCACGGGTGGTGGCGGGCCGGCTCGGTCGAGCCGGCCGACGTCTTCATCGGACGTCTGGTGTCTGAGCTCGGCGTGCTGCCACTCGCGACCTCGGGCGACCTCGGGGCCCTGCGGGCCGGCGCCGTGCTCTATGGGCTCGACGCCGTGCGAGCGGCCGCCCTCGCCGGTGACACGTCGCTTCCCGGGGCGCTCGGTGCTCTGGACGCTGCCCTCGACCTCAACGAGGCGGAGGCTCCGCTGGAGCCCGGTCGCCAGGACGCTGTCCGACTCATGAACCTCCACCAAGCCAAAGGGCTCGAGGGTAGGGTGGTGATTCTCGCCGACCCCACCGAGCACACGCGGCGCAAGCCCGACTCGCACCTGACCCGGTCCGAGGAGGGTGAGCCGTTGGGCTTTCTCCGTGTGTCCGAGTTCTCGGGCCGATTCCGCGGCACTCGTGATCTGGCGCGCCCATTGGGATGGGCCGAACAGGAGGACGCCGAAGCGAGATTCGACGCCGCCGAGGAGGTACGACCCCTATACGTGGCGGTCACACGGGCGATGGAAGAGCTCGTGGTCGCACGTTGGCCTGAGGGTCGCGGCTCGTCTGCGTGGTCGCCTCTGGATGCGTGGCTCGACGACCACGCCACCGTTCTGGATCTGGACCCCAACCCACCCGTGGCTCGGGCGGAACTCGAGGCGGCGCCGGAGCAGGTACGTGCCGCGCTCGACGAGGCGGCCCGGACCTTGGCGAACGCTGGCCGTCCGACGTATCGGCACACCACCGTCACGGCACTGGTGAAGGAGCCGACCGCGCGCCGATTCGCTGCCACCGCGCCACCCGAGGGGTCCGGGGCGGACCGCTCGGAGATGAGAGGGTTCTCCTGGGGCAGTGTCGTCCATGGAGCGCTCGCGTTGGCCACCCCGACGACCGACGGCGAGATCCTCCGGTCGGGCTGTCGGGACCTCCTCGTGGAGCACCAGCGCCCGCTGGACGAGCGCGGCGAGCCCGTCGAGCTGCCGGAGCTGCTCGAGCTCGTCC
>JBDHDM010000127.1:0-17854 GCA_039591515.1 Gemmatimonadota bacterium | reverse complement strand
CTTGAGCTGCTCGACCAATGGCTCGGGGATGTGCTCGGCTCCCGCCGTGACGAGGATGCCGTCGAACGGGCCGTGTTCAGGCCAGCCGACATATCCGTCCCCGGCACGCACGACCACGTTCGAGACTCCGAGCCGCTCGAGAAGCTCGGCCGCCGAGCGCGCCAGCTCGGGGATGATCTCGATGCTGTAGACCTCGGAAACCAATTCGGCCGCGACCGCTGCCTGGTAACCCGACCCCGTTCCGATCTCCAGCAGACGATCACCGGGTTCCGGCTCGACGAGCTCGGACATCAGGGCGACGATGTAGGGTTGGGAGATGGTCTGATCGAGCCCGATCGGAAGGGGTCGATCACTGTACGCGCTGGATCGATACGCCGCAGGAACGAACTCGTGGCGCGGGACCCGACGCATCGCCTCGAGTACCCGCGGGTCGGTGATTCCGCGCCCCTCGATCTGATCTTCGACCATCTGCCGCCGCGCCTCCTCGAAGTCGACCTGCTGGCCTGACGGTGGGGGGGCATTGGCCTGATCCGGCGGCGCCGGGCCACACGCCGTGGTCAGGGCCGTGAGGGCCAGCAGCAGCTTGCCACCCACCTTCCTCCCGGCCGTCCGCTCCCGGCTCATCTCAGCGCCACGGATTCGACATGGTATCGACCCACGCGAAGCCGTGCATCGCATACTCGATCAGGGTCTCCTGGGCCTCCGCCAGCTCGCGGGCGAACGCCCGCTCGCCCGGAATGCGCCCGGCCAGGTCGGACGCCAACGCAGCGGCGACGATCTCGCGATTCGTATGGGGTGGCTCACCGAGGGTGACGGTCACCGTCGGACCTCGGTCGTGCGAGGTGTGGGGGAGGAAGGAGTGGATCGCCTGCGCGTACTGCTGCGGTCCCTCCTTCCGTCGTAGCATCATCTCGTCGCTCACCGCCCGGACCGCACGGGTATAGGCGTCACCCAACCATCTGAGCTCGTCCGGCTCGTTCCTCAGACCCTCGAACCGCGACACGTCGTATGCCCACGCGTCCTCGATCTCCGGGTGTTCCCAGCTCAGGTCGCAGGAGCTGAGCAGATCCTCGAGGAATGCGGTCGTATCGACGACGGGCGCCGCGCCCGCCAAGACGGTTTCCACTCGGTCGAGGGCTACAATCTTCGGCTCGACCCTCCGGATCACACCCATCACGAGTGCCGTGTCGGCATGAAGCCGTGCATCCACGAAGCTCAGGTACTCGATCCGGGCCGACCGCCACCGCTCGGTCTTCCGCGAGTGACTCCATCCCCAAGCCAGAACCGCTCCGAGAGCGGCGAGAGCCAGCGTGCGCCACCCGAGGCCCGGAAATCTCGTCCACACGGGCTTGACCCCGCGACTCGGGCCATGCCGTGCCCCACGACGGCCCGCGAAGCTCCTCAGAGCCACCAGCACGTCGCGACGACTCTCGGCAAGGAAATACGTCGGGAAGTACAACGTCGGCGGCTTCCTGCCGAGGCGGACCCTCTTGGCCATCCGCGCTTTTGCGCCCTCACCGGGTAGGGCACGGTAGGGGCTGAGCTCGATCTCGACGCCAGCGGCGACCCGGTACACGGCTTTCACGTCGGCCCACGTGATCAGCGGCGGTTCCGGGCGACGCCGCAGGAACCTCAAGCCGGGGTCCAGGACGGTCAGGCCCACGGCATTGAGCCGAAGCGCCGGCGTGTCCGCCCGGGCCCGCGCCACCCACAGCACGATCCAGGGCGCCACGGTCGAGAAGACGAGCGCCAGCCACGCCCAGGCCGGGACCATGAGCTCGAACGCGAAGAGGGGAAGCTCCCAGCGATCCCCCCAGCTCGCGATGGACCAGCCCGCGGCGATACCCAGCACGGACGTCGACAAGACCGCCATCCCGACACATGCGCTCCGCCGGTAGTGGATGTCGACCTGGCGCCGGAGGCCAGGTCCACCGGTTGTCTCGAGTTTCCGTGTGGCCATGGTGTCCCTCGGGCGTGCACACGGTCCTACGAGTCCGGAGCCGTCTCACGCCCACACGCGGCCCAACTTGCGGCACCGATCGGATTCGGAGCAAGCGGCAACGATGCGAATCAGCGCGACGGCCCGCGGGAGCCCGAGATCACCGCCGCTGTGGGGGCCTCGCCCCCGGAGTCCGACCTACTGTCGAACGAAGACGACGACTTCGGTCGCGCTCACGCCCGCGCCCCCACCGAGCGTGAAGTCGAAGCTGCTCGATGCGTCCGTGAGCGTCAGAACGGTGCCGTTGAGAGTGAAAGCCCACGTCCGAGTGTCGCGGGTGGCTTCGACCGGCGTCGACGTGATCGTGGTTCCGCTCACCGCAATCTGAGCGTCCCACTCGTCCAGGAAAGCTCCGAACTCGACCCATGTGCGCGCGCCACCACCCGTGAGGACGGTGGTCCGCGTCTCGCCCCCATTGGCCACGATGTCGTACGTCTCCGCAGGGTTCGTGTTGTTCGTGTACACGTGCGAAGAGGCCGTCCAGCTGCCGACGAGGTCGGCCACGGTCACGCCGTCCTCGAAGGACGCCGGATCGGAGTCGCCACATGCGGCGATCGCGGCGAGGGCTGCGAGGAGTACGATGGTGCGGCGGGAAGCTCTCAAGGCTCGATCCTGGTCCGGGTCGGAAGCGACGGGCGGCGAGACGCCGGGTCGCGAAGCAGCAAGAGCTTAGAGCTTTCAGGCTTGAAGTGGAAGGGCCGTCACTCTCCGCTACGCAACGAGCCGAGACACGCGTTGCGCCACCTCGGCCACGTGTCGGTGATCGGTCCCGCAGCAGCCCCCGATCACGTTGATGTGGCGGTGCGCGCCACGGATCCGCCCGCAGTCGGCGCCGAACTCCTGCGGATCCCCGTCGTCCAGCGTCTCGGACTCGTCGAGCTCCGCGTGGCTCATCTTCGACGCGTTGCCTCGCATGCCGCCGATTCGCCGGGTCCAGGCTTCGTCGGCTTCGAGCGCGTCTTCGAAGTGTGTCGGATGCGCGCAGTTGATCATGAAGTAGGCGGGGGGCGCCACCGCATCGACCGCCTCGATCGCGGCACGCAGCGTCTGACCCGTCGGTAGCCTGCCGTCCGTCTCGACGGTGAAGGAGATGACGCACGGCATCCCGTTCGCCGCCGCGGCCTCGGCCACACCGGCCGCCTCTGCCACGTAGTTCATCGTCTGCGCGGTGACCTGATCGGCGTCGGTCCCGGCGAGCACCGAGATCTGCCTGCCGTGGTAGTCGGCTGCCTCCTCGACCGTCATCCGTCGCCCCGGATCGTAGCCGTCGCCTCTGGGGCCGATCTGACCGCTCACGACGAGCGCCGACGAACCCGAGCGCTCGTCGCGAAGCCGCACGAGGAGCTCGATCGCCTGCTCGTTGAGCTGGTTCATGAGGCCGCCCCGGTAACCCAGCTTCTCACCCCAGTCGGAGCTGGCTCGCCAGGTGGGGCTCTCCAGCACGAAGCCGAAGCCGTGTCGTTCCGCGATATCGAGGTACCGGCGGTAGTAGGCCTCCAGCGCACGCACGCCCTCCGCGTGGCGGATCGCGTCGACCGCCGCAAACAACGGGAGCTCGAGCCCCTCGTTGAAGATCAGGTCCGTTTCGAGCCCGCCGTCCGTCAGGAACGGAGCTCCATCGAGCTGCGGAAGGTGGTATCGATAGCGGGTCATGGCCGTGGCTCCTCATCCCCTGGATCACAGAGCGCCCCGCGCGCTCTCGATGGGGATACGGAAATCGGGCCGGGTTCGGCTCACGGCCCCCGTGAGGCCGCGGGAGAGTCCGGCGCCGCCCCATATCCGCGCAGGGTGGGGCCCGAACTGTCCACAACCGCGGTCGTGTACGTGCGCGCGCCACTGAGCTCGTCCTGCATGAGCCTCTTGAAGACCCCACTCAGCGCAAGCATGGCGAGGAGGTTCGGGATCGCGGTCACGGCCACGGCGATGTTGGCGACCAGCCACATCCGGTCCACGTCGGCGACCCCGGCCAAAGCGATCCCAGGTAGAAAGTAGATCCACCGGAGGATTCGAAACGGGCGCTCGCCGACGAGGGATACGAAGCTCGTCTCGAAATAGACGTAGAAACCGATCTGCGTCGACAAGCAGAAGGTGGCGATCGCGCCCGACACGATCAGGGACGCGACCGACGGGGAGAAGACCTCGGCGAACGCCACGAGCAACAGCTCGATGCCGGACTCACCGCTTGCCATCGCACCGGTCGACAGGATCGCGAGGGCGGTGAGCGAGCAGATGACGATCGTATCGAAGAAGACCTCGAACGCGCCCCACACGCCCTGCTGGAACGGATGCTCCGTCTCGGCGGTCGCGTGCACCATCGGGGCGCTGCCCATGCCGGCCTCGTTGGACAGCATGCCGCGCGCCATGCCCTGCTTGATGGCCTCGCTCACCGCCACCCCGGCCACGCCCCCCGCCCCGGCGACCGGCGAGAACGCATGGGTGAAGATGGACCCGAGCACGCGCGGCAGCTCCCCGGCGTTCACGACGATGACGACCAAAGCACCGACGATGTACGCGACGGTCATGAGCGGGACCAGCCGCTCCGAGAATCGGCCGATCCGGCGAAAGCCCCCGAGCACCACCGCAGCGGTGAGAACGGCCATGGCGGCGGTTACCACGTAGGGGTCGAGGTCGTAGCTGGCCAGGAGTGCGCGGCCCACCGTGTGGGACTGCAGCATCGATGCCGAGAACACGGCGTTGACCAGCATACCGGCGCTGAACAGGGTGGCCAGCGGCGTCCACCCCAGTCCCCGACGGATCGTGGCTTGTGGGCCGCCGCGAATCTGACCGTCAGGCCCGCGCTCCCGATAGTAGACACCGAGCGTGATCTCCACGGTCTTGGACATCATGCCGAAGAAGGCCAACAGCCACATCCAGAAGATGGCGCCCGCCCCGCCGACGGAGAGCGCCGTCGCGACACCCGCCATGTTGCCCATACCCACGGTCCCGGCCAGCGAGGTGGCCGCCGCCTGGAAGGGGGTCATCTGCTGTCGGTCGACACCGTCCACCCGCGATGGCCTGCGGCCCGCGGTCTTCCGCAGGATGTAGCGGACCCCGGTGAGCTGGAAGACACCCGACGTCACGGTGAAGTAGACGGCGACCCCGGCCAGAAAGGCCATCGTCCAGGGGCCCCACAGGTAGGTGTCGATGACCTCGAGGATTCCGAGCAGGCTGTCGGTCATCGAAGGGCTTCCGAGGCGGGATCATCGCGGCGGTCAGGATCGTGCGCTCCGCGAGCACGGGGCGCCAGGTCCCCGCGAATCACACACCCATGAGCACGAGCAGGATCGAGAGCGTCACCACGGACGCGGCCGAGGCGACCACCACCGTCCCTGCCGCGACATCCGACGCGCTCTCGTATCGGGCCCCGAAGAGGTACACCATGGCACCGCTCGGCATCCCCGCCATGACGACCGCGACGGGGGCCCACGGAGCGCCGAGGCCGAGAATCGGCACCGCGATCACCCAGGCGAGGAGTGGGTGCACGACCAGCTTCAAGACGGCCAGGAGAGAAGCCGGCCGAAGCTGCCCCGTCTGCGGATACCCGGCCAGGGAGGCACCGAGGGCGAGCAGCGCACAGGGAATCGCGAGGGTGGCCAGCAAGCTGGCAAGCGCATCGACCGGACCGGGCAACGCCAGCGTCGTCGCGTTCGCTACGACCCCCAGCACGATGCCGAGGATGATCGGGTTCGCGAGCACCTCCGCCAGGAGGGCCGCGGCCCGGAAGCGCGCGCTCTGACCTTCCCGGCGGCGGCCAACCGCGATCAATGCGACCGTCACCGGAAGGAGCGTGGCCGAGTGGAAGGTGATGATCAGGAACACCGGGAGCGTGGCCTCGGGCCCGAAAGCGCTCGCCATGAGAGGGATCCCGAGCAGCACCGTGTTGGAGAAGCCCGCACCGAGGCCGTAGATCGCCTGCTCTTCGAGTGGTCGGCCGAACAGGAAACGAGCCGCCGCCATACCGATGGCGTACGTCGCGAAGGCGCTCGCGTAGAAAGCGAGCAAGAAGCTCCACTGGATCTGCTCGGGGAAGTCGATCGCGGCAATCCGGTAGAAGAGCATCGTCGGAATCGCCGCGTTGAACACGAACAGAACGAGCCACCGGGCGCCGCGCGGACGGATCACGCCGAGCCGCGCGCCGACGAAGCCCAACGCCATGACCCCGAAGACGGGTGCGACCGTGCCGAGCAGGACGGTCACGCGGACGGGCGAGTTGAGGGGAGCATCGGCAATGCACACCCGGACGAGAGGTGGTGTCTGTCGTGCCGAAGATCGACTCGCGAGCTTACGGTCCGCCATTCGACGAAAGAAGCTAGCGCCTCCCGGGAGCCATGCCGGAAACCGAAAGGGCCGGGCCCGATCCTCTCGTGATCGCATACGTGATCGGACAAACACCCAGGCCCGATCTCACCGCCGACCTCGAGCGTCGCTTCCCCTCGGCGGAGGTCCGGGTCGTGGGAGCCCTGGACGGTGTCCGACCCGAAGAGCTCATGCCCTGCAGTCCCGACGGGTACCCGCTCGAGACCCGCCTCCGTGACGGCAGGCGTGTCGTGATCGACGGAAGTTCCTTGGCTCCGCTCCTGCAGCGAGAGATCGACGCGCACGACGACGACGCCTCCGTGCATCTCGTTCTCTGCGCGGGCCCCTTCCCCGAGCTCGAGGCCCCCGCCGGACCGTCGGGCGCGCGTACTCCGCTGATCCGGCCCTTCGACGCGGCCATCGCGGAGCTCGCAGCCCGCGGCTTCCACCGGCTGGACGTCCTGGTACCGTTCGCGGCTCAGGTGGCGCCCGCCACGACCAAGTGGACCGACGCGGGCTTCGTGTGCCGCGTGTTCGCCCTCGCCGATCGGCCCAGCGAGTTGCCCCTTCCCGCGTGGGTGGCCGACCTCGTCGGCGACGCCGATGCCGACGCGTTGGTCTTCGACTACGTTGGCTTCCCCGCCGACCTGCTGGGCGCGGTCGCCACCCGGCTCGAGATTCCCGTCTTCGATCTGGGTCACCTGGCCCTGGACGTGCTCGAACACACCCTCGGTGCTCCCTGAGCTCTCCTCCATGAACGATGCCAAGCCGCACGACCTCGTCGTACACGGGGACATCGCTTTGCCGGGTGGGGTCGTCCTGCGCAACGGATGGATGGGCATCAATGGAGGTCGGATCGAGCGGACGTCGGAGGCACGCCTCGAAGGACGCGAGGAGCTCCGGGCTACCGGGTGCCTGATTCTGCCCGGCTTCGTGGACGCGCACGTGCACACCCGCTCCTGCGTCGACGAGGGCATCACGGCAACGACCCGTGCCGCCGCGGCAGGCGGTACGACCACGGTCATCGACATGCCCTTCGACAAGCCCGATCGGCCCGTGAACACGCGGGAGAGACTCGAGGCGAAGGTGGCCGACGTCGACGCCGAGGCCGTGGTCGACGTGGCGCTCTACGCCACCTTCCCGCCCGAGGGCGATCTGTCGATCATCGCCGAGCTGGCCGACGGCGGTGCTCTACGCCACCTTCCCGCCCGAGGGCGATCTGTCGATCATCGCCGAGCTGGCCGACGGCGGTGCCGCCGGGTTCAAGGTGTCGACGATCGAGGTGGATCCGGTGCGCTTTCCCAGGATTCCGGACGGCCGTCTCTACGAAGCGTTCCAGGAGATCGCCCGGACGGGGCGTCCGGTGGCCGCCCACCAGGAGAACCAGGAGATCGTCTTCTCCCAGACGGACTCGTTCCGCGCGCGAGGGGACACGGCACCCATCGCTCACGCGTTGAGCCGGCCTCCGGTGGCGGAGGCCGAGGCCGCGGGCCGGCTGCTCGAGCTGGCGTATTGGGCGGGAGCACGCCTGCACATGGTCCATGGGACGCTTCCCCGGACGTTCGACCTCATCGCGTGGCACCGGGAGCACGGGGGTTCCGCCACGGGCGAGACGTGCCTCCAATACCTGCTCCTCACCATGGACGCCCTGCGGAAGATCGGCGGCCGCGCCAAGTGCAACCCTCCGTTACGGAGCCAGGAGATGGTGGACGGGCTTTGGGCCCGGCTCCAGGACGGGGGCATCGATCTCGTGACGTCGGATCACTCTCCGTATCCGCTGCACCGAAAGGAGACACCGGACATCTTCGACGCCTTCGCGGGCATGCCCGGGGTGGAGACGCTGGGCCCGCTTCTCTACAGCGAGGGCGTCGCCTCCGGACGCCTCGACCTCGGCCGTTTCCTCGACCTGGTCGCCGCCGTGCCGGCCGGTGTTTTCGGCTTGAGCGGAAAGGGTCGGCTCGAGCCTGGAGCGGACGCCGACTTCGTGGTCTTCGACCCGGACGCCGAGTGGACCGTGAACGATGAGGCGACACATTACGCCGTCGGGTGGAGTCCTTACCACGGCCGAGCGGTCCGCGGGGCCGTGGTGTCGACATGGCTCGGAGGCGCTTGCATCTACGCCGACGGCGAGGTGAGCGCTGGGCCCGGCACCGGGCGCTTCATCCGCCCGTCGCGGACCGTCGATCCCGATCTTCACCGCCGCCCCCACTGACTTCGACCCTCACCCGAGAAGAGTACCGATGTCGCTTCATGGCGTTCTACCGATTTTGCCCACGCCCTTCACGGCCGACGGAGAGGTCGACGAGGGCAGCATGCGCCGGATCATCGACTTCGAGCTCGCGGTCGGCGCGCATGGGGTGAGCGTGCTCGGATTCATGGGCGAAGCCCATCGCCTGGCCGGCTTCGAGCGAAGGCAGGTGGTCGCGGCGTCCGTGGACCAGGCTTCGGGCGCCTTTCCCGTGTGGGTCGGCGTGCTGGCCTTCGGCGCGGCCGGCGCCATCGAGCAGGCCCGTGAAGCCGAAGAGCTGGGCGCGGCCGGTGTCTTCGTGGCGCCGCCTCCGATCCAGAGTGATCAGGCGATCTTCGACTACTACGCCTCCGTCGCGGCGGCGGTCGAGATCCCCATCGCCATCCACGACTTCCCGGAATCGTTCAAGACCCTGCTGAGCGCGGAGCTCATCGCACGGATGGGCACCGACATCGATGGAGTCCGGTACATCAAGCTCGAGGACTATCCGGTGCTCGAGAAGATGAGCCGCATCCAGCAGCATGCGCCCGACGCGATCGGCATCTTCGGCGGGCTCGGCGGCATGTACTTCCTCGAGGAGCTTCAGCGCGGCTCGCGCGGCATCATGACCGGCTTCGCCTGGCCCGAGGTGCTCGTGGGTGTCTACGACACGTTTCGATCCGGCGACCCCGATCGAGCCGCCGCCATCTTCGATCACTACGTGCCGCTGATCCGGTACGAGTTCCAGCCCAAGATCGGCCTCGCGTACCGCAAGCACGTGTACCATCAGCGGGGGATCATCGACACGACGTTCATCCGTCCCCCGGGCATGCAGATCGGCGACTACTCGCGGGCCGAGCTGAAGGCCGCCGTCGAGCGCGTGGGATTCAGCCTGGATCGGACGGGCGCGCAGTCAGTCGCTCTCTCCGGCCAGGCGGACTTGGGACGGTCACGCCCTCTCAGTTGATCCCTGCGAGTCGAGGGAGTCCTCGTCGTAGTAGTCGAGTTTGTGCAGTGGCATGACGACGCTGGACAGGACGTTCAACAGGTGTGAGCCGATTCGTTTGTAGTGGCGGGCCGCGAGCACCATGGTCGTCGTCGTCGGGGGGGTATAGGCGCTCGCCACCACGGCGGTGATGAGTCGGTCACACCGCCGGTTCACGTCTTGCCCCTGTTTGATCAACGCGTTCGCAGTGTCGACATCCGACGACGCGAAGACTTCCTTCACGGCTCCAAACGTGCCCTCGACGAGCGTCCGGATAGCCCCGATCTCGGTCCCGTTGTCGTCATCCGGTACGGGCCCTCCTCCCATGTGACGAATCTGGGCGAGGTTCTTCGCATAGTCGCCGAGTCGCTCGACGTCCTTCACGAGGCTCATCAGGAGCAGGCAATACGAAACGCTGCTCGCTTCGGCGCCGAGCGTAAGGTGTGCGATGACCCGCTTGCGAATGCGACGCTCCAACTGGTTGATCTTCACGTCCTGCTGGTGGATCGCTTTGCGTTCATTGGCCTCAGCGCCCTCGCCGAACAGGAGGCTGCCCGCGCGGACCGTCACGTCGCGCGAAAGATCGAGCATCTGGTCGAAATCCTCGCCCATGAGGGCGATCGCATCGTCCGTGCGAAACAGACTCAGCAGCTCCTTTAACATCGACTTCCTCCAACGGGAATCGCGGCTCGTTTATCCGAGGAGTTCACTGAGCGCGGCGCAGAACATGGGCACTAGGTAGAAGAGCCCGACGACATAGAAGATCGCCCATCGCTTCGACCGCACGGCTACGTCGGCCAGCCTGCGGGCCAGCGTCATGGGGATCCTCCGGATCGGCTCGAACGGGTATACCAGCAGCGTGCCCGACAGATTGAACAGGAGATGGACCAGCGCGATGGTCAATCCGGCGGCGGCATTCTGATCGGTGGCCGCCAATGCGGCCAGGAGCGCCGTGACCGTCGTCCCGACATTCGCACCCAGCGTCACCGGAAAGGCCTGCTCGAGCGTGAGAACACCGGCCCCCGCCAGCGGAACCAGAAGGGACGTGGTGATGGAGCTGGATTGGGCCATCACGGTCGCCACGACGCCGACCGAGATGGCGAGGAATGCGTTGCTGGCAAGAGCGCGCGAGACGAGCGACTCCATGCGGCTCTGCATCGAGGCCCGCATGACCGTCACGATTCCGTACAAGGTCGTGAAGATCAGGACCCCGCTGATGCCGATGTAGCCGATCGCCGCGAGCTGCTCGGACGTGGTCAGCACGTCGAGCCCGAGCTCGATCGGTCGGCCGCCGGCCTTGATCGCGGCCTTGATGGGGCTGTCGTACTCCGCACCTCCAAACCCCGAGAGCTGGGAGGTGAGCCATGTGGCCGTGCGCTGCAGGTAGCCCGTGAGCATCTCCAGCGGAAGCAGGATGGCGACAACCATGTAATTGAAGAAATCGTGGACGGTTGCCACCGAGAACGCTCTCCGGAACTCCTCCTTGCGGCCCATGTGCGCCATGGAGGCGATGGTGTTCGTCACCGTGGTGCCGATGTTCGCGCCCATGATCATCGGAACGGCGTTGGCGATCGGAATCGGATTGACCGGGGCGGCGACCAGGCCGACGATCATCGCCGTGGTCACCGAGGAGCTCTGGACGAGGGACGTCGCGAGGACGCCGACCATCAGGCCGACGAAAGGGTTCTCGGTCGCCGTGAAGAAGCTGTCCAGGACCCCTTCTCCCAGCGCCTGGAAGCCGGCCCCGAGTCCGTTGACCCCGACCAGAAAGAGATAGAGCAGCGTGGCGACCACGAGGGTCCGTGCCAATGGATGCGCCATCCAGCCCGGTGCGGGCGCGGGACCGCTCGAGCGCGTCGCAGTGACGGAGTCGGCACTCATCCGGCACTCGGTCTCTGAGGCAGTGGCCCTCCGGGGTGTCTGGTATCACCGGGCATGGCTCACGCGAACCGAGTCCTGCCCCACGGGCACGTTGCCAGCTTTGGTCGCGGAATATGCTGCTCCACGTGTCTGAGCGCGACCAGACGGACCCCTGAGGGGCCGTAACCCGCCTACATCCTTCCCAGTAGCTGGAGTTTCTCCCCTTCGGTCAGCCCGATCTCTGCCACACGCTCGCCCGATGCGAGCAGCTCCTGGTCGTCCGCCGCTCTGGCCAGCGCGAGGGTTCCGGCGGCCGAGCCGGCGCCGAGCAATCCCATGATACCCAGATTGAGGAGCAGGCTGGGCGTGCCCCACCCGATCGTGGTCGTCAGCACGCTCGCCACCAAGAGGCCACCGACGGCGCCCCAACCGGCGAATCGAGGGATCGACATCTGGTCGAATCTGCGACGTCCCTCGACGATCCCGAGCACGAGAGAGAAGGCGGCGCCGCAGAGGAAGCCCGTCGCCCCGGAGACCAGCGCGTTGTAGGCCAGCCAGGCCAGACCGCTGCCGAAGGCGTCGGCCCCGAACTCGTAGGCCACCAAGCCGACGATGACCCCCACCCCGAAGTGGGCGGCGGCCCAGGCCATCCCGATTCCCACGGCGCCACGGATGCGCCTCAGCCATTTCCTCATGGCTGAGTCCTACGACCTCCCGGACCAGACGTTCCCGGAGGCTCGGAGGCGAGGAGCCGAGGTCGCTGGTGATCGGCAGGCGGGCACTCGGTCTCCGACACCCGCAGCCTCCGTGCGCGTGCCCACCCCTGCGTGCCCGTAGGCACCCCCTGCAGTGGACGCGCCCTTGACAGGCCAGCCCCCCCTGCCCCAACCTCCGCCCCATGAGTTCAGTGCACCGATTTACCGGCCTCTACTTTAGCGGCGCCCCGACCACGGGCCGCGGCGGAGGAGGCTTGTGCGCCTGACCTGAGGCGCTCGCGAGCACCGAGCCAAGCGGACGGCCCGTGGAATCCCACGGGCCGTCTTTTTTTGTACCCCATACCCTCGTACCCGCCAGGAACCATGATCCTTCGTATTGAACCGGGAGTCCCAGAGCAGGTTCTCGAACTTAGGGAAGCGATCGAACGAGCGGGGCTTCGGACGACCGCGAGCCTCGGTCGTGACGGAGGTGCCATCGTGCGCTGTGTCGGCGACATCCGGTTAGCCGGCCCCGTCGTGGACGCCAGTCCCGGGGTCGAAGTCCTCGAGGCGTCGTCGCCACACCCGCTCGTCTCGCGCTGCGCGCACCAGCGGCGAACTGTCGTCCACGTTCCGGGAGTGCGCTCTGTCGCTGTGGGAGGCACGGAGCTGGTGGTCTTCGCCGGCCCGTGCTCGGTCGAGTCACGAGAGCAGATCGTCGAGACGGCTCTCGGCGTGGCGCGGTCGGGGGCCGTCGCTCTCAGAGGTGGTGCCTTCAAGCCCCGAACGTCGCCCTACGCATTCCAGGGGTTGGGAGAGGAGGGGCTCGAATACCTCGCGGAAGCGAGGCGGATCAGCGGACTGCCGATCGTCACCGAAGTGATGGATCCCCGCCTGGTCGGTCGCCTCGCAGAGAGCGCCGACGTGCTCCAGATCGGTGCGCGAAACATGCAGAACTACCCGCTGCTCGACGAAGTCGGCCGAGTTCAGCGACCCGTGCTGCTCAAGCGCGGAATCTCCGCTACGATCGAGGAGTTGCTCTTGGCCGCGGAACGGGTCGTGGCCCGGGGAAACGATGGCGTCATCCTCTGTGAGAGAGGCATCCGCACGTACGAGACCGCGACGAGAAACACACTCGACGTATCGGCGATCGCCGTGCTGAAGGATAGAAGCCACCTGCCGGTGCTCATCGATCCGAGCCACGCTGCCGGTCGGCGCGAGTTGGTGCCGGCCCTGGCGCTCGCCGGAGTCGCAGCGGGCGCGGACGGACTCATCGTGGAGGTCCACGCCCGTCCGTGTCAGGCCCTGACGGACGGGGCGCAGGCGCTCTCGCTTCCGGAGTTCTCGGCGATGATGGAACGCCTCCGGCCCGTTGGTAGGGCCGTCGGTCGGTCCCTCGCGGCTCCCACTCGGGTGCTCGGAGGTGTGGCATGAGGGCGCGAAAGGAGGTCGAGCGGGTCGATCCGTTCGAGGGTGGCGACGCAGCGAGGTGGAAGCACGCCCAGCAGGCCCCGCGTCATCTGCCGGACTTGAGGGCCGAGATCACGCAGCTCGACCGGCGTGTAATCGCTCTCTTGGCCGATCGCGTCGAGCTCGCGAGAAGGGCGCATTCGACGAAGCGGGCCTCCGGCCTGGAGCTGTACGATCCCGCGCGTGAGGCAGCCGTCGTGAGGGACGCCGCAGTCAGCGCAGAGCATTCAGGGCTCGACCCCGAGGAGATCCGCGAGCTCTTCTGGCGTATCGTGCGCATGTCTCGGAACGCCGCGCCCGCGGAGGACGATGACTAGTCCGGTCGTTGTCGGATACCAGGGTGCTGGCGGGGCGTTCAGTGAGCACGCGCTGCTCGCGGCAGCCGAGGCCCCGATCACCGCGGCTGGGTTCGCTTCCTTCGAGGACGTGGGCCGGGCCCTCGCGCAAGGCACCGTCGAGCTCGGCTTCCTCCCCCTGGAAAACACGATCGCCGGCACCGTGACGCAGAGCTACGACGTCATCTCCGCGCACGCGCTGACCGTGGCGGCCGAGGTCGTCATGCCCATTCGTCACAGCCTACTGGCGTGCCGAGGGGCTGCCCTAGAGACGATCCGCCGGGTCGTTTCGCATCCAGTCGCGTTGGCGCAGTGCGGAGCATTCCTGGACCGAAACCCTGCGATGCAGGCGAGCGCAGACTTCGACACAGCGGGCGCCGCCAGCCGGGTTGGCCGGGCAGAGGATCCGACGATCGCCGCGATCGCGCCACGCTCCTGCGCTGCGCGCTACGGACTGGAGATCCTCGAGGAGAGAATCGAGGACCGGGCGGACAACCAGACCAGATTCGCCGTCGTGGCGTCAGGATCGGTGCCCCCTCCGGTGATCGTGTCAGGCGCGGTGCATCGCGTGATGATCGAAGCTGAGCTGCCTCACGAGCCGGGCGCGCTCGCTGGCTTGCTCACGATGCTTGCGGCTGCTGGACACAATCTCACCAAGATCGAGGGTCGGCCTGCCGAGGCCCCATGGACGTACCGCTTCTTCATCGAGCTCGGACCTTCGGATCGGCCCGTGCCCACGGGAGATCCCTCCGGTCGATCCGGCCGCGCTGTGCGCGTCGTCGGTCGTTACCCCAGCGTGAGGGTGTGTTAGGTGGCCGCTCCAACGCCCGATCCGAACCGTTTCGCGGCCCGGGCGCGCGCTTTCGCGGCCTCGGCCTCCCGGTCCTTCGGGGGAGCGTTGGTCTCGAGGCGGCTCAGGAGAGTCCAGGCATCCTCGAACACGGCCTCGACGGCGGTGTCGAAGGCCACCTCGTTCGCTCGGGACGGCTTGTTGAAGCCGCTGATCTTGCGGACGAACTGAAGCGAGGCGGCTCGCACCTCGTCTTCCGTGGCGGGAGGATCGAAGTTGAACAGCGTCTTGATATTCCGGCACATGGCACCGCCTCCATATCGTTATTTGGTTTTACAACAGCCTCTTACGGGATGCACATGAAGTCGCGCCTCAAGCATGACTCCTGGGCGTCGCCGAGGACGGCTCGGGCTCCGCTCGTGCGTCGCCTCGACCCGGGCCCGACGCGCGATGACCGGCACGGCGCACGAAGGAGCCCCTTCGCCGAGCGAGTGGACCTCGGCTGACGGCCCGCACGACGAACCTGCGTGCGCGAACGTGCCCTAGCAGGAAGAGCACCGGCATGAAGATCACGAAACCGATGAAAAGCATGCTGCCGAGCACCGATGTGAGTGCCGACACTTCCTCTCCTCCCTCGGGTCGCTGCGACCCGGCTGCCCGGGGCGCCTGGGGCCGAGTTTACAGAACTCGGTCCGGAAGCGCGACCGCCCTAGCGCACCACTTCCCGTATCACGCCGTCGTGCTTGTTCAGCAGGAAGAGGCGGCCGTCGGGGCCCTCTGCGAAGCGGAGATCGGTGCGCGATGCAGGCTCCCTCCCCTGCTCGCGGTTCTTCGCCTGGATGAGCTCCAGAAAGGTCCGCTGCGACCGGCCGTCGCGCAGGAGCACGCGGCGCATCGCCGCCTCACCGCCCTGGGGCAGATCGTCGGCCGAGACATGGAAGATCTCTCCGCTGGGGTAGTCGCCGAAGAGCAACCGACCGGTGAGCTGCGGAATGGCTTCGCTGCGGTAGGCGACCACACCGGTGATCGCCGCCCGACCGATGAGGAGCGGATCGGCATGGTCGTACTCGGCCACGGGGTACGACAGCTCCGGGTCACCTCGCGGGTCCGACAGGTCGAGCTCTCTGCGGCTGATGAAGCGGAAGCTGCCCTCCCACGTGTTCCAGCCGAGGTCGGCGCCCGACCACGCGAGGCTGAGCTCCTCCACCTGGTTCTGTCCGATATCGGCCACGAACAGATTCCCGTTCGCCTCGTCCCACCCGAAGCGCTGCGGATTGCGGACCCCGGACGCGTAGACCTCACCGAGCGCATCACTTCGCCCGACATACGGATTGTCGCCGGGGATCCCGTAGGCCCCGTTCCCGCTGTTCGAGCCCAAGGGGTCGATGCGGAGGATCTTCCCGAAGATGGAGCGCAGATTCTGTGACAGGTCGAGCGGATCGCCGCCGCTTCCACCGTCGGCCACGCCCACGTAGAGCATCCCGTAGTCGGCATCCCCGGGCGATGCGAGCGGGTTGAAGGCCATGTGTCCCGCGTTGTGGTTGCCGAACGGCTGCTCGAGACGGAGCAGCTCGCGCGGCTGGCCCCCGTCGTAGGGGTCCGCCGAAGCATCCCGCGCCGTCCACTCGAGGAGCACGGTGTCGTGAGAGTCGTCGCCCCCTCCTGGAACGAAGTCCGGCGCGGGCTCCTTGTCTTCGGTATCGGCCCACGTATAGAGCTTCCCGTAACCCGGGGTGCCCGGCTCACCGAACTGCGGGTGGAGCGCGAAGCTCTGGAAGCCGCGCTCCCGGCCGGAGTACTCCACTGGGAAGGCCCATCGCGCGTCGTTGATGTCGAGGTATTCGCGCAGCGCTCCCTCGTAGCTCACCGTGTGCAGCGGGCCGCGCATGTCGTTGACGAAAAGTCGCCCCGTCCCGGGCTCGTCGACCAGCAGCATGGGGCGCGCGGCCTCCCCGTCGCTGTCCGGTATGCTCGCGAACTCCTCGATGCCGACCACGATCACGTCCTGCGCGGATTCGATCGGCTCCGCGAGCGGTCCGCCCCCGGCCTGGCACGCGGCGGGCGTCGTCATCGCGAGCGAGACGAGTACCAGGGCCAGCGGCGTGTGGGTCACGGCTCCCGGCGTGTGCGATCGCATGGTCTCTCCCGCGTCAGGTCGTCTGTGAGATGGACCGTGGCCCGCTCTCGCTCCGCAGGTTCGGACGAGGCAGTCTACGAGCTGCGACGAGACGTGTGAGCCGCTCGAACCACGTGGCCCGAAGATGCGGGCCGCGCGAAGAAACCGCGAGTCAGTCCGAGGCGACCGGCGACACGACGACCGTGATGTCCTGGTCGTGGTAGAGGGCGCCGTCGTCGCCCCGCGCACGGAGGATGTAGGTCCCCGGCTGATCGAAGGTCACCGTGGTCCGCCAGACCCCGTCGTCGGGAATCGGCGTCCGGCGCCACAGCGGCGCCCAGGGGGAGTTCGCTCCGGTCCGTGTGTCTTCCCACGTCTTGACCTGCGGAGGGTCGAAGGACGGGCTCCCGTCACCCTCGCCACGGTAGAGGAACCACGCGACGTGATGCCAGACGACCTTGTTCACGGTGATCCGAGTCGGCGGGCGGAGCTGCGTGGAGCTGAGGCTGGGCGGTCCCTCCCGTTCGGCGGCCGCCTGAGCGGCGCGCTCCTGCCGGGTCCTCCACGCTTCGAGCGCGGCCTCGAGCCCGTCGTCCTCCATGTGCACGGCCAGGTCCAGGGGCTGGCCGACCAGAATCCGGTATTCGTTACCCCCTTCGACCGAGATCACCGGGGGCCGGTTCGCACGAATCTCGGCGTTGCTGGCGCCGATGCCCAGCGCTCCGGTCTCGGAGGCGATCACGATGTCGTCGATCCGTTGATCGATGTCGAGCGTGCCGTAGGCTCGCTCGGTCTGGCCGGCGGTGGTCAGTGTCCACACCACCTCCTGATCACCGAAGTCGGCGGGTAGCGTGACCATGAAGACGAATCGGTTTCGGCGGGGCCGGAAGTGGGTCGGCTGACCCTGATCGGCCGGCCCGGGCGACAGAAAGTTGTCCTCACCGACCGGGACGTTGAGCTCCTCGCTCCAGTTCCGGTTCATGTAGCCGAAGACCATCGAGAAGGTCCCGTCGTCGTTCTCGACCCAACCCTCGTACGCCGGTGCGACGTTCTGCCCCTTCTGATAGGCGGTCTGGCCCGC
>JBDHDM010000126.1:0-10400 GCA_039591515.1 Gemmatimonadota bacterium | reverse complement strand
CCTCCGGCGCCTCCAGGTCGAGGACCAGCACACCGTGCGGGTCGAAGCCCAGATCCGCATCCCTCAAATCGCGTACCGCCCGCCCCGACGCGATGAAGCCGACCGTCAGCGCCGTCGCGAGCGCGATCTGCGCGGTGAGCAGGCCGGAGGAGACGAGCGACGTCGCGGACGGAGTCGAGCCCGGGCCGGGCGCCCGCCGCACGGGAGCCCCTCCGAGCCGGCGTGTCGCCAGAAACGATGGCAACACCCCGAACAGGAAGACGGCCCCCAGCGCGAGCAGGGCATGCAATGCGAGGAGCCGACGATCGACACCGAGATCGGCCTCCGGAATCACCCCGGCCGGGGCCAGGCCCACGAACAGCTCGGTGCCCCAAGCGGCGAGGAGCACGGCGATCGCGCTTCCGATCCCGGCCAGAACCGCGGCCTCGAGCACGAGATGCCGGATCAGGTGGCCCCGCTGCGCACCCACTGCGGCGCGGAGCTGCAGCTCCGTCCGACGCCCCCTGCCGCGAGCCAGCAGCAGCGTGGCGACGTTGGCACAAGCGACCAGCAAGGCGAGTCCGGTGGCAGCGAAAAGGAAGCGGAAGGCGGCACGCACCCTGCCCCGCTCCGCCCCGAGGGGCGCGATCGTGGGACTGACCCCAGCCTCGGTGTCGGGGTAGGCCTCACTCCGGCGCTGGGCCACGGCTCGACCACGATCGTCGGCAACAGCCAGCGTCGTGCCCGGCGCCAGGCGACCGATCGCCGAAAACGTCGCGCAGTCCCTACAGCGTTCGACGATCGGCTTCGCCGCCGCCCACAAGCGCGCGGAGGGCGCGAACGGGGAACGGAAGTCGGGCGGCATGACGCCGACGATCGTGTGCGGCACACCGTCCAGGAAGAGGGCCTTGCCGAGCACCGCGGGGTCGCCAGCGAGCCGCTCGATCCACAGGGCGTGCGTCAGAAGAACGGTGGCGGACGCCCCGGGGCGGTGCTCCTCCGAAACGAAAGAGCGGCCGAGCGTCGGTTGAGCCCGCAGCACGCGAGCGAACATGCCTTCCGTCACGGACGCGACCTCCATCACCGACGCGACGCCGGCTCCGGTCAGCGCCACCTCCTGCGTCGACCAGCCCGCAAGACCACTGAAGAGCCCCGGCTCCGCCCGAAAATCGAGGAGATCGGCGGCGGTCAGCCCGGCGTGTTCAGGTCCGTCACGACCGGTCAGGTCGAGGGCAACCGAGACGAGCTCCTCCGGCTGCTCGAACGGTAGCTGTCGCAGAGCCATGGCCCGGAATACACCGAAAACCGCCGTGTTCGCAGCAACGCCGACGGAGAGCGTCACCACGGCCACTACGGTGAATGCCGGAGCCCTCGTCAGCGCTCTCGCGGCCGCCCGGATATGTCCAGTCACGCCCCCTCCTCCCCACTCGGCACGCTACCGCCCGATCGAGCGCCGCACGTCGGGCCCACGCCGGAACGACGAGGGGGTGGCCACCGCGCCGCGGCCGCCACCCCCGAATCCCACAGGTGCTCGCCTACATCCGGTTGGACGCGTCAGGCGCCCACCCGGAGCTCAGGTGGCGACGTCGAAGCCTGCCTGCTCGAGCTCCTGAGCCTTGCGCGCATCGTCCTCGCTGACGACCTGGCCGTCGAAGAGGTGGACGCTGCGGTCGGCCATGTGCGCATAGCGCGGATCGTGCGTCACCATGCAGATCGTCGCCCCTTCATTGTGGAGCTCTTTCATCAGATCCATGACCGCGTTGCCGTTCTTCGAGTCCAGGTTTCCCGTCGGCTCGTCCGCCAGCAGGATCAACGGCTTGCCCACGATCGCTCGCGCCACCGCAACACGCTGCTGCTGACCTCCGCTCAGCTGGCTCGGATAGTGACCCATCCGATGCGCCATACCCACTCGCTCCAGAGACGCCTGTACACGCTCCTTGCGCTCGCTTCCCGGCATCCCGCGATACGTCAGCGGCAACTCCACGTTCTCGTACACCGTCAGGTCACCGATCAGGTTGAACGCCTGGAATATGAACCCGATCGCCTGATTCCTGATCTTCGCCCGCTGACTCGCCGTCAGATTCTCCACCGGCGTGTTGTCCAGCAGGTACTGGCCCGCCGTCGGGCTGTCCAACAGCCCCAGAATCGACAACAGCGTCGTCTTCCCGCACCCCGACGGACCCGCGATCGACACGAACTCGCCCGTCTCGATCGACAGGTTGATGTTCGACAGCGCGTGCGTCTCCACTTCCTCCGTGTAGAAGACCTTGCTCAGACCTTCCAGATGAATCAGAGGATGCTCTCCTGACATCGTCCCCTCCCTGGCAGTAATGGGCCCGGATCTCCGCCCGGGCACCGTAAGTCTCGACGTCCGGGCCCGGAGGCCCGAGGCCGAAGGTGTCTCTAGTTCTTGATCTTGACCCGATCGAATCCGTCCCAACGGGACATGTCCGACAGGATGACCACGTCTCCTTCGACCAGGCCCTCGAGGACCTGGATGTCGTTGACCGAGCTCGCGCCGAGCTGCACGGTCACCCGCTCGGCGTAGTCGCCCGCCTCCGTGAGCTTGAAAATGCTCACGCGCTGGTTGGGCTGACCGAACGTCGGGCGTCCGACGAATGTCACCTCGTCGAGCCGCTCGATGATCACGTTGCCGTCCACGCTCAGGTCCGGCCGCGCCGAGGGTGGTAGCTCCTCGGGCAGCGATACGTCGATCGTCACCGTGCCGTTGCGTACGGCCGGATCGATCCGCGTGACGGTGCCCATGATCGTGTCGGTACGGGTGTCGATCGCCGCAACCTGACCGATCACGATGTCCTGGGCTTGCGTCTGCGTGATCCGGATCTCCGCCTTCAGGCGGCCCGGCACGACGACCCGTGAGAGGTTCTGCCCGGACTGGACCCACTGGCCCTCCTGGAGCGGAATCTCGAGAGGGGCCAGGACGCCACCGCTGGGGACCGTGACCTGCATCGACTGCAGCCGGTCACGATTGAAGCTCACGAGCTCGTCCAAGCGCTCGATCTGCTCCTCCTGTGCGTCCAGCTGGTCTCCGGCCGTCTCTTCCATCACACGCAACCGATCCTCCTCCATCCCGTGCCGCAGCTCGAGCTCCTCGACGAGCTCCTTCGAGCGCTCGAGGTCGGCCCTGGCCACCAGGTCCGGGTTCTCGTCGAAAAGGCGTTGATTGGTCTCGTAGTTGCGACGGGCGTCCAGGTATTGCGTTCGGACGGTCGCGACCGTGCCTCGCTGCGTGAGCTCCTGCGTCTGGAGCGTGGTCCGAAGCTGCGCGAGGGCTGCTCGAGCCTGCGAGAGCTGCTGCTGGGCCTGCAGGAGCTGCATGTCGACGTCGGGATTGCTCATACGCATGATGAGCGCGCCACTCTCGACCTCCGTTCCCGGTAGGGAGAGGATCTGCTCGATGCGACCGGCGGTCACGGCCGTGATCCAGCGCATCTGCTCAGGCACGAGCGTGCCCGGACCCCGAACCTGTCGGATCATGGTCCCGAACTCGACGGTGTCCCGCCACACGGTCGCGCCGTCGACGGTCGGCGCCGCCGTCGGAAGGAGCCGAGGGACGAAGACGGTGAGGGCGAGTAGCCCGACGCCGGCAACGCTCCAGAGGAGCTTCTTGCGCTTCTTTTGCGGCTTGGTGTCCCGAATGATATCCACGGTCGTCCCCTCGTCCCCTTATTGCCCGCGCAGCGGCCGGCCTACGGCGGCCTCCAGCACGACCAAGCTGTAATGGAATTCGTACACGGCGTTCAGGTACCCCTGATCGGCCGTGGTCATCGTCGTCTGAGCGTCCATGAGCTCGAGAAGGCTGGCCGCCCCGAGGGCATAGCGCCGCTGTTGTAGCAGCAGTTGCTCCTCGGCTAGAGTACGGTTCCGCTCTTCGGCCTGCACCACCCGGTATCCAGACTCGAGGTTGTCCCAGGCGTTCGTGACCATGGTCCGGAGCCGGAGCTCCTCGGCCCGGCGGGCGTGCTCGGCGTCTTCGGCCTGGTTGTTCGCCTGCGACACCTGCCGCTCGCGGGTGAAGCCCGTGAAGATCGGCAGCGAGACCTGGAGCGTCGCCTGCATCGGAATCGTCGTGAAGTTGAACGGGAACGCCTGGTTCGCGTCCAGTGCAGCCTGCCGCTGTGCATCCGACAACATGAACTGGTTGCAGTCCTGATTGTCGTAGCCGGGGAGCCCGCCGGTGATGCCGCCGTTCACCGCGTTCATGAACTGACAGTTGCTCATCTGGCCCGCCGCTCGGTTTTCCGCCTGCGTGACCACGAACTCCTCGTTCAGCGCCTGCTGGGCCTGACCACGAAGCGACGCGGACAGGTTGATCGACGGAAGGTACTGCCCCGTGGACACCTGTCGAGCCGCTGCCCGCGTGGCGCTCTCCTGGGCCCGGAACGACCGGAGCGATGGATGCTCCTCCATGGACCAGACCATCAGGTCGTCGAGCTCGAATCCCGGATCGAACACCTCGAACTCACTCGCGAGTCTCACGTCCGGCCCGAGCTCGACGCCGAGCTGCTCGGCGAGACGGAACCGAGCCTGTCGCAGATCCCGCTGCGCCTGGATCAGTACCACTTCGGCCCGGCCCAGGTCGACCTCGGCCTGCTTCCCGTCCGTCCCCGCCACCGCGCCGGATACGACTCGGGTCTGCACGATCTGCAGATTCTGCTGAGCCCGATCCAGCTGGCGCTGAGCAACGTCCACTCCGTCCTGTCCTCTGAGCACGGTCATGTACTGCAGGCTGACCAGCGAGCCGAGGTTGAACTCCTCGGACTCGATGCGGGCCTCGACCGCGCTTCGGTTCGCTCGCGCGTTGCCGATACCGTAGATCGAGTTGCCGTCGATCGTCATCCCGAAGTTCAAGCTGTAGCCCGAGAAGGCCCAATCCGTGACCTGGTCCTCGAAGACGATCGTCCCGAACCGCTGCGAGCCGGCCTCCTGCCAGCTCCCGAAGGCGCTCGCTCGGACGGACGGCAGGAATTGGGAGTACGACTCGCGCACCTGCCAGTCGGCTGCGGGCTGATCGTTCTGCGTGCTCAGGAACGTGGGATTGTTCAACCTCGCCAGGTCGATGGCCTCTTCCAACGTGAGCTCGTCCGGCACCACCTGGCCGAGCACCGAGCCCGCGGAAATCGCCAGCAACAGCAGCCCGACGGTGAGCACCCTCAACGCAATCCGGTCCACCCCGCGCTTCCACTCGTTCATCAACTGTCTCTCACCTCTCTTGTCTTTCATGCCACCCCTCCCATCACCGCGACACACCGCCGGTCGCCCCATGCCCTGCATCCGGGCGTTGCCGGAAGACCGATGGCCCGACCGGAGCCGGCGGGCTGATCACCGACCCCATCCCCTCGCCACCCTTCCCCCTCCGGCCGGGTGCCGATCGGTCTTTGTGCCCCCTTACCTTCGGAAGACGCGTGCCAAAAGTTTCTCACGCCCATATCCAGTTACTCTGGAACGAGTTACGGCGTACTTCTGACTCATTACCTTAGACGTGGCTTCTTCCGGCTTCGGGACGGCCCGTCCCAAGAACGGACAGTCACCGGAACGGTGCGGGCCCGGCTCAACGGACCCCCGGGGTCGCCGGGTGCGGGCGTTCGGACGCGGACGCCCGACCGCGTGGGCGGGCTCGGCGCCGCCGGGATTGCCGGGGGCTGCGCGGGATCAGGCTCCCGGCGGGGTCATCCAGGCACGTCGGAACTCGACCTGGGCCTCGGTCGCGAGGCTGTCCGGCGTCCAGCGCCCGACGAGCGTCGGGTCCTCGCCGACGGTGACCGTCGCCTCCTGGGCTCCGCCGCGGCTCTCGTACCGGATCTCCACGACTGCCCCCGGTTCGAGCTCGGCGACGATGGCATCCAGCGCCGCGCGATCGGTCGGTGAGTGGCCGTCGATCGACACGATCCGGTCTCCGCGGTCGACCCCGGCCTGGTACAGGAAGGTCCCCTCCCGAGGCGTGCCCTGCACCTGCGCGACCCCGTCCGAGAACCGGATGGGAGCCGAACCGAGCCAGGCCACTCCCGGGTTGGCCGTGCCGACCTCGATGCCCGCGGACGAGAGAAGCTGCTCGAACGGCGGCGCCTCGGTCCCCCGCACGAAGCGCGCGAAGAAATCGGCGGCGAAGTCGCTGTCCCCGCTGACCCGAGCGAGCGCTGCCTCGACATCGTCCACCGTGTAGGGAACCTCGGCGGCTCCATGTTCCGCCCACATCTCGCGCATCAGGTGGTCCGCCGTGAGCCCCTCGAAGCGGGTCCTGAGCTCGAGGTCGAGCGCCATGCCGATTCCGGAGCCCCAGGTGTAATACGAGAGGAAGGTGTTGAGGCGGTTGGTCGGATCCACGGAGGTGGCCGCGTCGACGAACGGCGCCTGCATGCTCATCTCGACGGGCGAGAAGTAGGCACGACCGCGCGCATTGGACACCGCATTCGCGATCGAGCCCATCCGGCCGGCGAAGCCTTCGTCGGTGATCAGGCCGGCGCGCCACAGGATCAGGTCGTCGAAGTAGCTCGTGAAGCCTTCAGCGAACCAGAGCTCCCGCGACATGTTCGCACGCTCGAAGTCGAACGGCTCGAGTGTGGCCGGCCGGATCCGCTCGACGCTCCACGCGTGGAAGAACTCGTGTGCCACGGTGCCCAGAACGCCGGTCATGTTCGCCGCGAGGGAGCCGGTGCTGGTCAGAACCGTCGAGTTGCGGTGCTCCATCCCGTCGCCGTCGACCCAGGGGAGGTAGCAGGCGAGAAAGGTGTAGCTGCCGAAGTCGAAATCCGGGAGCTCTCCGTACAGGTCGCGCGACGCTTGCACGACCGCCGCGACCGCCTCGGCGTACCGCTCCGCTTCCGCCTCCGTCCCCGCGTGATGAAGGGCGACTCGAATCGACTCGCCGTCCACGTCCCAGCTGCGGAACCAGAAGTCCGAGACCTCCGTCGGAGAGTCGAGGAAGTACGCGAGGTCGGGCGCCGTGAACCGGTAGGGATCGTTCGTCGGGGCGAGCTGCGTGGCGACCTTCCAGCCGCTCCCTTCCGGAGAGGCCACGCGCAGCTCGATCGGTCGGTCCTCGAGACCCCTCGCCCAGAGGAACGTGGCCGGCATGTTCAGGTGCGCGTGTGTCCGGTCGATCCCGGTGTACGTGCCGTCGGCGTGGTCCCCGTACAGCGTGTACCGAACCGTGACCTCTCCTCCGTGACCACGCACGTCCCACTGATGCGGATCGGGCCGGCTCACCTCGACGGCGCGGCCGCCCGCGCCGGACACCTCCACGCCATAGACGTTCTTGGCGAACTCGTGGAGGGCGTACCGACCGGGCGAGCTCCGGCTCATCCGAAGCTCCAGAGGCCCCTCCGGAACCCGGGGGAAGTGCACCGAGATGGTCGCCTCGTGGTGAGCCCGATTCTCGAACGAGATGTCGTAGACGATCGGATCGACCGCCTGGGACAACGCGTCACCGCAACCCGTGACGAGGGCGACGGAGAGTGCGGGGACCAACAGCGCACGGAGCGGGAACATACAGCGGCCTCGGTGGATCGGTTCTTGGGCGAGGCAAGCTAGTACGGCCCCGACGCCAGGACTATCTTGCGTCCATGACGCACGCGCCCGACATCCTCGCCCGACTCGAGGGCACGCTGGGGCCGGGACGCGTCGAGCGGGATGTCACGCTCGCACCGCTCACCACGTTCCGGATCGGCGGCCCAGCCGACTATCTGGTGCGGGCCCGAACGGCCGATGAGCTCGTCGCGTCCGTGTGCGCAGCTCGGGAGTCCGGACTGCCGTGGTTCCTCCTCGGGCGTGGTGCGAACATCCTCGTGGGCGACCGCGGCTTTCGCGGACTCGTGATCCGCTCCGAGATCGGAGGGATCGACGTCCTCGAAGGCGGCCTCGTGCGTGCGGGCGCCGGAGTGGAGACCTTCCCCGACCTGATCGACGTGACCGTCGCTCACGAGCTGGGCGGTCTGCATCACTTCGTGGGGATACCCAGCACCGTCGGCGGTGCCCTCTGGCAGAACCTCCACTTTCTCTCTCCCGCTCCCGAGAGAGCGCGTACCGTCTTCATCGAAGAGATCCTCGAATCGGCCGAGATCTTCTCCGAAGGCGGTGAGCGCAGATCGGTCGACGTGGACTACTTCCAGTTCGGATACGACCAGAGCGTGCTCCACCACCGGGACGACATCGTGCTCAACGCGACGTTCCGTCTCGAGTCGACGCCGATCGCCGAGCTCCGCAGGGTCATGCGCGAGAACCTGGAATGGCGCGACGAGCGCCACCCCGACCTGTGGCTCTACCCCTGCGCCGGCTCGATCTTCCAGAAGATCGAGGGGATCGGAGCCGGGCGGCTCATCGACGAGTGCGGCCTGAAGGGGCACGTCCACGGGGGCGCGGGCATCTTCCACAAGCACGCGAACATCGTGGTGAATCTCGGGGGCGCGACCGCCTCGGACGTGCGCCACCTCATCGACCTCGCGCGCGAGACCGTGCAGCGCGAGACCGGCCACGAGCTCGTTCCCGAGATCTCCTTCGTCGGGGAGTTCTGAGCGTCGAAGCGGCCGGCTAGGAGGGTGCGTCGCCGCCGGCGAGGGCGAGGAGCGTATCTGCGTCGATCTCGTGGCCTCCGTCGTATCGTACGGTCCTCAGATCGATCCCCGCAGCGTGAAGGCGAACCGCCTCCTCCTCGGCGAGCCGAGAAGACAGTGCCGGATCCTGGTTCCCCCGGACCGCGACCAGGTCGATCCCTGCGAATGCAGCACGTGCCCGCTCCAAGTCCAGATCGGGGGGTGAGTAATCACCCCAGAGGATGAGCCGCTTGGGGCGCACCGAGCCCCGGACCACCCACCGCACCGCGGTCGCAACTCCTTGAGAGAAACCGAGCACCACGATCGAGGGAGCACCTTGCCGCCCCTTCTCCGGCGAGCCGGGTCCGACCGGCGCCGACGGCGCCACGGCCTCCGACAGCGTGTCGAGGTACCGCACGTAGTCGCGGATCTCGTGGGCCCGGTCCTCGCGAGTCATCCACGTGGCCCCCACGATCGAGCTCGCCCCGTGCCGACCGCTCTCGGAGGAAACGTAGAAGCGTGAGAGGGCCTCGGGGGCCACGATGAGACGGGACGCATCCATGACCGGCTCGAAGCGTCGCAGGAAGCGGCGCGCGAGCTGCTTGTACCCGTGCAGCACGTACCACACCTCGCGTGGCGCGGTCGCGTCGCCGAGCGTCCAGTATCGGGCGGTGCGCGCCACCTCGAGGTGGTGCTCCCGAGCCGTCATCCGATCCGGAAGGGGTTGTCGCACCGATCCAACGAGGGCTGCTTCTCGTCGGCCTTGGAGAGCACGGGATCGGCAATCGGCCACTGGATTCCCAGGGCCGGATCGTTCCACTGGAGGCCGCGCGACAGCTTCCGATCGTAGGGCGCCGTCAGCTTGTAGAACACGTCGGCCGTCTCCGACAGCGTGCAGTAGCCGTGGGCGAAGCCGGGTGGGATCCAGAGCATCTCGCCCGCGTCCGTATCCAGCGTGCGGGCCACCCATTTGCCGTACGTCGGCCCACCTCGCCGAAGGTCGACGGCCACGTCGTAGATCCGCCCCCGGACCACACCCACGAGCTTGCCCTGCGCCGCCGGCGGGACCTGGTAGTGCAGTCCCCTGAGCGCGCCGTAGATGGAACGCGTGAGGTTGTCTTGCACGAAGCGCGCATCGATCCCCGCCTCGACGAAGGTCTCCCGCCGATAGACCTCCTTGAGGAAGCCCCGATCGTCGAGATGCCTGTCGGGTCGGACGAGGATGACGTCCCTGATTCTGAGGGGGTGGAAGTGAAAGCCCATCGGCGCCGCTGGAGAGGGGAGCGAGGAAGCTAGCCGTGATCCGCATCGATCACGAGACGTCGGAGCTCCCGGCCGAAGCGCCGACGAATCCGGTGCATCAGCAAGATCCCGACCACCCCGATCCCGATCGCCAGGCCCCACCACACGCCGCGGGGTCCCAGGCCGGTCCCGAAGCCGAGGGCCACGCTCACGGGCAGCCCGATGAGCCAGAACCCGACCAGATTCAGGATCATCGGGACCCGCGTGTCCCCGATCCCACGAAGCGCACCCGCTCCGGCGACCTGTAGGCCATCGAAGACCTGGAATACCCCGGCGATCGGCAGCAGCGTCGCAGCAGCAGCCACCACGGTCGGATCGTTGCTGAACAGGCGCGCCAGCGGCGCGGGTAGGGTCAGGAACATCGCCGCCGTGAAGGTCATGAACCCCGTCACGGTCGCCACACCCGCCCCGACAGAACGGCGGGCCCCGGCCGGGTCGTCTCGGCCCACCGCCTGACCCACGACGACGCCGGTGGCCTGCGCGACCCCGACGGGGATCATGAAGGTGAGCGCCGCCAGCTGGAGTGCGACTTGCTGGCTCGCCACCGCGATCGTGCCCAGGAGCCCCATG
>JBDHDM010000125.1:0-10411 GCA_039591515.1 Gemmatimonadota bacterium | reverse complement strand
CTCACCACCTCCAGATAGCAGTGCTCACCGAGACCGAGAAGCCGGTTCCTCGTACCGAAGCCCTCGTGCGTCCCGCCGGGCTCCATGGTGACCCCGAGTAGCTCTTCGACGTACCGGACGCCCTCGTCGAGATCGGGCGCGGCGAAGACTAGATGGTCCACAGCTCCTCCGATGGAGTCAGGACGTCCACGTGCTCGATGGGGCCGTTGAGCGCGAGCGCGGCGACGTACTCGGCCCCCGCGTCGAAGTATGCCAGGCTCGCATCGGACAACGAAGCCGCGACGTCCAGCGCCTCGCCCACGTGCGTGCCCCGTCCCTTCATCAGCCGCAGCCCTGCGCCGTGACGCTTCGCGAGCGCCTCCTTGGCCGTCCAAAGCTGAAGAAAGACATCGTCCCGAGTACCGTCGGGGGCCGCCGCCAGCGCGCGGGCTTCGCCCTCGCCGAACCACCGGTCCGCGATGGCCTGCGCTCGTGTGACCGGCCTACGGTGCTCGATGTCCACCCCGACGCTCGACGTGCCGCTCACGGCGACTGCCAGGAGTGAGCCCGAGTGGGCAACCGAGAACGCCGGCCCGGTCAGCAGCACCGGCTTGCCACCCGGAGCCGTGACGATGCGGAGCTCCGCCGGTCCCGGCTCCACGTACCGGGCGAGGATCAGTCGCAGCGTCGCCTGCCGTGCGAGCAGGCGTCTTCCTGCATCCGCGTCCGAAAGCGCCAAGGCCCGAGCGTGATCGTCCGGGCCCGCCAAGGAGGACCCGGCCGCTTCCAGGAAGTGCGGATCGTCGACGTCGATGAGCCAGACATCGGCCGTCCGGGACGTCGCCTTTCGAATCGGAGAGGTCACTCCCGGCCTGCGCGGACCCGGACCGCGAAGGACGGCACCTCGTAGATGCGGAGGCCGTCGACCCATTGGGTGCCGAAGACCTCCACGGTGACCGACTCGCCCTCGACGACTTCGACCTTGAGCGCCTCGACCTCCGTGACCACCTCTTCACGCTTCGGCACGACCTGGCCCCGGTACTTCCACGCCAGTGGGAAGCCGACGATCGGGTGCTCCCAGACCGGGTTCTCGATCCCGTCGAGCCAACCCTTCATGTGCACCAGGGCACGCGCCGATTGGATGAGCGCCTCGAGCCCGAGCGAGCCCGGCTGCACGGGGTCCTCGTAGAAGTGCGCCTTGAAATACCACGCGTCGTAGTGGATCCGTTGCCAGGTGCGGATACGGCCGAGCCCGGACTCGCCTCCGTCCGCCCAGAAGCCGGTGATCTTGTCGAGCATGCGCATCTTGCCGCTCGCCATCCCCGGAAGGTGCGCCAACTCCCCACCACCCTCGAGGAGCGCGATCTCGGGCACCGCCGAGGGCTCGTCCCGACGGGCCCGCATCTCGTCCGTCGTAGGCAAGCCACGCTGTTCCTCGAGGATCTTCGGGCTGAAGAAGCCGAAGTCCGTGGTGAGGGTCATGACGGGGCCCTCCGCATCCGCGCATTCCACGTCGAAGAAGACGATGCTCGTGCCCCCCGCCTTCGCGAAGCGCGTGAGCTTCGTCGTCAACGTGAGCGTGCCCACGTCGGGTGTGATCGGGCGATGCAGGATGCAGTTCTCGCCGTCGAGGTTGCGGAAGGCGACGTCCCCCTCCGTGTCGGCGAAGAAGTTGCAGTACGAGGCGAACCAGCCGCACGGCTGAAGCAGCGCCTCGACCACCACGGCGAAGGGCATGTGTCCCTGCCCCTCCTCGAAGTACCACGCATCCGGTTCCACATCGAGCGTGGATACGAGCGTTCCTTCGTTCGGAGCCGACCCCGGAGCCACGTCCACCGAGACCACACTGCTGACGAAGTGGTACGGCGGCCCCGGGAGGCGGGGGCACTTCGTGGCCCCGTCGTACTTCGTGAACATCTTGCCGAACGCGTCGCTCGGCCTGCCCCACGCGCACGAGAGCATCGCCTCGTAGTCGCCACGCACGTCCGAGTCGCCGGGACCGACGTAACGGATCGGATCGGCGTCGTCGAGGAACTCGCGTTTCGTGGTGAGAGGGTAGTCCGGCACCAGACGAAGCCCGAAGCGGCGGCACTGGAAGACCTTGAAGTCGTCGCTCTTGCAGAGGAGGGAGGCGTAGACCTCGGGCAGATCGCCGTCGATCACCTCTTCGACGAAGACCTCGTACTCGAGTGTGTGCGGTCCGTCCGGGATCACCTGGCCTCGGCAGAGGAAGCGCGCGACCTGGCCCGGAACCGGCTCGAATCGCCATCCGTCCCGGGCGAGCGAGAAGCCCATCGCGGCCATCAGAAACGACATCGCCTGCGTGGCCGCATCCGCCATGAGCGTGCCCGGCATGCACGGATCGTTGAGGAAGTGCCCATCGTAGAACCAGGCATCGACCGGGACGTGCGCTTCGCCGCGCAGGTAGCCGCGTCCCCAGGGACCCCCCTTCGGGTCGAACTCCGGGACGTGGTCGATGAGGTTCATGCGGCCGCCCGGGATGTTCGGCGTCCGGGTGTGGGGGCAGGTCATCTCGAAGCCGTCGCCGAAGCACGCGTACGCGTCCCCGTCGATCCACGCCTGCACTTCGTCCTCCGAGAATGACCGCTTCGTCGACGGCTGCGGGGCAGGGTCGAGACGCGCATCGGGATCGGGGTCGTCTTCTTCCGCGTCCCAGAGCACGCCGCCCGAGCCTGCCAACTCCTCCTCCGTGAAGAAGCCGGCTTGCCCGTTGCGTACCGAGATCAGCAAGCGATCGCCGATGTAGCAGTCGTAGTGGAAGAAGAAGAGTCGGACATCGCCGGTCTTCGCGTGGCCGTCGACGTAGATGTCGTAGGTCAGCGTCTCGCCGGGCTTCGGAAGCTCCCCATAGAACGTCAGATCACACCCGAGGAGCCGGTACGCACGATCTCCCTTGTTCAAGAAGTCGGCGCCGAGCCAGGAGATCAGCAACAGGTCGGCCTGACCCGACTCGATCACCACACCCGGGACCATCCTGCCGGCGTGCAGATACCAGGTGTCAGCCTCGACGTCGGTCTCGGTGACGACACGGCCCTTCTTCATGCCGCCCGGCTCGCCCTCGGTGGTGAGCGCGCGCGCTGCGAAGAGGAGGGGTGGTTCCGGCAGCCGCACCTGCAAGGCGTAGTCGTCCTGCTGCGCGAACAGCTCGCCGAAGATCTGCGAGATCTTCCCGCCCGCGTGCACCTCGAGCTGCTCTCTGTTCAGGAAGACCGTGTCCGGCATCGCGTCACGGTCGATCGGCGGGTGGATGGGGATCACGGGCGACGGGGGGCCATCCGCCTTCTTCGCGCCGACACCCGTTGCGGGCGGCGCGGTCGTACCCGTCGCGGCCACGGAGCCGGCGGTGGCTTCCACGACGACCCGCAGATCTGGCTCTCGAGCAGCCCGATCTCCCGGGGGCGGTGGGACGGGGGCCATGGTCGGAGCGGCCGCAGGCGGAGCGGCGGGCGGCACCGGCGAGGGTGTGACGGGAAGTTGCGGAATGGACGCTGGGGTGGGCACCCCGGCCCCGATCGACGGCGCAACCGGTGGAGCCGGGGGAGCGGTGGACCCCCGGGTCGCGGGGGTCGCCACGGCCCCGGTCCCCAAGCCCAGTGCCAGGAAACGGTCGTGCGCCTCCTTTTGATGTCGTAGGAAATCCGCATGCGCTGCCGCGACCTGCCGGAACAGCTCGTACTCCAGTGTCGTGCCGCTACCGGCCGGCATCGGCACCGCGGGTGTCGCCGGGCGGGGCGTAGCGGTGGGAGCCGCGGAAACCGTAGCAGGAGGGGTGACCTCCGGCGGGCGGGTGAAGTGTCCCGCCACGTCGTAGCCGAAGCCGGACGCCGGGGGCGGAGTCATGGTGTCGCTCATTTCGTCTATCCCCCTATCCTTCGTCTCAGGGGTGGTCATCGAAGCCTCTGGCGGCCAGACCACGTCGGGCGAATGCGCCGGTAGCACGAGGGTGGGTCGGCCGGACGTGTGCGGTGTCTCGGCACCTTCGCGAAGCGCTTCCAATCGCGCCGTGTACTCGTCGAGGTCCATCGGAACACCGAGAGCCCACAGTCGCGCCAAGGATCGGGTCAGCGCCTCCAGACCCGCCCCCTCGTGCGGATCGAGCGCGACCGCGGTGTGATCCCGCCCCTCGAGGATGCGTCCGATGGCCCCCGTGACGATCGCTCGCGGGCCGTGCTCGATGAACACGCGTACGCCGTCCGCGTACGCCTGCTCGACCGTCTTGGGGAAGTCGACCGGATCAATCGCCTGCTGCGTGATCGCGTCCGCCGCGGCCTCCCGCGTCGGTACGTAGGCGCGGTTCCCCGCGTTGGTGTAGAAGCGCACGTCGGGAACGGCCCGCGTGTCGCGTGTGTGGATCCGATGCCAGGTCTTCTCGAACGGCGCCAGCGGCGCACAGTGCACGACCATGTCGAGGCCGAGGTTGATGGCCCGATTCCGTCCCACCTTATCCACGACGCGGGCACATCCGTCGGCGTCACCGCCGATGACGATGTCTTCGTAGTGGTGGATCACGGTCACGTACACCCGATCCTCACCGGCCATGGCCGCTTCGACGGTCTCGAGCGGTGCCGCGATACGATAGTTCCGCCACTGCGGGAGCTCGCCCTCGGGCAGCCCCCAATACTCGGCTGCGGCCCGGCACTCGGCGGTGAGCTGACTCACGTACATCTCGGAGTCGTCGATCTCCTCGAGCATCGAGTCCAGATCGTGCCACACGCCGAAGGCCATGAGTGAGTTCGTCTCGCCCGACGAAAGTCCCAGCGAGACCTGCGGCTCGATGCCGAGGATGCTGCGCGTCAGCTCGGTATGAGCCTGGCACACGAAGGAGGAGCCGGTGAGCTGGGTCGCAGGAGAGAACGAGGTGATGTCCGCCCCGTACAGATCCGCCGCCAGCTTCGGCGTCCCCGCGAAGCGGACGGAGAGATTGTGGCCGATGCGTGGGAAAGCCAGCAGAAGATCCCGGGCCGCGCCTGGGTATGCCGCGGCGGCACCGGTGTAGCAGAAGGCGATTTCACCCTCCGGCGTTCCTTCGCCGAAGAAGACCCCAGGCGCCTTGACCGGCCGATCCGCGCGCAGCTCTGCCGCCGCCCACGCAGATCGCTCTTCAAGCTCGTCGTCGGTGCGTCCGACGATCGCGAGCCGGACGCTCCCCTCGAAGCTCTCGGCACCAGACTCCAGCGCCTCGGCGAGCCCGGTCGTGCTTTCGGCCGCGAAGAACCGTGCGGTCGGAGCCGGAACGGGGCTGATCGCCGACATCGTTCGCTCCGGAGACCGGAGCTCGACCGTGGATCGGAGGCCCGAGAACGACTCGACCGCGACACGCGAATGGGCGGCGTCCTGTCTGCGCGGCGCAGGCCAGGCCCCCTGCCCGTCAATCGCCACCCCGAGGTGAGCCGAGATCGCACCGGCCGCCACGTGAAGGAGCCCCGAGGCCCCATGAGCGTGACCGAATCGTGAAGTGACCTCGCTCTCTCCGGATCCCGGCACCAGGTCGAGGTCGATCGGACCGGCCTCGGGAGCTCCGAGCGCCTCGGTGACCGACGCCACGATGGGCACCCCTCTCTCGACCGCGTCGGCTTCGCGCATGAGCAGGAGCGCAACGGCGGCGTCCCCGGGACGCTGGCGGTCGTCGGGTAGCACCGCCCTCGCCGCCGCCCGGTGCGCCGCTTCGTGTGAGAAGTCCGACGCTCCGACGATCGCGGCGTCGATCTCCCCGGCTTGGAGCGCGCGGCTCGCCAGCTTCAGTGCCTCGAGCCCAGAGAGCTCCTCGCCCGCGACCGTGAAGCCCGGGGCACGCCAGTCACGCTGCGCATGGACACGGTTGGCCGGGATGTTGGGCATACATCCGATGACACCGGCGGCCGTGAGATGCCGCGCCGAGGCGCCGTTGGCCTCGCGCCAGCCGGACATGTCGACATCCGAGGAGACGAGCTCTCTCAGGCGCACGCGCAGCCCGTGGCGGGCCGCCTCCGGGTCGACGCACATGCCGATGTACACGCCCGTGCGCTCCGGATCGACGTGGTCGACACCACGCAGCGCCTCCTCCACCACCGCGAGAATCGACGTCTGCTGGGCGAGGCTCTCCTGCAGATCGTTGGGCGGGAACCCCAGCCTGTCCATTGGGAGGGCAATCTCCGCCGTGCGGGTGGACTCCGCTCCGACCGGCTTCACCAGGCGCTGCACGAACCCGTGCAGCCCGACCGTCTCGCCTGCGATGACCCCCATCGAGGCGATCGCGATGGGTTGGGCGCGACGCTCGGCGGGGTCGACGTCCGCTGGCGCGACCTCGGGAACCTCGCCTCGCCACTCCTCGACGATCAGGTGGGCGTTGTTGCCGCCGAAGCCGAAGTTGGAGATCGCGGCACGCCGCGGTCCCTCAGAGGGCCACGGCTCGGCTTCCCTCAGGAGTCGGAAACCGAGCTCGTCGATCGCATCCAGCGGATCGTCGCACGGCGTGGGAGGCAACACACCCTCTTCGAAGGCGCACAGGACCTTCAGAAGGCTCGCGACACCCGACGCGGTGATCGGATGCCCGATGTTCGCCTTCAAGGAACCGATCACCGGCTTCGGGCCGTCACCGAACAGCCTCGCCAGTGACTCGAGCTCCACCGAATCGCCCCGCGGCGTCCCGGTCGCGTGGCACTCGATGAAGTCGATGTCATTCGGCGAGAGGCCGGCGCGAGCGTAGGCGGCTTCCATCGCACGGAGCTGGCCCTCGACGGCGGGCGCGAGGAAGCCGCTCTGTCGACCATCGTTGGAGAGGCCGATGCCGCGCAGCACCCCGAAGATCCGATCCCCGTCCTGTACGGCCTGCTCGAGGCGCTTGAGCGCGACCAGCCCCGCCCCCTCCGCCGGGAGCAGTCCGTCCGCACCCTTGTGCAGGGGGCGGGAGCGTCCGCTAGGGCTCAACGCTTGCAGCGCGGTGAAGCCCAAGTGGATGAAGAGCGGGTCCGCACGCGCGACGCCGCCCGCGAGCATCAAGTCGGCCTCGTGGTCCTGCAGCCTCCGACACGCGATCTCGAGCGCGTAGAGCGACGAGGCACATGCGGCGTCGAGGGCGAACACGTCGCCATCGAGCCCGAACGCGCGGGCGACCAGGTGCACCGGACCGCCCGACGAGAATCGATTCCTCGGGTCGGACGTCTTTCCCACCAGGCCCGGCTTCGGGGCGTTCGGGCCCTCCCCGAGCCAGAAGTCTTCGACGAAGCGAGTGTGCTCGACCGTCGGGTAGCTCAGATTCCCGATCACCAGGCCCGTGCGGGGCGGGGCCACCTCCACGCCCGCCTCGGCCAAGGCCGTTCGGGTACAGTGGAGAAGCCACTGCGTCAGGGGATCGAGCAGATCCGGACGCTCGACCCGCTCGGCGAACGTATCCGGATCGAAGACGCTCTCGAAGTCGCGAACGTACCCGCCCCGATTGCTGACGACGTACTCGGCGCCCGGCCCCGGCGACTTGGCGGCGAGCAGGCGCCGGGAATCGAGTCCCCAAGCATTCTCGGGAGCCTCGTCGATCAACACCCGGCCGTGACGCACTGCGTCGAAGAGCGCCTCGGGATCGAGGGCGCCCGGCAAGACGCATGCACGTCCGACGACGGCAATAGGCTCGAAGCTACTCACCTGCGACTCCGTCCAGACCGATCGATCAGGCGCCCTGGCCGTCGAATTTCACTTCGCGAAGCTCTGCAACCAGGTCACCCTCCTCCGTCGCGAGCACGAAGTCGAACAGGGTGCCCCGCTCGGTCCGCCGCGCGCGGAACGCGGAGCGCAGCCGTTCGGGGATCGTCTCGAGCCGGTGAACCACCAGCGTCCCCATGCTCTGCAGCCTCTGCATCGCGCCGGCCTTGTGGTGCGTCCACAGCTCAGCGAGATGGAGGAGACCCTCGAACGCGGTCGGATCGAAGCCTTTCGCGAAGCCCATCGGCCAGCCTCCGCTCGATCCGCTCCGCAGCAGCGCCATGCCTCCCTCCTCGGAGACACCCTCGAGGTCGACGATCGAGCGTCGCGTGCTCGCCGTGCCGAGCACCGTCTCGTAGGCGGCCTCGGCTCCGAACGGCCACGGCTCGAGCCCGCCGGATGGCATCGAAGGCGGCGGGGTTCCGCCGCTCTCGTCGTACCGAATCCGTGTCTCGTGCCGCGCGTTGCCCTCCGCATCGCGGAAGATGAGTCGATAACCGGGGATCGCTGCCACGATCGGATGCACCTCGACCGTGTTGCCGCCACCGGCAGCGGCCGCCTCGCCACCCCGCATCCCGATGACGAAATCCTCCAAGTAGGTCTTCATGGTACGCACCGGCCTGAGCGCTTGGCCGACGCGGAGCGCGAAGTCCGCCACCAGCCCGGGAGCGAGTGCCCAGGCAGACCCCTCCTCCTCATGCTCGTCCGACGCGAACGGCTTCGCGAAGGTGAGGTTGTGCGTCCCAGCCGGGAACGAAGGAGCAGCGAGCACGACCCGCTCCACGCCAGCGCCGCCGACACCGAGCTCCTCCACGAAGAAGCGAGCGCCCACATCGACGTCGAGGAGGGCGATCCCTTGCTTCTCGAAGTGGGCGGCCAGGCCCGCGTCGACCATCCCGCCGGCCCAGGGGCCCCAGTTGTACGAACGGACCCGACACCACTCGCCCCTTCGTTGTGCCTCCGCGGCCGCCACCTTGTTCAGGACCTCGTTGGCCGCCGAGTACGCCGACTGGCCAGCGTTGCCGGCTCGCGCCGCGATCGACGAGAAGACCGCGATCAGTTGAATCGGGTCCTCCTTCGTCGCCTCCAGGAGAACCGCGAAACCGGTGACCTTGGGTCCGAAAACGTCCGCGACCCGATCTGGCGTCATCTCCGCGATCGCCTTGTCGCGCAGCACGCCGGCGCCGTGCACGATGCCGTCGATGGAGCCCCACTTCTGCCGGACGTGGTCCAGCGCACGCCGGACCTGACTCGCGTCGGTGACGTCGGCACTGAGGTAGAGACTCTCGATCCCACGGGCGTCCAGATCCGCGAGGGACATGCGTACTTCCGCGCTCGCCGCCAGCGCCGCCGCCTGCTTCTGGAGGCCTGCCAGGTCCACGGTGTCACCCCGCTCCTTCGCAGCCGCCGCGAGCGCGCCCGTGATCTTCACGGAATCGGTGGTGAGCGGCACTCCAACAGGCCACTCCGCCAGCTCCGAGCGCCCCAAAAGGGCGAGGCGAAGGCCCCAAGCCTCGGCGAGCTTCGCAACGGAGCTCGCCGTCACTCCGCGGGCCCCTCCCGAAACGACGATGACCGATCCGGGCTCCAACGCCGCCCCCTCGCTCCGCCCCGTGACGAGGGTCTCGATCTGAACGACCGACCGTGTCCCGTCCGCCGCAATCCCGACCTCGAGGACCGGTCCACCCTGGAAGACCTCCTCCAGAATCTCGTCGGCGGCCGTGGACGGGTCCGCCACATCGATCGCCTTGAGAGACGCACCCGGCCACTCGCGTGCCGCGGTTTTCACCACACCGGCGACTCCGGCGGTCCACGCCCCGTCACCGGGATCTCCCTCGAGCCCGAAATCGCCGCCCGTGGATTGGATCGTCACGAAAAAGCGCTCCGACGGCTCGGGGTGCTGTGCCACCATTCGCGCCGCCTGAATCGCCCGCTGGTGCACCGCGAGCGCAGTCGCCGGACCGGGCTTGCCTTCGGCGAGTCCCGCCAGGCAAATGACCGCTCGCGCGGACGACGACGGGGTCTCGACGACGGTCGCCGCAACACCCCGCGCCACGAGGCCCTCGGCGAGCGCGCCCGCGAGCTCCGGATGATCGTTCGTGATCTCGACCGTCACACCCTCACCAAGCCCGGAGAGTCCGAGCCCGGGACGTAGCTCGGGCACGATATGCGGCACGAAGGCGGACACAGGTGTATCGGCAGCAACCTCGACCTCCATCCCGATGACCGTCTCGGCGACGGTCGCGGCGGGCTCCGGCGCGACCGGCTGGACGTTCGCGTCCGGCAAGAGAGGTGCGGCTTCGTCCGCCGACGGGACGCCGCCCGACAGCTTGTCGGCCACGTCGCGCAGCGTCCGCAGCGTCGCGAGCTCCGCCGGCTCGATCTCCGGCATGCCGGGAAGACGTTCCTGGAGCTCCGACAGGATCTCCACCTGCTTGATCGAGTCGATCCCCAGACCCGCCTCCATCTCCATGTCGAGATCCAGCATCTCGACCGGATACCCCGTCTTCTCCGCGACGACCTCCAAAGCCAGCGCCGTCACGTCCACGTCACCAACATCACCTGCTCCGGGGGACAACGCGGCGACCGTCGGCTCAGCCGCCTCGGCCTGCACGGCCACGGCATGAGCTGGAGCCTCGGGCGGAGCCGACGAGGCCGGCGACGACGGGGCAGCAACGGGACTCCCGGCCGACAGCTTGTCCGCCACGTCGCGCAACGTCCGTAGCGTCGCGAGCTCCGC
>JBDHDM010000124.1:0-10471 GCA_039591515.1 Gemmatimonadota bacterium | reverse complement strand
GGCTGCTCGTGCGCATCCGGAAGTAGTGGTCCCGCATCCACTCCTGCTGCTCGGCCGTCGGAGCGCGCGTCCACTCATCGAAGCTGCTCGACGCGCTCACGTAGAACTTCACCGAGGGCGCGGGCGCCGGGCCCGGCGGATCTCCGCCACCACCGGGATCGCCCGCGTCGCCGGGTTCGACTCCCACGCGGCTCTCGGCACGCAACTCCCCCGCCTCGACCGCGACGATGGCGGAGCCCTCTCCGCGTGCGATCACCGTACCGGCCTCGACCGTTGCGACGGTCGGGTCCGAGGACGTCCAGCTCAAGAGGCTCCCGTCTCGCAGACCACCGTCCGCTGCTCTCGCCACCACGGTGAGCTCGAGGGTATCGCCCACGACCAGCGCCACCTCCGCCGGCTCGAGCTCGAGTGACGAGAGATCGTGCACCACGATGTCCAGCGTGGTCGAGAGGTCGCGGTGCGAGGCCTCGATCGTCGCCCGACCGGCAGCCACCCCGGTCATCTGTCCCTTGTTGTCGACGGTCGCGACGGTGGGATCGGACGTCGACCACTTCACGCTCTTCCCGTTGATCATCCGCCCGCGCCCATCCCTCAGCTCGGCCGTGAGGAGGAGCGATTCGCCGACGACGAGCGTGCCATCTTCCGGCAGGTCCGAGGCGAGGATCGAGATCTGGGTCGGCGTCTCGTCGTCGGTCGGGGCGACCAAGCCGCTGTCGCTACCCGCGCAGCCTCCCAGGAGAGCCGTGGCGAGGCCCATGCACACACGGGTGAGCCTCGCTCGCCCACGCCCACTGCGGAAACCGGCCCACCGCCCCGCCGTGCGGGGCGAGGGCAACGACCGGCTGGCGGTTACGACTCGTGGTTCGAGGGTGGGGGGTGAGCCAATCGAACGGAATGCCTTTGGCCTCGGCACGGCATGCCTCCTGGTCGACATGCGGTTCGCGCCGCCCCTGCAGACACGAGGGACACACGACGGCGAACACGGTGGACGTGGCTCCTCGGTGGGGGCATCCGACGAGTGCCCGGGAAGGAAGCAAGACACGTGCCGTTGGTGCGTTGTGGGCGTGCGCCCACCCTGCCACTCGGCGACGAGCGCCTACGTTGCGCGGGCGCCCTTCCGACAGAAAAAGAGATTCTCGTCGTCGCGGAGGCCGAACCGCCGGCGCGTCTCCAGGGGAATGCGATCCGCCCAGTCCACTCCGACCGTGAAGCCCACATCGCGCAGACGATCGGCGAGGTCCGGTCCGTAGAGTCGGACGTGACTCCGCTCGCCGAACGCCCGGAGGCGGTCCTCGGGGTCCGTGATGCTCGGATCCTCGTACGTGGTGCCGTCCAGGCGGAGGGGGACGCTGACGACCGCCCACCCGCCCGGCTTCAGCACCCGGTGGAGCTCACGCATCGCCGCACGATCGTCTCCGATGTGCTCCAGGGTATGAATGCACAGGACCGCGTCGAAGGAGTCCGACTCCAGCGGCATGTCGGCTGCATCTCCGACGACCGTGACGTGAGGGCCGCGGCGCTCGATGTCGAGGCCCGTGAAGCTGACGTTCGGGGCCCGTCGAAGTCGGCGGAACAACGCCCACCACGGGGCGATCTCGAGGAGCTCCAACTCCGCCGTCGGCAGCTCCGTGTGCTCCTGCAGGTACAACCAGAGGCGCCGGTGGCGTGCTTTCGAGTTGCACCGCGGGCAAAAGCCGTCGTGGTTCGACGACAGGAGGCCCCACTGTCCCACGAAGCCGCGCAGCGACCAGCCACAGAGCGGGCAGCGGTATCGGCGGCCGAGGAAGAGGAGCCCCCGCCCCAGAAGCACCGCGCGCCGAACGAAGAAGAACCGTGGGTGGCCCAGCGCAGCGCGAGCCGCGCCCACCGCCCTGCCCGGTTTGAACGACTTCATCCGCCGGATCCCCGGGAAGTGGAAGAGGATTCGATCACGGGCGAGCGAGGCCTGGCAGCGGGCGGCGTGGCGAGCCCGGTGAAGCCATCGGGACATGCGTCCCGAAGGCGAAACAGATGGGTCGAGCGGCTCGGGCGCTTGCGCACCCCGCTCCGCGAGCCATCGGTCGACCAGAGGCGCGACCAGATCGGAGGGAACGGTCGCGTCCGCCGGCCACTCCTCGACCTCGAGGTCACGCGCCAGTCCCCCCAGCCACCCGGGGTCGGCTCCGCCGGCCCGTACGCCGCGCGATTGAAGGTCGTAGACGAGCGTTCTGAAGTCCTCTTCGGGCGGAACCCGGTATCGCCCGGACTCGTCGAGAAAGCGGGCGTCGAGGAGATGGCGCGCCCACGACACGTCGTAGAAGCCATCTCCGACGAAGCGCACGCGCACCTCCATCGGTCGGTCGGCGACCCGGACCCGAAACGCCCCGCCGTGTGGCCAGGGAAGACTCGGTCGGCCGTTGAGCACGGCGTGGAGCGTCAGATAGTCGTCCGTGAGGAGCTGGACGTACGGTGAGTCCAGGGCACCGTCGTCCGGGCCGAGGCCCGGCGCGCCCGTCAGGACGTAGCGAACGGAGCGGTTGAGAATCTCGAACAGCTCTCGCTCCGACGACCATCCGCCGGCACCGGTCAGATCCCTCTGGATCCTCGGGATTTCTCCTCGCGCAGGCATTGTCTCGAAGCGCCGCGGGCCCAGGCCGAAGAGCATCGTGAGGTCGCGTTCGGTCTCGAACGGCGTCTCGGTGCAATGAATCGTCAGCTGGCCGGCCCAGCCACGGTATTGGGTCTTGGCGTCGAGGAAGCGCCCGTTGACCACGCGTGGGCCCCGCGACGTCGATCGCTCCGCGACGTCGGGCCGAGGATCGACCACGAGCGCCGCCAGAAACGGCCCCCGGCCCTTCGCGTGGGTATGGTAGACCCCCCGCACGGGAAGGTCGGAGTAGAAGCGCCGGAAGTTCTCCATCACCCGGCCGGGGCTCCACGAGACCTCGGAGAGCCCGAGTACCTCGAACCGGTCTTCGAGGTCGGCCAAGATGCGATCGCCCGCGTGCCGGCCGTTGCCCCAGATGACGAAGAGCGCCGCGTTCAGCGCCCCGGCGGCGGCGGGCGCTGTGGGTCTGCCGAGCACTACCGAAGACCATTGCGGCGTCATGAGGGCCTCCGGGTCACGAACGGAGGAGGAGGCCGCGGACGCGCCCGGCCGCCATCGCGACGGCGCGTAGGAGGTCGAACACGAACGGGGCCGGATCGCGGAGGGACAACACCGCGTAGGCCTTGCGACCACGCAGCGACGAAGCCCACTCCGGGAGCGTCAGGCGACCGCGACGCCAGTACCAGAGCGCGGACTGGAAGTCGTGGCGGAGGTCGATCCACTTGGCCCCGGAGTAGCGCTGCGTCCGGTCCGCCGGCAGCGGCAATCCCATCGCGTCGCAGTACGCGGTGTACAGCAGCGGCACGCCCCCCGCCTCCGCGATCGCGGAGCGACCGGTCGGGCGCCCCACGTTGGCTTCGATGATGTAGTGCGCCCCCGTGCGGGTGTCTCTCTTGATCTCCACGTAGCCCAGACCCCGATAGCCGACGCTCTCGAAGAGGGCGAGCGTCGTCTCGAGCACGACATCGTTTCGGACCTCCTCACCGAGGCAGCTCGACCCCGCCTCCGGGGGCCACTGCCGGAGCTTGCGGGCCACGAACGAAACGAGCGGGCGGCCTTCTCGGTCGAAGTAGCAGTTGCACGAGTACAGCGAGCCGTCGCCCCCCTCGATCCACTGCTGAGCCACCAGGCCGTCGGCCCACGGGCTGCACCGATCGTACTGCTCGAGCAGCTCCTCCGGCGACGCGACCTTGAACACCTTGAGACGCGTGTTGCGGTCCCAGTCCTTCGTGCGCGTCCGCGGCTTGAGCACACAGGGGAAGTCGAGCTCCCGCGCCGCCCGCTCGGCGTCACGGCGGTCGACGAGCTCCAGCGTCTTCGGAATCGGGAGCCGCTTCTCGGCCGCGTAGGCGTAGAAGGCGTCCTTGTCCATCAGGAGGTCGACCACGGCCGGGGGCGGAAGCACGAACGTGAAGTCCCGGCCGAGCCGATCCCGGTTCGCCGAGATCACGCGGACACACTTGTCCTGCGCAGGCAGGAGGAGTGCGGGTCCTGCAAGGTCCTCGGCGATTTCGCCCAGAACGGGCACCAGTTCGGCTCCACCGGTGTCGGCGATGACGACCCGCTCGCATGCCCGGGTCCGACAGGCGTGATGCTCGGGATCCGCCGCGATGGCGATGACCCGAATGCCACGACCGTGCAGCTCCCGGGCCGCCTGGAGCCCCTGCATGCTATCCAGCCCGACCAGGACGACGGGAGGTAGCCCGGAGGCTACCGGCCCGCCTCGCGATGGAGCGACCCGGCCCGCTGGCGCCGTCGGGGACTCGGAGACCGAACCGTTCATGGGCCGATGCTCCCGGCTACACCTGCGAGACTTGGCCCGCCCGGATCGCCGGATACACGGTTTCCCGGGCGCGGGCGAGGTGGGTAGGATCGTCGATCTCTCCCCACAGGAGGCCCTCCACGAGGCGGCACGCGATGGAATGTCGCGCGGCCACCCCCACCAGACAGTCGGTCTCGTAGTCGACCATGAGATCGCGGCGAAAGGCCGCTTCGGCGAACTCCGTCATATGCCGGAACAGCCCGGCCGACACCCTGGTGATGCCTACGAGCTCGCCGACCGGGGGCTCGGCGAGCGAGGCCGGGTCCTTGGACATCTCGGCCAATTGGCCGTCCCGGACCGAGACGAAGACCTCGTCGCCGGACTCGGTCCAGTCGGAAAGGAGCACGCAGCTGTCCGCGTCGTGGGCGAGGACCTCCTGGAGCGCCCGCTCCTCGTAGATCAGATCCGATTCGAGAAGGAGGAAGTCGCCGTCCAGGAGATCCCGGGCGAGATAGAGGGAATACATGCTGCCCGAGTCGCGGTACCGCTCGTTGTGAACGGTGACGGCGAGACCTCCGAGCGAATCCACGAAGTCCTCGTATGCGTTACGCATGTGTCCGGTGACCAGAACCACACGCTCGATCCCGGCTCGTGCCAGCCTGACGATCGACTCCTCGACGATCGGCTTCTCCCCGAGCACGATGAGACCCTTGGGTCGGTCGTCGAGCGCCGACGACAGGCGCGAGCCCATGCCCGCCGCGAGGATCACCGCGGTATCGATCGTACGGGCCGTCACGGGGAACCCCCGAGTGTGTCCCGCAGAGCGCGTTCGAGCCGATCCAGGTCCTCGTCTTCGATCAGACCCATGTGCGCGATCCGGAACACGCCGGACCGCAGCCGTCCCTGACCGGCATAGATCACGAAGCCTCGGGCTTTCATCGCGTCGTGCAGCGCCTCGTAGCCGAATGCATCGGGGAGCTCGTATGCGCGCAGGACTGCGGAGCAGTCCGCCTCGTCCAGGATGGGCGGGACACCCAGGTCGGCCAGGACGTCCCGCGCGCGCGCTGCGACGACCCGGTAGCGTGCCAGCCGGGCTGGCTGGCCGCCCTTCTCGTGGAATTCCGCCAGCGCCTCGCGCAGGGCGAACGCCACGTGGACGGCCTGAGTGAACGGAGAGAAGCCCGTAGCGCCCTGCGTCTCGTAATAGCGTCGCAGATCGAGGTACACGCTTCCCACCGTCCCGGTGATGCCCTCGAGCACGTCTTGGCGAGCCAGGACGAAAGAGAGGCCCGGAGCGCCGTGGAGGCACTTGTTCGCCGTCGCGGCCACCGCGTCGACGGGCCACTCGTCGAAGTCGATCGCCTCCGCCCCGAAGCTGCTCACGCCGTCGAGCAGAATCCGGCACCCGTGGCGCCGACAGATCTCCGCGAGACCGGCCAGGTCGTTCAAGCGGCCGGTCGTGGTTTCGTGCTGCACGGTGACGACGGTACGAATCCCATCGACCTCTCCCAGGCGCCGATCGATCTCGGCCAGGTCGATTCCCACCTCCCACGGGCTGGACACCATCACGACCTCGCGACCGTGGGCACGGAGCATCGCAGCCATCCGTTCCCCGTACACGCCGTTGGCCGCAACGAGCGTCGGGGCGTCGGCCGGAGCCAACGTGGCGAGCATCGCTTCGACCGCCGCGGTCCCCGACCCGGTCAGAAGCACGGCCCGCATCGGCGCATCGCACCGGTACACTCGTTCGAGCGAGGCCAGAATCGCCGTCGTGAGCTCGGCGAACTCGGGCTCGCGGTGACACCAGTCGCTGCGACTCAGGGCTCCCCGCACCCGCTCGGTCAGGGTGACCGGACCGGGATTGAGCAGGATCTCCTGCCCGCTCACGGTGTGGCTCCCAGGTGCGAGCGGAGCCGCCGCGCCACGGCGTCGGGCTGTAGGGTGGGACGTGGAAGAGGCCGAGGAGTCCCCGGCACCGTGGGGACGTGCACGAAGTGAAGCGTGTCCGCCTCCTCCTCCAGGATCTCCGCCAGCTCCCGCGGGCTCGAGACCCTCGAGACCCGGGGGTAGCCGCAGCCCGCCGCGATGGCGCAGAAGTCGACGGAGCGAGACACGGTCGCCTGGCCGCCAGTCGACTCGTGCACGCCGTTGTCGATGAGCAGGTGGACCAGATTGGGTGGGCGTTCGAAGCCGAGTGTCGCCTGCGCGCCCATACGCATCAGGGCGGCACCGTCGCCGTCGAGGACCACCACCCTCCGATCCGGGCGGGCGGCCGCGAGGCCGAGGCCGAAGCTCGGTGCGCACCCCATGGACCCCACCATGTACAGGTGATTGTCCCGGTCTCCCACGTCGAAGAGCTCGCGGCCCGTGTACCCGGTCGTCGCCACGAGCACATCGCGGGCGCCCGTGGCCGAGTGGACCGCCTCCAACATCTCCCTTCGTGTGTGTTTCGGTTCGTGCGACTCCGGGAGCCCCGGTGAGATCACCTTCGCGTCCTGCACGGACCGGAGTGCCCAGGGCTCGACCGCGCCCTTGCGCATCACGAGGGCGTAGGGGCGACCCACCTCGTCCATGTGCGCCACCGCCCGGTCCAGGCACGGGTCGATTTGGTCGAGGCTGTCCGGGAAATACTCCCAGGGGATCTCCATCAGCTCCAAGAGGGACGTCGTGATGGCCCCCATCAGATGGTGCTGTGGCTCGTCCTTCGGCCCACCCGGCTCCGCGCGCAGTGTCGTGACGACGAGCGCGGGGATCCTGAACGTGTGCGTCAGGGAGGTGAGCGGATTCAGCGCGTTGCCCAGGCCCGAGTTCTGATACATCGCGACGCCGCGCATGCCCCCGATCTCCGCGCCGGCCACGAGGGCGACCGCGTCACCCTCGTTGGCGGCCCCGATGTAACGGAGATCCGGGCTGTCCAGCACATAGTTGATGAACGGCGTCAGATACGAGCAGGGCACCCCGGAGAAAAGTCGAAACCCGTGGTCGCCGGCGCTGCTGAGAAAGCTCTCGGCACTGATCATGCGCCCTTCAGTCGAAGCTGCCCGCAGCCACGATGTCGTCCAGGCTGTCGACGTCCAACCAGTGACCGGTGGTGTAGAGCACCTGCACCTTCTGCTCGCGTTCCACCAGCGCGCGGAGGAGGTCGGGCACCGTGGCCTGCCTCCCTTCCGGCCCATCACAGATTTCGCGGACGACCTCCCTGAACATCGGCACGGCCTGCTTCGACACCTTGAGCAGTCCCATCCACTCTCCGTGGACGCGATCGTGCCCCAGCTCCTCACCGATCTCTTCGAGCGTCACCTCCGTGTAGAAGGCGTGCCGAGAGTTGGGCGTCGAGCAGCGCACGTAGTCCGCGTCCCGGAAGCGGTTGACGCTCTCCATCCAGTTGGCGTCGGCCGCGATGGCGAAGTCGCTTCCGGACTCCACCAGGGCCTCCGCGATGTACTTGCGGAAGAGCACGTCGCCATACGAGACCACCAAGGCCTCGTCCGAGTCCGGAGCGGCCTCGAGGGCGAGGTGGAGCGAGTAGAGCTCCCCCGTCGTCTCGTATTCGTCGTTGTCGACATAGGTCAGCTCGGGGAGCTGGATCGCGTCCTTCCGATAGCCTCGGACGACCGTCACACCGTTCAACCCCACCGACTGGTAGGCCGAGACGATGCGGGACAGCAGGGGCTCACCACGCACCTTCACCATCGCCTTGGGCTTGTCGGCCGTGAGGTCCCCGAGCTCCGAGCCCCGGGACGCCGCGAGCACGATCGCACGCGCCTTCGCCCGGCGCTCGGGCAGATAGAGGCCCTCGGCGCTCTGCAGCTCCGACGCACCTTGGAGACGGAAGAGCTCCCGCACCGGGACGATCCGCTCCTCGACGCTCAGCAGGCCCTCTTCCCGGGCGATGGTGGCCGCAGCGTCCTGCATGGCCGCCACGGAGGCGCGCAGGATGTGGTTCGCCCAGATCACGATCGAGAATCCGTAGTCGCGGAACACGTCGGTCGGGGTGCGATAGTATTTCGTGGGAACGATCACGACCGGGCAGCGGTCGGCCCACTCGCGCTTGAAGTCCAGGATCTCGTCGGGCACCGACGCCGAGCTGTGCATGAGGATCGCGTCCGCCCCCGCCTCGTGGTACGCCTCTGCTCGACGCAGCGCCTCCGACAACCCCCACCCGGCGATCAGCGCCTCGACACGGGCGACAATGGTGAAATCGTCGGCAAGCTGGGCGTCCTTACCCGCCTTGATCTTCCCCGAAAACTCGTCGATATCCGCCAACTGCTGTCGATGGCCCCCGATGAAGCTGTTGGTCTTCGGGAAGAGCTTGTCCTCGATGCAGACCGCCGAGACGTGGCGCTGCTCGAGCTTCCGAACGAGCCGCCGCATGTTGTTGAAGTTTCCGTAGCCCGTGTCCCCGTCGAGCATGATCGGGATCCGGACGGCGTCGCTCATGAACTCGAGCATCTCGAGGACCTGGGTCCAGCTGGCCTCGTTGTTGTCCCGCACACCGAACTGCGCCGACAGGCAGAGTCCGCTCGCCCACAGGCCCTTGAAGCCGGCTTCTTCGCCGATCCGGGCGCTGATCCCGTTGTGCGCCTCGAGCAGAAACTCGACCTGATCGGAGTGGAGGAGTCCACGGAACTGCTCGTTCTTGGTCGGGCCCGCGAGTCGGTGCTCGGAGGCTCGCGGAGAGGTCGAGGCTGGGGAGATCATCGTGGGGGCACTCGCAAGGTTCTTGGAGGGGGAGGGCTGGAGTTTCTAATCTACGAAGCAGCGGTTAGACACCGCGAGCAATACTTTTGGCTGCGAGCAATACTCTCTACCGGAGTGCAACTCTATGGATCCTGCTGTCTGCCCCCGCAGCTCGAGGACTCGCCCATGAGGATCTTGGTCGCCAGTCCGGTTTCCCCTCGAGCCCTGGAAGAGCTGGCACACCGTCACGAGATCGTCGACGCCGTGGGCCAGCCTGAAGAGGAGCTCAGGAGACGAATCGCAGGCTGCGAGGCCCTGCTCTTTCGCAGCGGCGTGCAGATCACCGCACGGGTGATGCAAGGGTCTCCAGGGCTCCGCCTGGTCGTGAGAGCGGGGTCCGGCATCGACAACATCGATCTCGAGTACGTGCGCGGGAGCGGCATCGAGCTGGCACGTGTCCCGGGCCCCGGCGCCCGGGCGGTTGCCGAGATGACCTTCGCGCTGATCCTCGGGCTGGCCCGGCAGATGCTGCCGGCCGATCGGGCGCTGCGCGAAGGTCACTGGACGAAGCACCAGGTGCGGGGCCGACTGCTGCACGAGAAGACGCTGGGGGTCTACGGCGCGGGAAACATCGGCGCGAAGGTCGCGCGCATGGGCGCCGCCTGGGGCATGCGGGTGCTCGCCTGTGTCGAGAACCCCACCCCCGAGCGGACCGCGAGCTTCGAGGAGGACGGCATCACCCTGGAGCCCGCTGACGTCCTCATGGCCGAAGCCGACTTCCTCAGCATCCACGTTCCGCTCAACGAAGCCACGCGCGGGCTGATCGGCCGCCCCGAGCTGGCCCGGATGAAGCCGACCGCCTTCCTCGTCACGCTGGCTCGAGGGGGCGTGGTGGACGAGTCGGCCCTGCTCGAGGCCCTGGAAGAGGGCAAGCTGGCGGGCGCCGGGCTCGACGTGCATGAGCGGGAGGGAGAAGGAAGGGTGTCTCCGCTGGCGGGGCTCCCGAACGTCATCTTGACCCCCCACATCGGGGCGACGACGGTCGACACCCAGGACATCATCGGCGCGAGGATCGTCGAGATCGTCGAAGCGTTCACTGACAGCTAGGCCTCGCAAGTCCGCGCTCAAGCCCCTACCTGGGAGCCGAAGCCCGCCTCCGCAGCGAAGCGAGGATGGAAGGCTCCACCCCCATCAGGTGGCGGACCCGGTGGTTCAAGGCCAGTGACGAGAAGACGATGACGCAGGCGACGGCCGCTCCCACGCCTTCGACCCGCCACGTCGGTGCCAGGATCATGACGAACGGCGCCACCAGCACGAGCGCGGTCCCGAAGACCTTCAGGCATTCGCGCTCGTGTCCGCAGGAACCCTCTCATCCGGGGCGCGGGACGCGGCCCGGACCGCACGTCGGATTCGACCGAGCGCTCTGCCTGCTCAGTGCCCAG
>JBDHDM010000123.1:0-10523 GCA_039591515.1 Gemmatimonadota bacterium | reverse complement strand
GAGTTATGCGGCGTCGCCCTTGCGCGGGATAGCTAGAGATCTGGGCTGGCACGCTAGCTAACTCCGGATCGGCAGCAGAAGTTGCAGCAGAATTAGAGTTAGATGGCCCTGTCCGGACGCTCGGATCTCTTCAGATGTGGTGACTGAATGTGCGATCTGGCGACCACCGGTAAGCCACTATGAGCGACGGAGGGCTCTTGGTGTCGCATGAACCGACTCGAACGGCCAGGCCCGCGGCGGTCGCCTGCCATCTCTCACGCTCGCTGGTTCTAGTCCTCCTGTTCGCGAGTTGTGGACCGTTGGAAGAGACTGGATCACGAGCGGATCACACTGTGCGGGATAGCGCGGGGATCCGCGTTGTAGAGTATGTAGCGACCCCGACTCCCACTCACTCCGTCACCTTAGGTGCACCGCTGTTTCGCCACGGAAGTCGTGAGGGCGACTACCGGTTCACAATGCCTCGGTCGGGGGCACTCCAGTCGGATGGTAGCGTTGTGATCAGCGATGCGGTCAACCGTGAAGTCGTGGTGATCGGTCCGGATGGAGCACTTCGCGCGACACTTGCTTCAGAGGGCCAGGGGCCGGGTGAGGTGGGCAGTGGGGCGGAGGTCCTGGCTCGGGGCGAGGATACAGTCTTCGTTGGGGACGTAGCCAACCGGAGGATCATCGTCTTCGAGAGCGGTGTCGTGACTCAGACCATGCCGCTCAATGGCATCGCGTCGGTCAGGATGGCGGGGATCGACGCTGCAGGTAGAGTCTTGCTGACGAGGAGTGGATTCCGGTCCGGGTTCACCGAGCGGTGGCTAAAGGGCCCGATGATTCGGTTCGACCCATCGTCCCAGGTCTACGACACGATCGGCGAATTTGACTGGATCGCGTCTCCTGATTTGGGCGGGACGAACAGTCCTTATCGGCCTGAGGGTCAGGTCACGGTGTCGGACGGTACGTTCGTTCATGGCCGCGCTGATCTTCCCGAGTTGATCTGGCGCGGACAGGATGGGAGCGTCCGTCAAATTTCTCGGTGGAGGTCGCCGCCCAAGTACTCGACCGAGACGCAATGGGATGCGACGATCTCCGCTATACGGTTGGAGCTCAGTACGTTCGGGATGGATCACTTGATCCAGGGGACCATTGACCGTCTTGAGGTCGATCCGGAAGAGCCTCTACCGCTCTTTCACTTGCTCCATGGTGACCGAGATGGTCGAGTCTGGGCCGAAGAGTTCGTCTCGAACTTCGCGGCGGGGTTCGCGTCGGTTCCCAGCTACGAGATCATTGGCGCCGAGGGAGTGTGGCTCGGTAGGCTTGTTTCGCCTCCGGGGTTCAGAATGCTGGACGCGTGGGGAGATCGCGTCCTCGGAGTGGTCCGGGATGAACTGGATGTGGAGACCGTCGTGGTCTACGAACTCGGGTTTACCCCGTACCGACGCTGACCCCAGGAACGGTCTCAGGCCATGGATAGGTCAACGCCGCGGTGAGGGCCATCTAACAAGGACTTCCTGCTGTCAGGGTAAGCTGCGGGAGTACGTTGAGTAGCGCCTGTGGTTTGTCAGCAGGCCGGTCCTGCAGCAGAATTCCGAGACGTTAGGACGCACTCACAAAGGACCTCGTGTGTACGATCCTGAATGCATCAGTCCGACCACTCATGGTGCTCACCTCCGTCGTCGCGGCACTCGGCATCACTCACATCCTTCGGGCCCAAAATACTTCATAGTCAGTATCTCTTAGTGGGGCACGGCCCATGAAGATCGCCCTTCTCACTCTTGGCACGCGGGGAGACACCCAGCCTTTCATCGCGTTGGGCAAGGCACTCAAGGCTCGCGGACACGACGTCGTGCTGGGTGCGCCGGAGAACTTCCGGAGTTGGATCGAAGACCACGGTCTTGCCTATCACTCCATCGGGGTGGATATGCAGGCCTTCGTTCAGTCCCTTGAGGCGCGCAAGGTCATGGCCGGTAACGTGTTCGCTATGGCACGCATGTGGCGCCAGACGATCGTCCCGTTGACCCGCAACTCCTTGGAGGCGATCTGGGAGACGGCGTGCGACGCCGATGTCATCGTCTATCATCCGAAGACCGCCGGGGCAGCCGATGTGGGTGAAGCGACGGGGGCCTCTCTGTTCCACGCAGCCCCCTTTCCCATCTTCCCGACCAAGGCCTTCCCGCTGTTCGCGCTTCCGGGCACGTACGGCCCGTTGCTCAATCGGCTTACCTATCAGGCTCTCACCTTCTCACGTCTTCTGTTCTTGCCGACCCTCAACGAATGGCGCAAGAACGTGTTGGGGCTCGGGAAGGGCTCGCTGGTCGGTCCGGCGAACGCTGCCACGCATCGTAGGTCGGGGCAATTGTGCGCTATCTCACCAACCGTCGTTCCCGGCTATCCCGCGGACGACTCGGAGAACATTCAGACAACTGGCTATTGGTTTCTCGATGAAGGCCAAGATTGGCAACCTGATGCCGGACTGTCCGCGTTCCTCGAGGACGGCGCTCGGCCGGTTTACGTCGGGTTCGGCTCTATGACTACTAGTGACTCCGACCGGCTCACAAAGATTGTCGTTGAGGGCGTGTGCCGCGCCGGGGTGCGCGCCATTTTCGCCACCGGGTGGGGTGCCATCGGAGGGATCGATGTCCCCGAGACAATCCACGTCATTGGAGGAGCCCCCCATGATGCGCTCTTCAAGCACGTGTCGGCCGTCGTTCATCACGGTGGAGCGGGCACGACCGCAGCCGGTCTGCGGGCCGGGTTACCTGCGATGGTTTGCCCGCTGACCGTCGATCAGCCCTTCTGGGGGCGCCGGGTCCGCGCCCTGGGATGCGGACCGCAACCGCAACCGCTGAAGCGCCTGCGGTCAGTCCGGTTTTCAGAAGGGCTGGCTGAACTGACCGGGACGGAGTCGTATCGCGTCCGGGCCAAGGAGGTAGCTGAGGCGATCGCCAAGGAACAGGGGACGGCGTCGGCGGTTGAGATAATCGAGGCAGTGAGGCAATCACGTTCCTGAGTCCCGTCCTGTTCCAAAACTCAGCCGATCAAGTCCGAGTGCCTCGATCGGATGGCGCCAATCGGGGAGCGGCACCTGCGAACAGCAGTCGGCACCTACGTGGAGCACTATCATCTTGAGCGCCCTCACCAGGCCCTGGGGAACCAACCGATCGAGGGCGTTCCAAAAACCTCCACCGGTGTGGTTCTGCGGCACGAGCGGCTGGGCGGCATGCTAAGTCACTACTACCGAGACGCGGCTTGAACCCCCGATTGAGTATTGGAACAGGAAGGGATCCGGTGTGTGTTGCTTGAGGCGGCTTTCTCCCTCACCGGCCGCGAGATCCTCCAGCACCCACGCCGCCTCGTCATCGGGCAGCGGTGCGCAACCCGTCGACATTGACAGGGCTACGAGAAGACCTGCCAGCCACGATCGGGCATAGGCAAGCGCGCTCCAATCCATGCCGCCCTCCGTATCGACCAGGGTATGCAAACAGAATCCTGCCAGCCTGCTCTGTCGGGCAAGGTGGTCACAGACCTCTGGCCCGGGCTGTCACAACAAAGCCCCAGCCCGTCTGTTGTCCAGCTTTCGGCATTCTCGATTCCGCTGGTGAGATCCCCGTCGATAGGTTTGCACTCGCCCACAGGCCGAATGTCGGGCCAAGCGGAACGTACCTCGCGAGATCTACCGGGAGTCGGACTCCCCCCACTCAGTCACCAACCGCACCACCAGCTCCGCGATCGTCTCGATGCCCCTCAGGTCCAGTCGGTCGAGCGTGTCCGTGGGTCGGTGATAGTCTGCGTGGTATCCGGTGAAGAACGCGACCGTGGGAACACCGGCCCCGGCGAACAGTGCTCCGTCGCTGTCGGCGACCGGTGTGCCCTCGGGCTGTACCCGCACGCGCGCCAGGGCCCGCCTGAATCCCGACGGGAAGTGGTCCCATCCCTCGAGGATCAACCCCGAGGACCGCAGCCGCCCGACCATGTCCAGGTTCACCATGGCGACCATGTCGTCCAGCGGCAGCGGGGGCGAGCCCAGGAAGGCCCGCGAACCCCGGAAGCCGGTCTCTTCTCCGGAGAAGGTCACGAACAGCACGGAGCGCGGGAGCGGCTCACGCGCGGCGAGGGCCTGGGCGGTCAGGAGGAGCGCCGCGACGCCGGAGGCGTTGTCATCGGCTCCCGGATAGACCGCGCCTGCGCGCGTGCCAACGTGGTCGTGGTGCGCGCCGACGACGATGTGCTCCCGCGCGAGCTCGGGGTCGCCGCCCGGGAGCACGCCGACCACGTTGCGGGCAGCGGCCTCGCCGCCCTCTGACGCGACCGGATGGAAGAAGTCCTCCGACGCCACGGGGGCCAGGCCGAGGTCCCAGAATAGCGCCGCGACAAGGCCCGACCCGCACCACTCGCCGTGGCTTGAGAAGGCCCGGCCGCGCAAGTCAGACCGGGACAGGTAGGCGACCACCGAGCGCGCGGTGATGCGTGTGATCTGCGCGCGGGGGCAGGTGCGGTCCAGCGTCTGAGCCGCAGCGTCGGCGGGAGGGGTGACTAGACAGGCCGCTAGTACGGCGAATGCTCTACCTGGCCAGCTCATGCAGGCCGACGATGTCATCACTCTCACTCGGAGTACGCCTCGACCTTGGCAGGCCATCCTGCCGCCGCTTAACGGACTGCGATTCTGCTACCCGACACCATCAACGCGGTGCCTGTCCGCCGCTTTCCCAAACCGGCTGCCGTCCCCGAGCCCGGAAGCTCCCCACGCTGACCACAGACCATCGCCTGACAGCGACGCCGAAACGCAGGAACGAAGTTCAAGGCAGCGAGGGTGAGATGTCAGCCGACACAATCGAATTCCGGAGGGTGGTCGAGCTTCGGAGAACGTTTCACGAGCACCCCGAGCTCGCGTTCGAAGAGGTTCGGACGGCTCAGGTGATCATGGCGGAGCTCGACCGCCTCGGCATCGACTACGAGTACGGGGGTAAGGGTGGTGCCGTGATCGGCCGGTTAGATGGCGGCGCCGCGCGGTCACCCACAGTGGCTCTCCGTGCCGAAATGGACGGCCTGCCCGTGGAGGAGCGCACTGGGCTGCCGTTCGCCTCAAAGGTCCCCGGGCGCATGCACGCGTGCGGCCACGATGCCCACATGGCGATGGTGCTGGGCGCGGCGGCTCGTCACGTAGCGGACCCACCCCCCGGTAACGTCGTCTACGTGTTCCAGCCGGCCGAGGAGCGTGGTGGCGGCGCCCGGGTCGTGCTGAAGTCCGGTGCATTGAGTGGGGTCGACGCGATCTTCGCGGGACACGTGACTTACCACTATCGAGTGGGTGAGATCATGGTCACAGCCGGCGCCGTCACAGCCCAGTCCGACGGCTTCGGTATCCGGATCACCGGAAGGGGCGGCCACGGAGCCCGGCCCCACGAGGCGATCGACGCCGTCGTCATCGCGGGGATGCTCATCACGTCGATCCAGACGCTCGTGTCGCGTGAGACCGATCCTGTCCATCCGTCCGTCGTCACAATCGGCAAGGTGACCGCCGGAACGGCGCCAAACATCATCGCGGAAGAGGCCGCGCTCGAAGGCACGATTCGAACTACCCTGCCCGCAGTTCGAGAGCATCTTCACCAGGGCGTCCAACGACTGGGACGCGCAGCCGCCGAGCTCTATCAAGCCGAGGTCGACGTCAGTATCCGAGGCGGGTACCCGCCGGTAGTGAATACGCAGAGAGAGACGGAGATCGCCCTGGAAGCAGTCCGCCTCATGGAGCCTGACGCGCGCGTAGTCGTTCAGGACTATCCGAGCATGGGCGCGGAGGACTTCGGCTTCCTTTCGCGCGTGAACCCCTCGTGCTACGTGCGCTTCGGAGCGCGGACGCAGGAAGACACGTACATCCCACTGCACAGCCCCCGCTTCGACGTAGACGAGAGCGTGCTCGAGATCGGCTCCGCGTTCCTAGAGCGAGTGGCGCGCGTCGCGATCGACCGGTTCACCTAATGTTGGGGCAGGGCATGTCTGCCGCCCAGCCGTCAACGGCGGGCGCCGCAGCCGTTCACCCGATCGTGCCCCACGTGCGGCCGTGTATCGGAGCATCGGATCGGGAGCGCATCGTCGGTTTGGCAAGCAAGATCCTGTTGGCAGATCCTCAGATCTGCGCCACCAAGCTCTTCGGGCCGCGGGTCGAAGCTGGCCTCTCCGACGGTCCGACGTTGCACATCCATGACACCGGCCGAAGGTCGGTCGACGGCCTGGTCTTCGGTCGCGAGCATCGGGCGCTCCTTCTAGCCAAGGACGGGGACGTCATAGCCATGAGTCGTCCTCCGGTCCGTGCGTTCCAGGATCACTGTCGTGACGACCTGGGTTTGGGCGGGCCGTCGGTCTTCGTTCCCGGTGGCACGGACCGCCCCATGGCGCTCTCACTCCGCTGCGCGAGCGACTCGGACGTCGTCGCTCGGTTGAGCGGGATCGCACGGGCGCACGGACATCTCAACGTCGCGCCCTACATCGCGACCGGGCGGGTATGGGCGCTCGCCGGCTTGGTCGCGCAGGAATCGGGGGCGAGGCTCCATGTGGCGGGTCCGCCCGCCGGCCTGTGTCGGAGGGTCAACAACAAGATCTGGTTCGCCCGTCAGGCCTCCGAGCTCCTCGGCAGGGACGCGGTCCCTCACACTCGGTCAGCACGAGGGTGGGCAGTGCTGGCGCACACCGTTCGGCGGTGCGCTCGCCAGTATCCGTCGGTCGGAATCAAGCTTCCGAGCGAGTCCGGGGCGTCGGGAAACTTCGTCGTCGACTCCGAGGTCGTACGGCGCCTGCCCTCGCTGCGTGCCGTGGACCTTGAGCTGCGGCGGCTGCTCCGGCATCTGGGATGGGACCACCCCTTCCCGATGCTGGTGTCGGTATGGGAGGAATCCGTCATCGTCACGCCGTCCGTCCAGCTGTGGATCCCGCTGCGGGGCCGAGGTGAACCGATCGTAGAGGGCGTCTTCGAGCAGAGGGTGACGCCTGAAGTCGGCAAGTTCGTGGGTTGCGCCCCGAGCTCTCTGAGCCAGGATCTGACGGAGCGGCTGGCGTCCGAAGCGGCGATGCTGGGAGCCCTCTTCCAGGAACTCGGATACTTCGGCCGCTGCAGCCTCGATTCCATACTCGTCGGCGATGACCTGTCGAGCGCGGAGGTGCATTGGATCGAGTGCAACGGGCGGTGGGGGGGGACGTCGATTCCCATGACCCTCGCCAACCGACTCGTCGGCGATTGGACCCGGCGTCCGTTCGTGGTGATCGGTAATGTGCGTGGCGAAGCTGCTTCCACATTGAAGGAGATACGCGAGGCCGCTTCGAGTGCGATCTTCGATCGAGCCCGGGGTACCGGCGTGGTCTTCCTGTCGCCTGCCCCGGCCGAGACCGGCACCGGCATCGATATCATGGCAGTCGGTGCTTCGCTCAAGGACGCAAACCGGGTGGCCTCCGAGGCCATCGATACCATCTCACGGATCGGAGCCGAGCGTCGGCACTGACTTCCGGGATCTGTCTGGGGCCGCTTGGTTAGAAGGTGATCGCGGCGTAGTCGCACGGCACCACTTGTTATCGAATCGGCCAGGCCTGGCCCGAGGTCTGGCGGGTTTGCCACCCCATCCGTGTGGAGGGACCATGAAACGCAGCCGTTTCTTGAAGGTTTCGAGTGCAGTCGTTGGGGCGTCCGCGTTTGCCACCGGCGGCGCAGCGTCCCCAGCCCCCCGCTCCGTTCGCTACCCGAAGAGACGGGGCGCTCCGCAGGTCGTCGTCATTGGCGCCGGCGCGTTCGGGTCTTGGACGGCCTTTTACCTCCAAAGCCGTGGCATCGAAACGACCCTGCTGGACGCGTACGGGCCGGGGAACCCCCGATCGACGTCCGGGGGACAGACGAGACAGATCCGGCCGGGGTATGGAGATCGCGAGATGTACACGCGGTGGGTGATCGAGGCGCACACGCGATGGATACGGTGGCAGGAGGAGTGGGGGGAAGACCTCCTCGTCCCTACCGGCCGCCTGTCCTTCAGCCCGAGCCTGACGGACTCCATGCGCACCGCCAAAGCGGTGCTCGACCGCAACGGCGTCGAGAACGAGATCATCGACCACGACGAGCTTGCGTATCGGTGGCCGCAGATCAGTCCGGAGGGCGTGGGCGCCTGCCACTACGAGCCGACCGCGGCGGCGATCCGCGCGGCACACGCGTGCCGCGCCGTGGGCCACGCCTTTCAGCGCCTGGGTGGCGAACTGCGAATCGCCCGAGCCACGCCACGCTCGAACAATGGGAGCAGCCTGACATCACTCGCGCTCTCCGACGGCTCAACGATCGAGGCCGACACCTTCGTGATGGCGTGCGGACCGTGGCTTCCCCGACTCTTTCCTGACCTGCTCGCCGAGCGCATCGCGACGCCGCGACGTGACGTATTCTACTTCGGCACACCGGCTGGTGACGAACGATTCAGCGTGCCGAACCTGCCCAACTTCTCCGAGGGGTCACGGAGCGTCTACGGCTTCCCGAGCATCGACTACCACGGCGTGAAAGTCGCACCCACAGGTGGCATGGCACGCTTCGACCCCGACACCGACGAGCGCATCGTAGCCACGTACCAGGTCAAGAGGGCGCGGGAGTACCTCGCACTCCGTTTCCCGACGCTGAAGGATCAGCCGATCATCGAGAGCCGCGTCTGTCAGCTCGAGGACACGCCGAACGCCCATTTCGTGATCGACCGGCATCCCAGGTGGGAGACGGTATGGCTGGCTGGCGGAGGCTCAGGGCACGCCTTCAAGCACGGACCGGTGCTGGGGGACTACGTGGCTGCGCGTGTTCTCGGACAGGAGACGGACCCGGAGATGGACGGGCTGTTTCGACTTTAGAGCGTCTCTCGCCTCGCGGGCGCGCTGAGACCTCGCGTCCCCGCACGCCGACGCAGCGTGAGGTGGGCGCCATAGCTCAGCCCTTGGCACAATGCCGGAGCTTCGACGGCGCGGCATGCTCAGGGTAAGGGCCAGGTGCTCATTCGGCCGCGGCGCCGTTCGATCTCGTCGTCGAGACCGGCCGCCGGATCACCGCCGTGTGCAGCCTGCGGTACTCGGACCTGCGTCTGAACGACGGGACACCGCACGGGTCGATCGTGTGGCCGGAAGACACCGACAAGATGGGCCACGAGACGCGTGCGCCGCTCTCGGCGACAGCGAGGCACGCCGTCGACAGCGTTCTCGCCGAACGGCCCGGCATCGGGGACGCGTACATGTTCCCCAGCCCGCGTGTGCCCGGCAAGCCGATGTCACGGCACCTCACGGCGAAGTACCTCGTGCGGGCCGAGAAGCTCGCGGGCGTCGAGCCTCAGAAGGGCTCGCTCTGGCACGCGTACCGTCGCAAGTGGGCGACCGAGAGGAAGCACCTGCCGGACGTCGACGTGGCCGCGGCGGGCGGCTGGAAGACCGTCGAAACAATGAAGGCCGCGTACCAGCACGCGGACATGGACACGATGGTCACCGTCGTAACCGAGCCGCGACGGCTCAGAGAAGCACAGTAGGGACTTACACACCTACTTACACACCGCCCTCTCCGGATCGGACCAAGGAGCAGCGCAAGACCCCTTCCTACAAGGGGTTTAGAGAGTGCGCCCGGCAGGATTCGAACCTGCGACCTCATGCTCCGGAGGCATGCGCTCTATCCAACTGAGCTACGGGCGCGAAGAGAGACGATGAAGATCGCGGAACAGCCTCTTCGGTCAAGCGAAGTCGAGGCTTCCCGAGCAGCCCTCGCGGCCTGACCCCCGCTACGCTTCTCGCCCCCCTCAGCTCCCGAAGCTGTATGACATCCCGGCGTGCAGCAGGCCGGTCAGCATGGGCGACCCGGAGTCGAAGGTGACCGATCCACGGACCTTGGCGACGATCGCCCACTTTTCCGACAGGTCGAAGAAGGTCCCGGCGCCTGCGCTGAGGATAGGATCGTGAACCGGTCCGCTCCCCTTGATCCCGTTCAGTCGGATCACCCCGGCACCCGCTTCACCGAACCACGCCCCCTCACTGAACCAGAAGCGGGTCAGCACCAGCAGCCGGAATCCGTCCACGGCGTCTTCGAACCTCTCACCCTGGAAGATGAAGTTGTACGCGAGCATGTGCGAGTACCCGACCTCGCCGCCGAGCATGAGGCCGCGAGGCCCTCGCCGGCCGAAGAGCAGGGACGCGCTGGCGCCATACGAGAGCGAGGTCGGGTCGAACACCCCAGGCCCCAGCAGCTCGTTCACGTTCGACTGCGTTGTGCCGACATCGCCGGTCACCTCGAACATGGTCTGGGCGTCGGCCGCCACCGCGACGGAACCGAGGGCGACGACGGCAAAGAGGACGGACAGCAGTTTCGTCACGGAATCTCCTAATTCTTTCCGGTGGTCCACCGGACGGTCGAAATCTCGGCGTCCGCGGTCGAGGCACAAGCACCTTCTTCTCGATGTCCCTCGTGGGGTAAGCCGTGCCCTGGGTTCGCTCAAGGGTGTACCGAGCCGCTTCGAAGGAAAGCCGGCGCCCGCCGCAGCCTCGCGACGGGCGCCCTC
>JBDHDM010000122.1:0-10567 GCA_039591515.1 Gemmatimonadota bacterium | reverse complement strand
TGTGGCGTGCGACCCGGGCGTCTCCGGTTCGCTTGCGCAGGGGCGCTCGCCCAAACCCAGCGAACAGGCGAGTAATTCAGCTGCGACACGGGGCGTGCGGGCCGAGTCTCCACAGCCGCGGACTACATGGCGGTGCGCGCAGTCGAGAGCGAACCCGTCTCTGCGCCGAATTCCCTGATCTACAGGGAAAATGCAGGGAAGTTCATCGACCTCGGGCCTCGAGGGCGTGGCGAGACGGCCCGATTCCAGCCGCTTATCGGAGCCTTCCGAGCGATTTCCCTAGATGTGAAACAGGGAACTTGCAGCCGCTGAGCAGGGAACTTCAGGCCGGTTCGATGGATGTGACTCTCCGGTGAAAGCTCGTCCGCCTCCCGGCCACGGTCGCAACGCCAGCTGGGAGAAACTGGAGGCCGCGTCGAATCAGCGGCGTGCGCCCGGTCCCGCGGGGTGAGCATGGCCGCCGAGATCCGCGCCTTCGGCATCGGAGATCGGCTTCTCCGAGGTGGCGGATGAATATTAGGAACGCACAAGGTGACGCAAGCCATCAAGAGTCTTCCGCTCGTTCCGAATCGGACCGCTTATCGACGTCCGTGGCAAAATGGGACGGCGGAGCGCTTCATCGGAAGCGTCCGGCGGGAGCTTCTCGATCACGTGGTGGTGCTGAACGAAGCCCACCTGCGACGCCTGCTCTGTGAGTACCTGGACTACTACAACCGTGAGCGCGTCCACACGGTGCTGAGGGACTCGCCGGTCGGTCGGCCCATCGAGTCACGCCCCTCGATTCGTGCACGAGTCATCGGGTCTCCTCGCGCCGGTGGCCTCCACCACCGATACGCCTGGCGCGAAGCGTCCTGATCGAGCGATGCCAGGCTGCCATGTGGTGGCCAAGAGCCGCAGCTGAATATTGAGAACACACAGGGGTGCCAATGCCTCGGGTGACCGACGCTCCGACGTTCTTGACCTCGGCCGGAAGCCCCTACGCTAGAGCGGTTTCCGGCCAGATGATCAGGTCGGGGCGCGCGGTCCGCTCGAGCTCGGGCGTCTGCGCGAGGTGGCGCAGGTGGCCCTCCCGCGCCTCGGCCCGCTTTGCGAAGATTCCCATGTTCGTCTGGACGAGCCCCACGCGTACCTGCGGCGCCTCCTCCACGGCAGCGTCCATCTGCGCGATCCGCACTGCCCCGTAGACCACCGTCGCGACGACGCAGCCCAACACGGCGAGGGGAGCGCGGTAGGGCAGCGGCCGACGGAGCCGCACCGCGGTCACCACCTCGTAGATCGCCCCGTTCACAGCCAAGCAGAGTGAACTGAGCAGGATCGGCCCGCCCAACTCTGCGATCTGGAGCAACACCGGCACGCGGTGGAAGCTCGCGGCGTAGTAGCTGGGAAAGGGTTGGGGATAGAGGGGCTCGACGGCAGCGAACGCCGTGGCCGCCGCGACCGTAGAGGAGGCGCCTCTCCGGCGAGTCGAAGCCGCGGTTTCGGTGGGAAGCGGCGGCCGGAGTCATGCCTCAGCCAAATCGTAGCGGGGGCGGGATTCGGCCTTGGCGAGACAGTCGTCGCCGAGCTGCCGTGGGCGGCCTGAGGGGTCGCGAGGCTCGTCGTCTGTGAGTGGGAGCCAAGGCATCGTCCGCGGCGGATTCGCGAGCAGGAGCTACTGACCCTCCCGGCTCGTCCCCGGGCCGACGGGCGGGTGCAATGATCCGTCCCCTTCGACTGCGCCCGCCGAGGCGCGATTCCCCACAGGGTCGAGGGGTCACAGGACGGGCAGCTCATAGACACTCGAGCTCCTCGCCGATCCTCACCTCGGCGTCCTCGATCAGGGAGCGGGCCTGTTCCTCGGTCAGGATCCCCTCCGCCTGGAGCTCCATGACCTGGTTCACGAAGCTCCGGAGCTTGCCACAGGCGCTCCTCTCGGCGTTGGGGTGCATGCGCTCGAGCTCCGCCTGTGCGTTCTCGAGCTTCGAGTCGAGCGCGTTGGCCTGGCCCTCGTTCAGGACGCCGTCGGCCAGGAGGTCGTCGACGTCGTCGCGGGTGCGGTCGATCTCATCGACGGTGGGCACCTCCTCGATCGTCAGCGAGACCGTGGCCTCGCCCGATAGCAGCAGGCCATCGCCCGCCACGTAGGTGAAGCCGTCCGGCCCTGCGTAGTTCGCATCGGGCGTGTAGCTGAACGAGCCATCCAATCGCAGATCGACCGCGCCGTGTACGGGAGGGTTCTGCAAGGAGGCCGTGAGCACGTCCGTGGGGTTGGCGTCGCTGTCGTTGGCCAGGACGCCGGGCGTCGAAACCTCGAGCACGGCGTCCTCCTCCCCCACATAGTCGTCGTCGAGCGCAACGGGGGCGACGTTCGTGACCGTGAGCGTCATGGAGCTGGTGTTGAAGCAGCCCCGTTCATCGTAGGCCACCACGCTGACTTCGTGGGCGCCGTAGACGAAGGGGACGTTCGAGAGCGACTCACCCTGGCCGAGGAAGCGCTCGTCCGACTCCTCGAAGTTCTCGAACCAGAGGGTCCTCGTGGGGCTGGCATCGCCATCGGGGTCGGCGAGCACGAGCGGCTCGAGGTCCACGAGCGTGGACAGCTCACCGGGCCGGTCCGCCAAGCCGACGAACGGCTGATGCGCGTCGAAGACGGTGGTGGAAAAGCCCACGTCCACCTGGAGGCCTCCCGCCGGGAACAGGTTGAACCCGAAGGCGAAGAGCGGCACGCCGAACGCAGCGCGCGCGAGCCGGACCGTCTCCGGGCTGATGCCGTCCGCCGTGAAGCAGAAGCTCTCCTCGCCGCGCTCGCCCTCCGCCACGGCAGAGCCTGCGAGATAGAACTTGGCGTCGCCCCCGAAGATCCGGAACGCGCCCGGCCCCACCTCCTCGGCCACGATCGTGCCGATGCTCTGGATATGGAAGCGGTCGACGCTGAGCGGACCGAGGGCGAAGGGGGTCTCGAGTTCGATGAAGAAGTCGGAAAAGCGAAGGTTGCGGCGGTCGGTGAGATAATCGGTCTCGGGAGGGCGCGCGGGGAGACCGGTCCGCTCCGCGAAGCGGAGGGCGAAGCTCTCCACGGCGGGCTCGACCAGGTGCACGTCGCCCTCGAGCGTGAGCCGGATCCGGACGAAGACGTCTCCCGTTTCGCCTGGTCCCGCGAGGATCAGCTCGTTCCCGCAGGGGGCTCCGAAAGCGGGAGGCCCGGGGGGACCCAGCGTCTCCAGACGCGGGCAGTCGACAGCCACCGCCTTCGCCACGGCCTCGGGTGCGGGCGAGATCTCCGTCACCTCCAGGTCGCGCTGCTGCCACGCGAGGTCGGGTGCGAGAAGGTCGCGCGCGTACTGGTCGAGCTTGTCTGCACAATAGTCGACCGCGGACGGCATCACGCAGGAGGCGGCATCGCCGCAGTCGGAGTCCGCCGCACAGGAGAGGCCCTCGAACGGCCCCCCGGAGCAGGTCGCGGGCGGAAAGGCGTAGAGCTCCCACTCCTCCGTGAACTCCCGTGAACCACCGAGGTCCCGTGAGATCTCGGCCGTGCAGACGAAGGCCCTGGGAGGCTCCGGGGTCTCCGAGTAGGGAGCATCCAGGTCCAGGATCAGTCCACACCCGATGGTCCCATCCACGCCGGACGCCACGAGCCCGGCTAGGAGAAGCGCCAAAGGGACGTGAGGTGTCGCACGCTTCATTTCTCGCCCTCCACGCTTGCGTCTCCCTTCCAGGAATCCCGGGGAGCCGACCCCAGCGTGGAGCAGGGCTGGCGTGGCCGACCTGCCCAGATGGGTAGTCAGCGTGCGCCTTCGCTCGGGGGCGTTCCGCGGCCGCCACCGAGGCTCCGGAGCGAGGGGAAGATGCGAGACGTACTACCCGCATGAGTAGTTCGGCTCTTCGGACTGGGAGGTATCCGATCACCACAGCGCGACCGGTCGGACGCGGACCTGGGAGGCAGGGTGATGAACCTCGACGCTCGATCTCGGATGCACGGGTATCTCCTCACCATGGCCCTGGCCGCGATGTCACCGGGTCTCGCGGTCGCGGCCCCTCTCGACTTCGTGCAGGTCGGCTCGCCCGCGGTCCTGTGCAAGTTCGATTCCGACTGCGTAGGTCTCGTCGACGATCTCGCCGCGCCGTTCGAGCTCGCCTCCCATGCGGGCGAGGCCTTCCTTCAGTCTCGGACGCTTCCGGCGGGAGACCCGAACACGGCCGGAGCGGGGCTGCATCCTCACCTGTATCGCGTCGACCTCCGGAATCTCACCACCCAGGGCGAGCCGGGCTGCGTCGAGCACTTCGAGATCCGCTTCGGTCCCATCGCTCCGCTCGACTACGACGACAGCGGGGATGTCGACGACGGTTTCGTGGTGACGGCAGGAGGGCTCGGTTCGGTGGCACCTTCGCTCGTGGAGCAGGACGGCGACGTGATCCGCTTCGGCTTCGCCCCGCCGGCGTGCGCGGGCTCCGATCTCGAACAGACGGAGGGCCAGAGCAGCTTCTTCTTCGGACTGGCCTCGTCCCGGCCTCCACGCACGCTTTCTGCGCGGATTCGCACCACCTCGGGCACCCAGCTCGACCTCCTGGCCCGCGCACCGGAGCCTGCGGCTGCCCTGCCTCGCTCGATGACACGCTTCGACCGAAGCTCGTACGACCCCGATCGCGGCGATTGTGCGGTCGTCACCGTCACCGACGCCGACCAGGATCTCGATCCCGACATGCGCGACGGCGTGTCGGTCGAGATCGCAACCAACCTGCTCGGCGGAGCCGAAAGCCAGGATCGCGAGAGCGTCGCGCTCACGGAAACCAGCGAGACGAGCGGGGTCTTCCGGGGGCCGTGCCTGCGCCTCGTCGCCGGTGAGCCGGCGCCCCTCGACGGCGTGCTCCAGGTCACGCCCGGAGAGCTCCTCGGGGCGGTCTACCAGGATCCCGACAACCCCGAGCCTCCGCAACCGCCCGTGAAGGATCCTCTCGCCGAGCTGGCGAAGCTGGACGTGAGCGCGGACCTGGCCGTCGTCGCTGGAGGTGCGCCGTCGGGCGGATTCATGCTGGAGATCGACCCCTCCATCCTGCCTCCGCAGGCATCCAGTACCCCGGGCGAAGTCCCGGGGGAGCCCGAGCGCCCCCTGGCGGTGGCGCTCGCAGAGGGTGGCTTCCCGACGGTCTTCGGCGAGGACCAGGTGCTCTACCTGCCGCGCTCCGATGGAGAGCTCCAGCAGTTCCTGGAGCGCAGTGGCGGGTACCTCGTCGAGACCTTCCAGATGGAGGACACGGGCCCGACCACCTACTACCTGATCCGGGTGGATCTCGATGCGATCGACGTGCCGCCCCTCGAAGTTCTCGCCGATCTCGCTGGATCCCGCGGGCGGCACGTGGTCTCCTCCGCGAGGGCTGCGAAGCTCATGGCCCTGGTCCTCGAGGCGCAGCTGGGCGGAGGCGCGGCCTTTCTGAACCCCCTGCTGTGGCTCGGCGGCAAGCCCGATCTCCCGGAAGCGTGCAGCGACATGAGCGGCCCGTGCGACGGCATCTGCAGCGCGGGCTGCGACAACGGCCTCGAGCAGAACTGGATCAATGATCCGGACATCGCGGTCGACGAGGCCGTGCTGTTCCTCGACCTGATCGATCGCAACCCCTTCCGCAGCGTGCGCGCTGCCTTCATCGACTCCGGCTTCGCCGCGGCCGGGAACTACGCCTCCGGGACGGACAACCCCGACTGGGGTACGCCCTTCGCCTCGATCCGCCAGGCGCGCTGCACGATGACCCGCTGCGAGTTCGGCCCCGGCGTGGTGGCCGGGCCCTACACCTTTTTCTGTGCGGGGGGGCTGGGTGCATGCCAGTGGCACGGAACGTCCGCCTTCGGGGTGGCGGGCGCCGTCGCGGGCAACGGCTTCGGGTCCATGGGCGTCGCCGGTCACGCGCGCGATGCCTTCGGTCTCGACGGCCGCGGGGGCCTCATCCAGCCTCTCCTCTTCGAATTCCGATTCCCCTACTTCGCCACGGTCGCGCGAGCCATCGATGCCGCAGCGAGGGAGATCCCCACTCCCGATGTGATCAACATCAGCGGGGGCTTCTCCTGTGAGCCCATGTTGGATGTGGATCTATGCAACGCCGCCACCCGGACGGCCCTCGGCGTGGTCTGCGCGGGGATCTTCGCTCTGCTCGCGCCCATTGCACCCGGGATAAGCGAGCTCGTCGCGCTCCTTCCCTGCGCCGGCGTTCGCACCTTGATCCTGCTGGCGGGTCTCGAGCACCGCGGCCCCCTCGAGCGGGCGATCGAGCGAGCGGCCGACCGCGGAATTCCGATCGTCGCGGCGGGGCCAGAGGACGTGACCTTCGCGGGAGTGAACCTCGGCCCCTTCGACGCGAAGGACACCGAATTCCTGCCCTGCTCGCACTCCGACGTCATCTGCGTCGGCTCCATCGACAACACGAAGGCGCCCCATCCGTCGAATCCCTTCGGGCCCGCCATCGACGTGTGGGCGCCGGTCAATCCCACGACCACGGTCGTGCCCAGCACCGAGCCGGCGACGACCGCGTTCAATGGCACGAGCGCCGCAGCACCCTTCGTGAGCGGCGTGGTGGCGATGATGAAGGCGGCGGATCCGCTTCTCTCGCCCGATGACGTACGAACCAAGCTGCGCGATACGAGCAACCCGCTGTCCTCCCCGGCGCGCGGCCAGTGCGAGACGACGAGTGGCGGCGCCTGCGTGGGATTCGTGGATGCCGCCGCGGCGGTCCGCCGGGCCGCCGGTCTGGCCCTGACCTGCACGGGCCTGGAGGAGACCACGGAGGCCGGGAACGACCGGGCCCTGGACGCCGACGTGGTCACCATTCCCCGTCCGACGGCCGCGGGCGCGTCGATCGAGGTGGACGTGACGGATCTCACGTCCGACGGAGGCGTCCACTCCCTGCCGCGCGATTCCGACTGGTACAGCTTCGGAATCACCGGTTTTCCCCCGCCGACCGCTGCCGTCCGGGTCTCGCTCACGCTGGAGGAGCCGGACTTCGGGACGCTCGTCCAGGCCCTCTACGAGGATACGGATCCTTCCGATGCGATCTCCCTCAACGTGCTCGGCGTTGGCGACGTCATCACGAGCGCACTCGACACGAGCCGCACGCACTACGTCTCTGTCGGCGCAGCCATTCCCCGCGAGACCAACGACAACTGCTACGCGGGCACCACGCTGCGGATCGAGCTGCTGAGCGCTCCCGAGAGCGACTCGTGCGAGCCCAACGAATCGTTGGAGAACCCGTGCGTCGTGACGGAGGAGTGGGAAGCCTCCGACTTCCTGTGCCCCGAGGAGGTGCGAAGGGACGTCGGAGATCCGGATCTCCTGTGCCCTGACGTCTTCGAGAACGGATTCGCCTCCTCGGGAGCCGTGCTGCTCTGGGAGCTCGTGATTCCGGAGCAGACGCTGGGCTTCGAAGACCGGGACTTCTTCCTCGTCGGCCTGCCCGATCCGAGCGACCCGGCCGATGGTGGCCACTCCGACGTGTCGCCGAGCGGCGCTTCCGAAGCGGAGCCCCTGCGCGACTGCTTCTTCTACGACCGCGAGGAGCTCGGCGAGCCCATCGTCGTGTCGGTGGCGGGCCGCCTGTACATCACCGTGGTGCCCGTCTCCCACGCGGGGAGCGAGACGCCCATCAGGCCCGACGAGCTCGAGCTCCTGACCCTGTACGGAGACGCCACGAATAGCGGAGAGGGGCTGCGGGCCGTGATCGAGTGTCCGAGGGAACGCCAGGAGCTGGAGGAGATCCTCTTCTCGTTCGGCGAGCGCGCGGGCTCTCGCACCATCGGGGCCGGGGGCTACGAGATCCAGCTCACCTATCGCCTGGACGTGACCCGTGGAATCCCCGAGCGCTGGGTGGAGGTCTTCGACCCCCCGGTGGGCCCGATGCCCTGCCTGAGGGCCACGGCCGGCCTGCCGCTCGGGGGCGACCTCGCGGGGCTGGACGTCGCCGCCTTCATTCCGCGGGACGACTTCCCCTACTGCGGCATCCTTCCGGGCGCCGACGTCCCCATCCTGGACATCCCACATCCGTTCGATCCCGGGGAGTGTCCGCCCAACGCCTTTACCTGCCCCCAGGTCTTCGTGGTGCGCTGGCCGGAGACCCAGCAGGCCTTCGACGTCCGCTTCATTGGAAGCGCCGACCTCGAGTTCGAGCTCTTGGACGCGGATCTGCAGCGAATCGCCCAGGCGCTGCCTCTCCCGCCGGGGAGCGGCGTCCTGGCTCTCGAAGGGCCGGTAGCTGCGACGGGCCAGCTCGCGAACTCGGGCAGCGAAGACGTGACGAAGCAGCTACTGGTTCGCGACCTGGCACCGGGACTCTACGCGCTCGTGGTGGATGGCCCACCGGGGAACTACCGCGTCGAGTACACCCCGCCCTTCGATCCGGACCGCGATCTCGACGGGGTGCCGGACGTGGAGGACAACTGTCGGGCGGTTCCCAATCCCGGGCAGGAGGATCTCGACGGTGATGGGACCGGCGAGGCCTGCCAGGTGCGAATCGACATCAACCCGGAAGCAGACGTGAACGCGATCCATCCCTTCTCCAAGGGGGTCGTGCCGGTCCTCATCCTCGGGTCGATGCACTTCGACCCGACGCGGGTGGACGCCGCCTACCTGCGCTTCGGACCGTCGGGCGCCTCTCCCGCCCACGATCTCACGGATGAACGGAAGCGCTCGAAGCATCTCGAAGACGCGAACGGTGATGGGTTCCTCGACCTGGTCTCCCACTATCGGGTACAGGACACGGGGATCGAACCCGGCGCCGCCTCGGCGTGCCTGTCGGGCCGCCTCGCGGGCACCCTGTTCCGGGCCTGCGACGCCGTGACTACCGTTCCCCTGCGGAGAAGCGGGCTGGGGCTCGAGCTGGTCCTGCTGTGCGGGGTCGCCTGGGCGATCCACAGGTGGCTTCGGCCTGGCGGCTGAGACAGCGCGGGCTCCGCGGCTACCCATCGCCCCGTAGGGAGAGGCCAGGTCGTCAGGCGGTGCCGGGAAGCCCCGAGGGCGCGGAATGGGAGGAGGGCGGATCGGGGGCGATCGCCAGCGGGCTGGTGAGCAGGAGCCGCACCAGATCCACCTGGCCGTGGGTCCCTGTCTTCACGTAGATCTGCTTGAGATGCCAGCGCACGGTGTTCTCCTGGACGCTCATCTGGCGAGCGATCTGCGGAAGGGACTCCCCACGGACGAGCGACCTGGCCACCCGGGCCTCTGCCGCCGTGAGCCCGAAGAGCCGACGAACGTCCTCCACGGTCGGCGCGGCGAGCACCGTCGGATCGCTCACGAGGAGTGCGGTCATCGGCGTCGCACCGCGGCCGCCCGCAACCCGCGTGACCAGGATCTGGAGCGGAGGACGCAGCGAGGGACGGGACAGGGCGAGCACGCTTCGCGAACACCACTCGGTACCGGCGGCGGCCGTCAGGCTCTGGAGCTCGCGAGTGTCACGCGGTCGAGCGGCCACGAGGCGATTGCGACGGGCCGAGAGGCCGTCGCCCTCGCTCAGGATCGACTCCGCCCGCCGGTTCAGCGCAAGAATGTGCAGCGACGGGTCGAGGAGGATCGCCCCGACGGGGAGCACGTCGAGGATTCCACGGAGGAGACTGCCTCCGGGCTGCCAGCTGCTGCCCGGATTCTGCACACAGCTCTCCACGAGGTAGACGATCTGCCGTGCGCACACCGCGCAGCGTTCGGGGAACTCGTCGAGCTCGTCCGACGTTAGCTTCGGCGGGGGTTCGTCCTGCACGGCGCGGGCGCGAACCCGCCTTCCCCATGCCTCGAGCCGCGCGAAGAGCCAATCGAGCGGAGAGGATCCCGGGTCCGGCACGGCTGCTCCTGCTTCGCCACGAGCCGCGCCCATGGCGACACTCCAAGGCCTGGCGCCGCCACGTCGGTTTCGATGCAAGGCACATACCGGCGGGCCCAAGCTCGGGGACCCTCGCGAAGGGCCCAGCGGGCGCTCGATCTGGGGCGACGTGTCCGCGCTCTGCTCCAGGAAGGGGCGCATTGACCCGGGACAACTTGCCGCTCCGGGCCGGGCACACGCCGAGAGTCTCGGCCGCGAGGCGCCTCGACAAGTGCTCGTTACTTCCCTGGAGGGTCCGACTGGCCATGAGGGCAGCCCGAGAACGAACCCGGAACGTGCTGTCACTTCTCGCGAGCATGATCCCACCAGGAGGCCGGTATTCTCACCGGCATGATCCCACCGCGGAGGCGGTTTTCTCACCACCTTGATCCCACCCCCGGTTGACCCGGGTCCGTCAGCATCCGGAAGGACGTGTCGTCGCACTACACGATGTCGTAGTCCCGGATCTCTTCCCGAACCGCCCAACCTGGCCGCGGAGATCAATGGGTGGCCTTGGCGCGGTCGGGCACGCCATCTGACCGTCTCCGCTTGGGGTTCGCGGAGGCCCTCCCCCAGAACCCCGCGGAATGGGGGGAAATTCGCCGCCGGCTCGTCCTCCGGTCGCGGAGTCACCGCAACCGCGGACTACATGGCGGTGGGTGCAGGCGAGAGCGAACCCGTCTCTGGGCCGAATTCCCTGATCTACAGGGAAAGTACAGGGAAACGCTCTTTCTTCGGGCCGCCTGAGGCCCCTGCC
>JBDHDM010000121.1:0-10648 GCA_039591515.1 Gemmatimonadota bacterium | reverse complement strand
TGGCCGCAGCGTAGACGCTGTCCTTTGCCGCATTCAGACTGTCCAACAGCAGATACGCCCGGTACACCACGGCCTGCCCCTCGCCGACCGACCGCTGGCCCCACCACCTGCCCAGGGGCGCTCCCACCGTGAAGCCGATCAGCGCGGCCAGGAGAGCGGCCCAAAGCGCCCAGCTTCTCAGGCGGAGGATCCACTCCCAGGTCTGGATCCGACCGCTCTGGCGCAGGGGTCTGACCAGGACATCATTGGACACGCGCAACCACTGCTGCCCATCCCGCGTCGACCGCTCGAGGACATCACGCGCCACGAGCTCATCTATGGTGCTCTGGCTCAGGCCGTCCGATGTATCGAGCTGAACGAAGTCGACGGTCTGCCGCCCGTCCGTTTCGGAAAGCAGCCGATCTTCGAGCGTCCGCTGGACGTGTTGAACGCGCCGCTCGTGTAAACGTCTGTCCCACCACGCCCCGGACTGGTCAGAAGACACCTGTGGCCTCCGCGTGGATTCGCGAAGGCTGTCGGCCACGAACTCGAGCAGGACGTCGTTGCCGAACAGGTCGACCATGCCTCTCGTGATCTGCTCTCCACCCCGCCGGATCCGCGCCTCATTCGCCCTCAGACAAAGCACCGAAAGTGCCGCGGGCTGCACACTCAGGTCCCTGAGGGAGCGGGCCCCCGTGCGGCCATCAGCCGCCTTTCTCACGATCTCTTCGGCGACATCGGCCTCGACGAAGCCCGCGCCCGGCCCCACGACGGCGTTCAGGGCCTGATCCCCTCGCAGTGGCTCGAGGCGATATCCGTTCTGCAGAAGCTTCGGAGAGACGAGGTCTCTGACCCGATCCAGCTCGCCCTCCGAATCGTCGCGTGTGCAGACGACGATCTTGTAGTGGTGCCGCGTGGGTACGTACCACTGGCTCCTGCTCGGATCCTCATCGAATTGGCGTCGAAGCGCCGCAGGAGTCCTGTCTTCGGTGAGATCGGCGAGCTCGGCGAGGAACGCGTCGCGTTGGAGATGGTCCGAGTCGGAGCCGGCCAGGACTTCTTCGAACTGGTCGAGAACGATGAACGGCATCGTGATCCTGTGGCCCTTCGACCAGAACCACCCGTCTGCGCGATGGAGGTATTCCCAGAGCGTCTCGTCCTCTCGAGGTCGAGGACCGCTCATCTCGGCCTCGTCCGCCGCGGCACAGATCGCGAGCTTGACCTGCTCTCCGAGCGGGGGCGCGGTCTTCGAGAGTTCGAATCGCACGTATACGGGTAGAGCGTCTTCCTCCCGTTGCCGCGGGATGAGACCTGCGCGGAGCAAGGAGGTCTTTCCCGACCCGGAGGGTCCGTACAGCAGAGTCGCTCGACTGCCCCGGGCCAGGCGATACAGCTTGCTGACGTCGTCCCGGCGGCCGAAGTAACGATCCGCGTCTGGCTCGTCATAAGGTCGTAGGCCCAACCACGGGTCGGACACACCCGGCGCAGACTGGACGCTGCCAGAGTCCGTATCGCGCTGTGTGTTCATGCGGGCGGTGCGGGCGACTGGTAGAGCGCCGCCTTGCTCTCGATTTCACGCCGTTCGACGATTTCCACCAATCGCTGAACGAAGACTCCGATCTCCAGCCAGTGATAGTCTTGCCAGAAGGGCACTTCCCCGTAGGAGGTACCATCGACGGAAATCGGGTGGATCAGCGGAGCACTCTGGATCTCCGGTGCCACGCCGCTGTTTCGCCGACGCATCAGCTCCGCTCGATCCACGGCCCAGCTCCACTCCGAGCGGAAGTACCGATCCGGATTCCGGTCGGGGAGCACATGTTGCGAGAGGACCGGAACGAACGCGTCGCACTGACCGATGATCTCGCGGATCTCGTCGTCGTACTTTTGTCCGCTCTCCAGCTCGTCTTGATCGAACCACACCTCGAGCCCTTCGGCCTCGAGCGCGGCGTTCAGCTTCTCGACCTCGGGCCTGTCCTCGCTGGCGTAGCTGAGGAAGATGCCGCGGCCGCGCTTGCGCCTTCGCGACGAGGACGGATGACCACGCGCCGAGGGCTGCAGAGCCGTCGATGTCGTCGCTGCCCCGGCTGGGTCGCTCGGGCCCCCATTGGTCGCGGCGGGCGAGGCGGACGCCGATCCGTAATGGAGGAAGGCGTCCAGGTCGAGCGGGGGTGAGGCTGCGGCGCGCGCTCCTTCGCTGGCGGCCCAGCGGGCGTAAAGCTCATCGATGAAATCGATCGATCCGCCATCCTCCCAGATGGTCAGCGGATGGGTGAAGAGATCCAGGAAGTACTTCAATCCCTTGTCGTTCCCGGCGGTGCCCCCCACCACCAGGTACTCCTCGCCCGGTGCGGTGAGACGCTTGCGCTTCGCGATCCGAACGAGGAAGCGCGTGAGCCAGTCGGGAAGTCCGCACCCGATGAGAAGAAGCTTGCTCTTGTTCAGCATGTCGAGCAGGACCGTGGGCGCCCGATGCGGCTCCTGGAGCTGGTGCATGAACTCCAGCATGTCCTCCTCCGTGACCGCGAAGTCGCGCGGGCCCTCGACGCCGAGGAGGTGGTAGACGAACGTGGCGGGCCAGTCCCGCGGATCGAAGTCGTTGCACGCGAAAGGAAGGTCCCGATCCTCGGGGCAAGCGCCGTTCAGGGCGAAGGCGCGTAGGACCGTCTGCCGGTCGTGTCGAGCGAGCGCCTTCTGGAGCCATCGGTCGCTCGTCGTGGTCACGAACATCTTGAAGTCCGTGATCTTGGCGAGTGTCTCGAGCGGCGGCGGAATCGGAGATTCGTAGGCGGACTTCAGCAGCTGCCGGATGGCCGGATACACGTCGTCCGGATTGTCCCGGTATGTGCACGTAGAGCGATACCGGGCCGCAGCCATCGCCAACGACGAGCGACCCGTGCGCCTTTGGTCCGAAGGCGCACCCGCCCCGTCTGGGAGGTACTGCCGTGCGAAGTCCTCGGCGAGCTCGTCTTCGAGGTTGACCAGTGAACCGTCTCGCTCGACGGTCAGCAGCTCGCGTCCGATGACGGGAATGACCACACCCTTTCGGATGTCGAGCAACAGGTCATCCCAGAAGACGTCGGTGACGATCGTCTGGCCAGCGCCACTTTCCGCTGCCATCCAGGGGAGCTCCTTACAGTCGACTTTCTCGCCCCCCCAGGCGGGATGGCCCAGTATATAGGCCGACTATCGGGATCGCCAGATGTTTCTTCAGCCTATGCGCGCGATCCGGGTCCGGCGCCGGTCCGGCGGCCGTCACGCCGTAGCCCGGCTAGGGCTGAGCGCCCCCTGAAAACCGAGTTCAGGTCGCTCGCCAGCCTTACTGCGCGTGGACCGCCCTCCCGCCGCGCAGGACGAACTTCTGGATCTTGCCCGTCGCCGTCTTGGGGAGCTCGTCGACCACGGTCACCCCTTTCGGGACCTTGAAGCCGGCCAGTCGCTCCCGGGCGAATGTCCGCACCTCCTCGTAGTCGAGTGAGGCACCGTCCTTCAGCAGACAGAATGCGTGCGGGGCCTCACCCCACGTCTCGTGCGGCAGTCCCACCACCGCCACCTCCTGGATCGCCGGGTGGGTCAGCAGCACGCCCTCGACCTCCACGGACGAGATGTTCTCGCCGCCGCTGATGATCACGTCCTTGATGCGATCCTGGATGAGCATGTAGCCGTCCGGATCGACGACGGCGGCATCACCCGTGTGGAACCAGCCGCCCTGGAACGCCTTGGCGGTGGCCTCGGGGTCACGGTAGTAGCCCGCCATGACCACGTTGCCGCGCACCACGATCTCACCGACGGTCTCCCCGTCGCGCGGCACGTCGTCCCCGGCCTCGTCCACCACTCGTAACTCACCTGAGGTCACGAGCTCTACTCCCTGTCGTGCCTTATGCTTAGCTCGCTCAGCGACGGACAGGTTCTCGTGCTCGGGGCGCACCTCGCACACGCTGATCAGGGGTGCGGTCTCGGTCAGCCCGTAGACGTGGGTGACGGTCCACCCCAGCTCCCCCTCGACGCGCTCGATCGTGTGCGCCGCCGGCGGAGCCCCGGCCGTCAGCACGCGCACCCCCGCAGGCGCGGAGGCGCGCATGCCTTCCGGCGCGTTCGCAATCATGATGAGCACGGTGGGCGCGGCGCACAGCATCGTGACGCCCTCCTCCGCGGCCAGGCCGAACACGGTCGGGGCGTCGACCTTCCGGGCGCACACGTGCCGGCCCCCGACCGCGGTGACGATCCAGACGAACGTCCACCCGTTCGCATGGAACATGGGAAGCGTCCAGAGATACCGGTCTCCGCACGTCATCGGGTGGTGCACGAGCGTGCCGACGGCATTCACCCAGGCATTACGGTGGGTGATCATGACGCCCTTGGGATGGGACGTCGTGCCGCTCGTGTAGTTGATGGCCAGGAGGTCGTTCTCCGAGATCTCCGGGCGCTCGAAGTCGGGGGCCGCGCCTGCCACGAGCTCCTCGTAGACCTCCCAGCCGTCGCGTTGCCCTTCGAGGGCGATGAACCGCTCCACCTCCGGCAGCTGGTCGCGAACCGAGTCGACCTGCTCGAGGAAGTCGGCGTGCACGCACACGACCTTGCACCCCGAGTGGTTGATCATATAGGCCCAGTCGGCCGGGAGCAGCCGATAGTTGAGCGGCACGATCACCGCTCCCAGCTGCGGTACGGCGTAGTAGCCCTCGAGATGGCCATGGGTGTTCGGGGCGATGTAGGCCACCCGATCCCCCTTCCCCACCCCGAAGCGCTGGAGCACGCTCGACCATCGGTCGCAACGATCGAAGAACGCCTCGTACGTCCAGCGCTCGTCTCCGTCCACGAGCGCCTCTCGGGACCCATGCAGGGTCCGAGCGCGCCTCGCGAACTCCATCGGGCTCAGGGATACGTTCATGATCGGGCAGCCCCGCGGGCAGCGTCCGTCAGCCGCCCGGAATGTGCGAGAGGTCCGGCCGGTAGATCCAGATCATGTTCGCGGTCATCGTTGCCGCCTCGTTGAAGGCCGTCATCATGCGGTTGGCCTGCCCCGGCCCGTAGGCATTCGTCATGACGACCTCCGGCCCCGGAGCCGGCCCGCCGAGCGCAGCGAAGCTCTCCGACCACACGGCGATGAAGACGGCGGCCGGGGCGTCCGCGCTCACCACCTGGGACCACGCGAAATTCAGGTTTGGTGCCGCCTCCCGCACGGCCTCGCTGTACTTGTCGATGCCTTCCATGACCGCGGGCATGCCCCCGTCCTTCACCTCGAACTCGAAGACCTGCACGACCGGGTACTGCGTCGGATCCGCGGGCGGGTTGCCTCCGGGTAGCGTCACCCAGAGCGTGCTCTCGATCGCCTCTGCGTACGGCGCCGCCGAGTTGGCCCAGTGCTCGAGGTCAGCCGCCGGGTCGAGGACCGGGCTGTCCAGATTCGCCCACGTCATGCCCGAGGAGAGAAAGGCGTACTCGCCGCGGCCGGTCATCGCCTGGTAGGCGGGCCACGCCTGAGGGTCGTTCTGGTCGGTGTGCCATCGAGCGTGCTCGCGCGCGGCCTCCTCGAAGTCCGGCGCGTTCTCCGGCATCACGGTGGTGAAGTGGCCCAGCGTCACGACGTTGTCCTGTGCCCCGGCTGGGGCTACGACGATGGGCGCGGCGACGAGTGCGAGAACAGGAAGAAGCTGACGCATCGTGTGCTCCTTTGGGCAGTGCCCGGTGTGAGGGAAAGCCAAGTCTGCGGGTCCGTGAACGCGGCCGCAACGTAGCCGAGACGAGCACCTTCACGACGACGGGCCAACCGCCTCGAGAATCAGTCCGAGCTCTTCACATTCGCCCAGGAGCACCTCCGCTTCGTCCCCCTCCTCGAGAGCGAACGCTGCATCCGAGACCTCGATGCCGATCGGGCACGCACCCGCCGCACGCTCCCCACCGCCGTAAACCGCGACCACGGTCGTGTCGGAGTACTCCAGCGTCAGGCTACACACCCCGTCGACGACGCAAGCCGAGACGTTCTCTACCACCCGAGCCGTTCCGACCTGGCCCACCCGGAAGCCCGAGAGGCTGCTGGGAGAAGCCCCGGGGTCCGCTTCCCCGCAGCCGGCGGCCGCGATGACGACGAGCGCGGTGACGGCCGCCAGGAGCGCCGCGGCGGGCGGTCCCGGCGCGACGGGGCACTGGATCGTGGACCGCTCGGCATCCTCGCTCACCAGCTGCATCCCACGGAGACGACATCGACGTACCGGTCGAACCAAAGTGTGGGGCGCGGCCCCTCGGAGGTGGTCATGAGGCCAAAATATCGACGTGTGTCACCCTGCGCTTGCGCAGGCAATCAAGGGAGGGGCACCATGCGTCAACTCGCTCCACCCGGAGACCGTCATGGGCTTCCTCACTTGGCTGATCCCGATGCTGCTTTGGCTCGGGAGCATCGTCTTCGGCGTGATCATGGCCGCGGCGCTCGTGACGTACGTGCGACGCACGTGGCAGCTCATTCGGACCGACGAGGAGGGGCCGAACTCCCAGCGCATCCTCGACGGGCTCGATCGCATTGAAATCCAGCTCTCCGTGATGAGCGAGCGGATCGAGAAGCTCGAAGAGCACGATCGGATGTTGCCGCCATCCACCTAGGCCCGCTCGGGTCAGTCCATGCCCCCGACGAGTCGATCCAGTCGGGCGCGGTACTGTCGAGCGCGTTCCGCATCACCCTGCTCTTCGGCGGCCCGGACACGGACGCGAAGGCTCTCGGCCACATACGCCACGTAGACGACAGGCTGGGGGTGATCCAGGGACTCGGCCGCTTCGATCGCGGCTTCGAGCTCTCCCGTGGCCAGTCGGAGGCGAGCGAGCTGCAGGCGCTCGGCAGCCAGCGGCTCCCACAAGCTCCATTCGAGCCCTGCGGGGGAACCAACCGGTCGTACCTCCGTAAATCGCTCGATCGCTGCGCTCGTGTCCGCGCGAGCCAGGGCTGACCAGCCCTCCAGGACGTCCGCGAGCACGCCGTAGGAGCGGAGGGAGTCCGCCACGACCGCCGCGCTGCCATCGGTGGCCGATCGAGCCCGGACCCTCGCGATCTCGGCCACCTCGGCTACGACCTCCGGGCTCCCCCGGAGCGCGTTCCACACTCCGATCGCCCAAAGGGCGGTCGCGCTCTGCTGGTCCGCTCGTTCCAGCCGCTCCGCAGCACGCCGGGCCTCCTCGCCCCAAGGCGATCCCGTCAGAGCGCTCACGACCCACAGGTAATCCTGCTGTTGCTCGAACTGCCGCGCAGAGGTGATCAATCGACGTACCTCGTCGTGGTTTCCCGTGGCGGCATTGAGGCTCTGCAGGCCCAGCAGCGTGGACCACGCCATGTCGGCCGTCCGAGGTCCTCCGCCCTCCACCCGAGCGCCCCACGACGCGAGCCCACCGAACGCGTCGATCGCGCAGCGGGGGTGGGCGCCTCCGGCACCGAGGCTCACGGCAGCGGACAGGACGGCGAAGCCACCCTCTTCGCTTCCCGCGACCTCCGACCAGTCCAGAACCTCCCGCCCGGAACGCACACACCGCGACATGAGATCGAGATGGGTGCTCAGCGCCCCACCACCCTCACCGCTCGGGAGCGCCAGGCGCAGCGAATCGCCGCGCGCGACGTCACCACGTCTGAGCGCGAGCTCCGCGAGGTGCACCCGCGGCGGGGTGAAGCCGGGATCATGGTCCAGCGCCGCTCGAAACGCCTCCTCTGCGTCGGCCGCACCGGAGCCGACACCGGGCATCAGGTGGTAGTAGACCTCCCCGAGCGCCATCCATGCGTCGCTCCACGCGGGATCGCGGGAGATTGCCTCGAGCAGGACTCGCTCGGCCTCGACTGCGTCCCCTCGGAAGTACCTTCGGATCCCCTGCGCGAGAAGCCTCTGCCTCGGGCTCAACGACGCTTCGTGTGCCAAGGCCGCCTCGATCAGGGAGATCGCCTGCCCGTTCTCGAGGAGCCACCGCGCCGACTGCGCTCCCCGCATCGCGGCGATCGCCATGGTCGAGTCCGCCGCCACGGCGCTGCGGAAGGACACGAGGGCCGACGCGAAGCGGGATTCACGGTACTCCCGCTCGCCGTTGAGCCAGTCCGCGACGGCCTCGGGCGAATACGCGTCGAGCGCGCCGGCTTGGACCGAACGGCCTGGGTCGATCAGGCTCGGAAGCAGCGCCACGACGGCTCTTCGCCCCAGCGCGGGCAGCTCCTCGAGCCCTCCCGACTGGACGTTGGTGAGCACCAGCTCTCCACTGGCCGCGTCGTGCAGGCGCACCATGACCTGGACGGAATCCGCTTGGCCGAGGATCCTCCCGTCGACGACGTATCGAGCACCGCGCCCAAGAGCGATCGCGATCCCCTGTTCGATCGACCACGAGCCCATGTCCGAGCGGAGCGACGGCTCCAGCCAATCCCACCCGTCGATCCACCGGAGGGGCTCCGCGTGCTCGAGTGTCGTCCCCACCATGATGGCCAGCTGCTCACCGGCTGCCTGATCGGCGGCGCCCGAACGCTGGTCCACCAGAGGGAAGACCACCACCCGGTCGGGATCGAGCTCCGCGCGGGGATCGGAAGGACCCCACAGCGCGGTCCCGAGCACCCATAGGGCGGCCCCTGCCAACGCCAGGAAGCCGGCTCGGGCTGGCCATCCGACCCTTCCGCGAGCCGCCCCTTCGTGTCCGCGACTCCTCGGCTCGGTCGACAGCACGCTGGCCAGGGCTCCGGCGAAGTCCGCCACACCGGGGAAGCGATCTGCCGGCTGGGCCTCGAGGGCCCGGGAGATCACCGCATCCGCCGCCGGAGGGATCCCCGACCTGGTACTACCCAGAGACCGCATCTCGCCGCTCATCTGGCGAGCGATGACGGCCCAGGCGGTCCGGCCAGTGAACGGAGGCTCGCCACTCAGCATCTCGTACACGACGCAGGCCAGGGAATACTGGTCCGACCGTCCGTCCAGGCCCGGGTCGCCGCGCATCTGCTCGGGGCTCATGTACCGGACCGTACCGCCCACGCCTGCCGTCTGCGTCAGCCCGTCCGGCCCTCCGGGGAGGAGTGCCTTCGAGAGACCGAAATCCGCGAGCACGGCGTGGCCTTCCGACAGAAGGATGTTGGCCGGCTTCACGTCCCTGTGGATCACCCCCTCGGCGTGCGCATAGGCCAGGGCGTTGGCGATGTCGCTCGTGATGAGCACGACGTCCGCGAGAGGCAGTGGCCCCTCGGTCGCGATCCGATCTCGCAGCGTCGCGCCCCGCACGAAGGGCATGACGTAGTAGAAGACGTCGTCCGCGACGCCCGAGTCGTGCAGCGGGAGGATCGCCGGGTGCTGGAGGTTGGCCGTCGTCTTGATCTCGGCCAGAAACCTCTCGGCGCCCACGGCAGCCGCGAGCTCCGGCTTGAGCACCTTCAACGCGACCTGACGCTCGTGCTTCAGGTCGTCGGCGAGATAGACCGTCGCCGTCCCACCCTCACCGAGCTCGCGGTCGACGCGGTATCGGCCCTCGAGGGCTGCATTCAGACGAGAGACTGCATCCGCAGACATGCGCCGAAGATGCCGATCGGGCGGAGGATCCGCGAGCGTGACGATCTAGGCGGTTGGATCCGGCGTCGCTCAGTCCGAGCCGGCCAGCTCCGCGATCCACTCCGGCACCGTCGGCTCTCCGCGGAACGTCTCGCCCGGCATGCCCGCCGTGATCGCCCATCGGTGGAGCCAAGTGATTCCGGCGCGGCCCACGAAGTCGTCGGGCCGCTCGTACGCGGGATCGGTCAGCGCTTCACCCAACGGGACGAAGTCGTAGCCCCGGTCACGGATCACGCCCAGGAGTTGCGGCAGATGATCCGCGTTCAAGCGATTCGCGTGCAGGAGGAGCACGTGCTTCATCTCGTAACCCAGGATGGCCACCGACTGCGACTCGTAGAAAGCGAACACCCGGTCCATGTAGTCGATGTACGCATCCGCAATCCGGTCCGCCTCGGCGTGGTCTCCCCGCTCGAGCGTGTGCGCGTACGCGTTCGCGAACAGGAAGTCGTAGTTGTCGATCGTGACCGGCGCGACTTCGTACCCGACCGAGTCCAGCCAGCCTTCGACCTCAGCCCGCGCTTCCGCGGACGGGCCGGTGTTGAGGCGAGGATGCCGGAGGTAGGGCACGAACGCACCACGCGCCTCCATCAGCGGCCGCCACACCTGCTCGCCCCGTTCGATGTCTGCGATGAACGCCGCGGCATCCGCCTCGTAGAACCAGAGGTGGGAGTAGGTGTGGTTGCCCAGGTCCTGACCGGCCTCGATCCACGCCTCGAGGAGCCGCCTTCCCCGCCCCGAGGGCACGCCCGCGGAGTCCAGCTTGAACTCGTTCACGAAGCCCGTCGCGGTGACGTCGAAGTCGGCGAGCGTCTGCAGGAGGGCGTGCGTGACGACCTCTTGTGCGTCGGCTCCGGGGCCCGCGGCCACGGTGGGGAGATCGTCGATGGTGATCGCGACGGCGCGGGTGGTTTGAGCGGGCAGTGGCCCAGGTCCAAGAGCCGCCGCGAGCACCAGGGCGAAAAACGCGAGTGATATGCTGGTCGTAGGTTTGGGGACTCTCATGGGCTCGCTCGGGGGGCCGGGCGCGGGCCGCCACAGGACGGGAGTTCCGCCTGCGCCGCGTGAGATCGGGACGGTGGCCGGACCCCCTACTGGTGCACCGTACGTGCCCCGCACCACAAGGCCCC
>JBDHDM010000120.1:0-10734 GCA_039591515.1 Gemmatimonadota bacterium | reverse complement strand
CGATTGGATACACCCCGTCCGACCGCCCAGCCTCCAGGAGCGGGGTTTCGAAGGGGAGGTAACCGATCCGCTCGCCGATCAGACGGAAGATCCCGGGCTCGTCCGCCTCGAGCCGATACGAGCCCGCAGGGTCCGCGATCGTGATCGCCAGCTCGTCTCCGTTTTCGTCGACGAGCCTCACCAGCGCTGTCCCCACCGGCTCTCCTGTCCCCTGGCCCGTCACCCGGCCTTGGAAAACCTGGGCCGCCCCATCACTCGGAAGGCACAGGGCCGACACCAGGAGAAGGAGACCCGCTGCGGGGCCGTGCGTCGACCGTGGGTGCAAATCGTGCTCCTCTCTCTCGAGCCGCTCGAAGAGAGCTACGAAGGAAGTCAAACGGGCGTTACCCGCGGACTCCTGGACACCAGCCCGGCGGAGTCGTCCTCCGCGTCCACCGGGGACGAATGTCAGCACCCCAGACGCGTCAGCCGGCGACGTCCTTCGCGGCGGCAACGAGCGAATCGACGGTAAGGCCGAACTTCTCGAACAGGACTTCGGCGGGGGCCGAGGCGCCAAAGCGGTCGATGCCGAGCGCCCGACCGGAATCGCCGATCCACCGCGACCATCCGAAGGTGCCGCCAGCCTCGATCGAGACCCGCGCGGGCACGCCGGGCGGGAGCACCTCAGCGCGATAGGCCGGGCTCTGGCGGTCGAAGAGGAACCAGCTGGGCAAGCTCACCACGCGCGTGGGCACGTCGTCCGCCTCGAGGCGCGCGCGGGCCTCCAGGGCGAGACTCACCTCCGCGCCGCTCCCGATCAGGATGACCGCCGGCAGCCCGCCCGAAGCTTCCGCGAGCACGTATCCCCCTCGCCGCAGCCCGTCGGCGCTCGCGAGCGCTCCCGACGACCCGGCTCCTGCGCCGACCCCCGACCCGGACGCGGCGCTCCCCTCCCGAGCGAGAGCCGGCACCTTCTGACGGCTGAGCGCCAGGAAGCTCGGGCCGTCGGTCCGCTCCACCGCGACCCGCCAGGCCACCTCGGTCTCGGGCCCGTCACAGGGACGAAGGTCGAGGAGGTTCGGTATCGCACGCAGGGCGGCGAGCTGCTCGATCGGCTGATGGGTCGGTCCGTCCTCGCCGAGTCCGATCGAGTCGTGCGACCAGACGTAGATCGCGGGCTGCTCCATGAGCGCAGCGAGCCGTACGGCCGGTCGCATGTAGTCGGAGAAGATCAGGAAGGTGCCGCCGTAGGGGCGCACACCGCCGTGCAGCAGCATCCCGTTCATGATCGAGCCCATGGCGTGCTCTCGGACACCATAGTGGACCACTCGACCGCCTGGGGTCCCGGGTAGCAGGCTGTCGGCGCCCTCGATGTCCGTCTTGTTCGAGCCACCGAGGTCGGCCGAGCCACCGACGAGGTTGGGGATCCCCTGCGCGAGACCCTGGATGACCTTCCCCGACCAACCGCGCGTGGCGTCTGCCCCGTCCGCCGCCGCGAGATCCGGGATACCTGCATCCCAGCGCTCGGGCAGGGCGCCGTCCATCATGCTCAGATACTCGGTCGCCAAGTCGGGAAACTCGACCTGGTAGGCTTGGAACCGAGCGGTCCAAGCCTCCTGCAACCGCTCCCCCTTCGGGACACACTCTGCCCAATGTGCGCGTGCGTCCTCGTCGACCCAGAACGGTTCCAGTGACGGATATCCGAGATTCGTCTTCGTTGCCTCGATCTCGTCGGCACCGAGTGGCGCACCGTGTGACGAGGCGCTTCCCGCTTTGCCCGGGCTGCCGTAAGCGATCGTCGTTCGGAGAACGATCAAGGTCGGACGTGACGTCTCCGCCTTCGCTTCCCGGATCGCGAGATCGATCGCCTCCAGGTCGTTGCCGTCGTGGACGTGCACCACGTGCCAGCCATACCCCTCGAAGCGCCTCGCCTGGTCCGTAGACGTCGAGAGGTCGGTGCTGCCCTCGATGGTGATCCGGTTGTCGTCGAAGATCCAGACGAGCTTGCCGAGCCTCTGATGGCCCGCGATGGCCGCCGCCTCATGCGAGAGGCCCTCCATCACGTCGCCGTCGGAGCACAGCGCGTAGGTGAAGTGGTCCACGATCTCGTGGCCCGGCCGGTTGAACCGATCGGCGAGCCAGCGCTCGGCGAGCGCGAAGCCGACCGAGTTCGCCACCCCCTGTCCCAACGGACCGGTGGTGGTCTCGACGCCCGGAGCGTGGCCGTACTCGGGATGACCCGCGGTCGGCGCCCCCCACTGCCGGAAGTTTCGGATGTCCTCCTCGCTGATCTCGTACCCGCTCAGGTGGAGGAGCGAGTAGATCAGCATGGAGGCGTGCCCGACGGAGAGCACGAAGCGATCCCGGTCCAGCCAACCTGGGTCGGCGGGATTGTGCGCCAGGTGACGGTGGAAGAGCACATACCCGACCGGCGAGAGCGCCATCGGCGTGCCCGGGTGGCCGGAGCTCGCCTTCTGTACCGCGTCCATCGACAAGACGCGCACCGCGTCGATCGCGAGTTGCTCGATCGAAGTCGTCGTGCCCTGCTGCGTGATCATGTCGCCCCCGCGACTGGATGTTCGTGCTCTCTCGACCCGTGTCCGCCCCCGCCGCACGGTCGTGCTCGCCTCATTCGACGACGAAGTTCACCAAGCGCCCCGGTACGTGCACGACACGTCGCTCCTCTTTTCCCTCGAGGTGGCGCGCCACGTTCTCTTCCGAGCGCGCCGCCGACACCACCTCCTGCTCTGCCGTGTCCTTCTCGATCGTGATCGTGGCCCGGAGTTTTCCGTTCACCTGCACCGCGATCTGGACAACCTCCTCGGCAGCCTTCTTCTCGTCGAAGTCCGGCCAGCGAGCGCCATCGAAGACGCCGCCTCCGTGTCCGAGGCGCTGCCAGAGCTCCTCCGCAAGATGCGGAGCGAACGGCGACACCATGATGACGAGTGGCTCGATCTCGGCACGCACCGCATCCCTGCCGCCCGCACGCACGACGTTCAGACACTCCATCATCGCCGCGATGGCGGTGTTGTAGCCGAGCGCAGGGATCTGCTCGGTCACCTGCCGGATGGTCTGGTGCACCTTCCGCTCCACGTCGGGATCCGGAGAGCCGTCTCCCGCCGAAACGACCGTGTCCCACAGCCGGTGCAGGAACCCGAACGGGCCCTGGATCCCCTGCGGTCGATAGTCGCCCCCCTCCTCGTACGGCCCGAGGAACATCAGGTACGTGCGGAACGTGTCCGCTCCGAATTCCTCGATGATCGGATCCGGCACGATCACGTTGCCCTTGCTCTTCGACATCTTCGAGCCATCCGCGATGATCAGCCCGTGTGCCCGGAAGACGTCGTACGGCTCCTCGAAGTCGAGATGTCCCAGGTCCTTGAGCACCATCGTGAGAAAGCGCGAATAGAGGAGGTGGAGCACCGCGTGCTCATTGCCTCCGATGTACGTGTCGACAGGAAGCCACCTCTGGGTGAGCGCCGCATCGAAGGGCCGGTCGTCGAAGTCCGTCGACGGATACCGTATGAAGTACCAACCGGAATCGAGGAAGGTGTCGGACACGTCGGTCTCACGACGCGCGTCGGCTCCGCACTGAGGACAGGTGGTCCGATACCACTCCTCGACCCTCGCCAACGGGCTGATTCCGGACTCGTCGGGCTTGAAGTCCTCGACACGGGGCAGGATCACGGGGAGCTCGTCCTCGGGCACGCCCACCGGACCGCACTCGCCACAGTGGACGACGGGGATCGGAGGCCCCCAATACCTCTGTCGTGAGATGCACCAGTCGTGCAGACGGAAGTTGACCTTCGGCTCGCCCCATCCGTTCTCGGCCGCCCACGTGGTGACCGCCTCGACGGATTCGTGCACATCCGTGCCGTCGAAGGGTCCGGAATTCACCAGGCGGCCCGGTCCGACGTACGCCTCGTCCAACGGCGTGCCGGCGTCGTCGTCGGGTCCGGCGACGACGCGCACGATGGGGAGGTCGAACTCGCGGGCGAACTCGAAGTCCCGTGCGTCGTGTCCCGGAACCGCCATGATCGCACCCGTCCCGTACTCCATGAGCACATAATCCGCAATCCAGATCGGAATCGACTCACCTGTCGCCGGGTTCCGGCAATATCCCCCCGTGGGCACGCCGGTCTTGGTCTTGTCCGCCTTCTGTCGGGCGACGAGGTCCTTCTTGGCCGCGGCGTCGATGTACGCGTACACGGGTGCCCGAAGTCCGTCGTCGGTGACCTCCTCCACGAGCGGATGCTCGGGTGACAGCACCATGTACGTCGCGCCGAACACCGTGTCGGGGCGGGTCGTGTACACCTCGATGGTCGTCCCCGTCTCGGCGCCGTCGCCGTCCAAGACCGGGAAGTGGAGCTGCGCACCTGTGCTACGGCCGATCCAGTTCGCTTGCGCCTTGCGCGTGCTGTCGGACCAGTCCAGGCCCTCGAGGTTGTCGAGGAGGCGCTGCGCGTATTGGGTGATCTTGAAGAACCACTGCGCGATGCGACGCTGTTCCACGGGCGTGCCACAACGCTCGCACGCGCCGCCGATGACCTGCTCGTTGGCGAGAACGGTCATGCAGGACGGGCACCAGTTGACCGGCGCTTCCTTCCGCTCGGCCAGGCCGGCGTCGAAGAGCTGAAGAAAGATCCACTGCGTCCACTTGTAGTACGACGGGTCGGTCGTGTCGACGGAGTGCTTCCAGTCGAACATGCCGCCGATGCGCCGCAGCTGGCGCGTGAAGTTCCTCACATTCGACGGGATCAAGTCCATCGGATGTGTGCCGATCTTGAGCGCGAAGTTCTCCGAGTGAATCCCGAACGCATCGAAGCCGATGGGCTCGAAGACGGTCCGACCCCGAAGCCGCTGGTAGCGCCCGTGCACATCGGCACCCGTGAACGCGTAGATGTTGCCCACGTGAAGTCCCTCCGCAGAGGGATAGGGGAACATCATGAGGTTGTAGAACGGGTCTTCCGCGTTCTCCAGCTCCTCACGGGTGAACGTGTTGGTGCCACGCTCCTCCCAGAGACGCTGCCACTTCGCCTCGACTTCCGACGGGACGTACCCGTCCTTCTCTTCCTGTGCCATGACCGGGGTCGTGCGTCGTGGGCGGCCGCGCGCATCCATCCGCGCCCCGCCGGGAGAGTGACCGGCGCGCTGCGCCCGCCGGACGAAGCGAGAAAGCTATACGGGCCGGGAAGCCCCCCCAAGGGGCGCCTCCCCCCCGACCCGATCCGTCGAGGGGGAGGAAGAAGTTCGCGGATGGTTTATCTTCCGCGACCATGTCGAATTCAAAGAAGAAGATCACCGGCGCCAGCCTGAGTCACGCGTTCCAGGAGATCATCTGGCCCCGAAGGCGACTGGTGGGGATCGGCCTGGTGTTGATCCTCATCAACCGGCTGTCCGGCCTCGTGCTGCCCGCGATCTCACGGTGGCTCGTGGACGGAGCCTCCGCCGCTGCGGACGCCGCTGACGCGCTGGTGGTGGGAGGGGTGGCCTTCGACCAACGCATGATGCTCGTCGCGCTGGCGATCGCGATCACCTTGCAGGCCGCGACGTCGTACTCCCTCACGATGCTGCTGAGCGTCGAGGCCCAGCACCTCATCGCCAGCCTCCGCTCGCAGGTGCAGACCCACGTCCTGCAGCTGCCCGTACGGATCTTCGACAACACGAAATCCGGCGAGCTTGTCTCGCGCATCATGGACGACGTCGAAGGGGTCCGAAATCTGGTGGGGACGGGCCTCGTCCAGCTCGTGGGCGGGTCCGTCACGGCGATCGTCGCGTTCGTCTTCCTCGTCAACATCAACCCGATCATGACGGGCCTCGCCATCGTCCCCCTCGCGGGCTTCGGCTTCGTATCGACCCGGGCCTTTCAAACGCTTCGTCCCGCCTTCCGCGAGCGGGGGAAGATCCGGGCCGAGGTGACGGGCCGCCTGACCGAGGCTCTGGGCGGCATCCGGATCATCAAGGGCTTCCACGCCGTGCAGAAGGAGAGTGAGATCTTCCACGAGGGCGTGATGCGCATCTTCCACAACGTGAAGACCACGCTTACGACCTCGAGCCTCGTGACGAGCCTGGGCACGTTCTTCATGGGCATCGCCAGCGTGATGGTCCTCGGCTACGGAAGCTGGCTCATCAGTCGCGGCCAGCTCACACCGGGTGAGCTCGTTTCGTTCATCCTCTTCCTGGGATTCATGATCGCGCCCGTGCTCCAGATGGCGAACATCGGGACGCAGATGACGGAGGCGTTCGCGGGTCTCGACCGCACCTCCGAGCTCCTCTCCTGGGGCCAGGAGGACGACGATCCGCTCCGGACGGTCGAAATGCCTCAGATCACCGGCCATCTGACCTTCGAGGACGTGCATTTCGCGTACGAGGAGGACAAGCCCGTGCTTCTAGGGATTTCACTCGACGCGACCCCGGGAACGGTCGTCGCCCTCGTCGGGAGCTCGGGCTCGGGCAAATCGACGATGGCGGGCCTGGCGGCGACGTTCCTTACGCCCGACTCCGGGCGCGTGGTCGTCGATGGTGTCGATCTTCGCACCGTTCGGCTCGCGAGCTATCGAAAGCAGCTCGGGCTCGTCTTCCAGGACGACTTCCTTTTCGACGGTACCATTCGCGAAAACCTCCGCTTCGCCCGCCCCGACGCCACGGACGACCAGATCGAGGACGCGGCGGCGAAAGCGTACGTCACCGAGTTCACGGAGCGCTTCCCCGACGGGCTCGACACGGTGATCGGAGAGCGAGGGGTGAAGCTCTCGGGTGGCCAGCGGCAGCGCGTCACCATCGCCCGTGCCTTGCTCGCGGATCCACGCCTCCTGCTACTCGACGAGGCGACGTCGAGCCTCGATACGGAGAGCGAAGCCCTCATCCAGAAGAGCCTCGACGACCTCCTCCGTGGGCGCACGACGATCGTGATCGCGCACCGCCTCTCCACGATCCAGCGCGCCGACTTGATCCTCGTGATCGAGGCGGGCCGCATCGTCGAGCGCGGCAAACACGACGAGCTCATGGCCATGGAAGGGCGCTACCACCAGCTCTACACGGTGCAGGCCCGGATCTAGTCGAGCACGCCGGCCCGGCCTGGCCCGCTCATCGAGCGCCCGTGGGCCAGGGCCAAAACGAAGGCGGCTCCGGGCTGAAGCCCGGAGCCGCCTCACTCGTTCGGGGTCGCAGCTCGCGCCGCGGCTCCGTCAGTTCCCGACGCTGTACCCGATCGAGAAGGTCCAGTACTGACGCTCGATCTCGTCGGTCTCGAGCCCCCAGTTGTACCGGGCGCTGAGCGTGAGGCTGGTGCCACCGGGACGCGGAATCGCGATCCCCGCCTCACCCATGAAGCCGAGGTGCCAGTTGCTGTCCTCGACCGCGAAGATACCCGCCTCGGTGCGGTTCTCGATCCAATACGTGCCGGCGCCGACACCCAGGTACGGACGCGCCGAGCCGCGCTGCCCCATGAAGTAATTCCCCGTCAGGAGAATGGGGGCCGAGTTGACGTAACGGAACGCGGTGCCGGTGATGGCGCCCTCATCGAAGACGCTCGTGCCGGCGTTCTTTTCGTCGAGCACGTGCCAACCGAAGGTGATGCCGAGCGACGCCTGCTCACTGAGTCCACGCTCGATGTCGAACGTCGCGCCGCGCCACGAGAAGCCGCCGGCGAAGTCGCTCGTCTCCCCCATGCCCATGACGGTCGAGTACTGGGCGTTCCACATCCACTGGCCGGCCCGCTGTGCGGACACCGGCTGAACGAAGGTGGCAGCGAGCAGCAGAGCCACGACGCCACCGATAATCGTACGGTGATTCATTGTGATTGCTCCTGCTCAGTTCGGGAGAGGATTGGTGGGACCCGCCAGGTAGGGCGACTGATCGAACAGCTGCTCGATGTTCAAGAGCACACGGGCAGCGGTGTTCGCGTTCGTGCTCGAGAGGAGCCCGTTGATGACGCCGCCCCAGTACACGTCAGGCCGTTCGCCCTCGACCGGGGGCGCCACGGGGTTGACCATGGCGATACCGAGCGAGCCCGTCTGGTACGTCCCGCCGTACCCCGGATACCACGGATAACTGGGGTATCCCGGATAACCAGGCCAGCCCGGGCCCCAGCCCGGGTATCCCGGGTAATAGCAGTACCAGCACCCGCCGGGCACCCACCAACCAAACGTGCTGGATGACGTCCCGACCGCGACGAACAAGTCGGGAACCTCGCCCGAGTCGTCGAAGATCCGTTCGTAGCCGAGCGTCGCCAACTCGGAAGCGATCTTGTCGAGGACCTCCTGATCGAAGGAGCCATCGACGTCGTCATCGTCGCCCTCACCGACACGCACGATCGTGTCAGGCATGAAGTACGTCTGGACCGTGCTGAAATCGAAGGCCGTGTCGTAGACCGTGATGACGAGGTCTGCCTCGCCGATGTCACTGATCGAGCCCGGATAACACGCACCGATCCCCCCTACGAGGACCGCTGCGGCTAGGCCGAGCGCGATCCGCTGTTTCGTAAATGTTCCACCCATCTAGTAAATCCTCCGACGAGGGTTTCGTGAGCGAAGTCCAAGGTTCCTGCCGAGCCCCCCCGACCACCCGGTAAGCGCGCTCCGCGCGCCCCGATCATCTCGGCAGATTGGAGCCAGGTAGTTTACCCAAAGGCAGGTACGAGGTCCATTCGATTGACCCCGAGCAAGGCTCGGCAGGCGGTCCGTCCGCTTCGGCCCGTCGCCTGACTACTACGCGCCTGGGGAAGGTCGATTTCAGCCCTCGACGCGCTCCAAGCGCAGCACGCCGCCGTCGAAGTCGATCGACAGCCCGTTCCCCTCGATGGCGTACGCCGAAGCGCTCTCCAACGCCGCCACGAACGACTGCTCGAGGCTCATGACCGGGTCGGGGCACGCCATCATGGTCATCGCCGGCCCGCGGGAGATCGCCAGGCGGCCTGTTCGGCCGGCGTCGTAGCCACCCATGATGCGATTGCACCCGCCCGAGCCCCCGAATCTTCGCGAGCCGGTCGGATCCGCCTCGGCGGTGAAGCTCAAGGTGGGCAGGGCCTCCCCCACGGGCACCATCTCGTCCCCGCCCTCGAGCACGATCGCGACGAGCTGCCAGTCCCCGACCAGGGCGTTCGGGTCGGGGGCGGCCCGTTCCGCCTCAGGCGTTTCGTCCACACCGGACCCGGCCTCTCCGGCTCCACCACAAGCCAGTAGGCCGACGATCATGAGGACCCCCACGAACTCGACTCGTGTCGATCGAATCCACATCAGAGCTGCTCCTTGGCCTGGGGTCCGCTGGTGATCGCATTCTCGGTGCCTCGGTTCCGGGCCGTGCGACGACTCATCTCCCTGGCGCCAGCGCGCCCTCCCACGCACATCCCACGCGCACCTGTCCTCCGACGTCCGCGGTCGCCGACCAGCTGTAGATGCTGCCCAACATGGAGTCCGAGCAGCGCTCGGGGCGCAGCTCCAATCGCAGCGTGATCGGCTCCGGGCCGGCCGACACCGTCTCGTATTCCCAACCGCCGCCGGAGAACGCCGGCTCGACGACCTCGAAGACCGTCTCGGGAATCTCGGGTGTGCTGAAAATGATGGAGGACGCCGTCACCCTCAGGCCCCAGAAGGGCTCGACCCCGGCAGCCCGGAAGGCGAAGGTCGAGACGTCCTCCGAGCAACCGAATCCCTCCTCGGCAGGCGAAGCCCTGCGGAATGCCGTGACGGTGAGCTGTTCGTCGTACTCGGTCCCGAACCCCGAATCCGGCGCGGGGCCGATGTCGCCCTCCACCTCGACGAAGACCGGTGCGTACGCTTCGCGGCTAAGCGCTTCATAGGCGGCCGTCACGTCCGTGGTCGGAACCACCCACAGCTCCCTCTCCTCGTCGCACGGCTTGATGCTCCGCACTTCGTGGCCCAGCACCACGAAGCCACGTACCACCCCCGTCCCGAATCGCTCTGCCGCTCCATCGGGCTCGGGGCTCTCGGCCGGAGCGTCGCCACCGGTGCCGGACGGTCCGCAGGACCCGAGGCCCATCGGCACGACGACTCCGACGAGGATTGCCCAGAGTCGGCGCCCCCTCATCGGTTCTCGACCTCGGTCCGTCTAGCGCCGACGGCAGACGCCGGCGAACGCGACCAGATTCTGCGGGATCGTGGCCTGAATGTCGTCACCCGGTCCGAGCGATACGTCGGTCGTGACGCAGCGCTGGCCCAGGGTGACGTCGAACTCCATGTGGACCGTGCGAATCTGGTCCATGGGGAAGTAGAACGTCCTGTTCTGGTTCGCGCGAACCGAGCCGAGACGCTCCCGTTGGCCGTCCACCCAGAGCCATACGCGGGCCTCTTCGAGCTGTTGGTTCATCACCGCGATCGTCAGCACCGTGTTCACATCCCCGTCGAACGGCTCCGGCGGCGGCGCGGCCGAACCCGGGCCACACGAGGCGGCGGCGAACATCACGACGAGCGAAAGAAGAGCCCGCTTCATAGACACCAGAGGCTTCATCGGATCGACTCCAGCTGGGTTGGCGGCGCCCGCACTGAACGCCGGTATGTCGGGTGTACGGGGGGCGATCGGGATCGTTACCCCTGGTCCGGTCCACCGGTCCACAATGCTACTCGTGTTGCGGCGCGACGGCACCTTCTTGGTACAGATGGACGTCGCGCTGTGGGAACGGGATCGAGATCCCCTCTGCATCGAACCGCTTCTTGACCGCCCGGGTCAGATCCCACTTCAGCTCCCACACGTCCTCGGTTCGGCACCACGGACGACAGATCAGGTTGACCGAGGAGT
>JBDHDM010000119.1:0-13375 GCA_039591515.1 Gemmatimonadota bacterium | reverse complement strand
CCGGTGTCACGGGCAGATTCCGTTGCAGCGACTGCCAGTGACCTCCGTCGTCGATCGAGACGTAGAGCCCGAACTCGGTGCCCGCGTAGAGGAGACCACGGCGTACGGGATCCTCGCGCACGACACGAGTGAAGTGGTCGACCGGAATGCCGTTCTCACCGTCCGTGAGGAGGTCCCAGGACGACCCGTAGTCGTTCGTCCGGAACAGATACGGACGCTCGTCGCCCTGGCGGTACCGATAGGCCGCAACGTACACGCGTCCCGGAGCGTGCGGCGAGATGTCGATGCTGTTCACCGTCGCTCCGGCCGGAAAACCGTCCGGCGTCACGTCCAACCACGTCGCTCCGCCGTCTCGGGTAACGTGAATCAGGCCGTCGTCGCTGCCCGTCCAGATCACACCCCGTTCCTGCGGAGATTCTTCGAGAGCGAAGATGGTTCCGTACACCTCGACTCCCGTGCCGTCCGCCGTGATCGGGCCGCCGGCGAAGCCTTGATGCGCCGGATCGTTCGTTGTGAGGTCAGGGCTCATCACTTCCCATGACTGGCCTGCGTTCGTGGAGCGGTGTACGTGGTTCGAGGTGTGGTACAACACGTCGGGGTCGTGGGGGGAGAGGCGGATCGGGGCGTTCCACTGAAACCGGTAGCGGAGGTCCCCCATGCGCTGGGCCAGGTGGTTCTGCGGATACGTTCGAATCTCGCGCGCCTGCCCGGTCCGGACGTCGTAGCGACTGATGCTCCCTCCGTAGCACCCGGCGTACACGATGTTCGGATCGCGCGGGTCCACGGCGATGTGTCCGCTCTCGCACCCGCCGACCTGGTACTCCTGCTCGAAGTCGGAGATCATCGCACCCGGGATACGGCTCGGAACCGAGACCGTCGAGTTGTCCTGCTGTGCCCCGTAGAGCCGGTACGGGAACTGATCGTCCACGGTCACGCGATAGAGCTCCGCGGTCGCCTGGTTCCTTTGCGGAGACCAGCTACGGCCGCCGTTCAGGGTCACCGTGGCACCACCGTCGTCGCCCTCGATCATGATGTCCGGGTCGTGCGGGTTGATCCACAGCGCGTGACTATCCGGGTGGGGGACCGTGGGGATCGGCGTGAACCGAGTCCCTCCGTCGACCGACTTGTAGAGCATCACATTGTTGATCCAGACGGTATTCTCGTCCTGCGGATCGGCCGTGATGCGGTTGTAGTACCAGGGTCGGTGCCAGAGCTGGCGGTCTCCGGTGAGCTGCCGAAAGGCGTCGCCACCGTTATCGGAGCGGTAGACCCCACCCGCCTCGCCCTCTGCCTCGACGATGACCCAGACGCGATCCGGATTCGCCGGCGACACGGTCACGCCCGCCTTGCCCCACAGACCCTGCGGGAGTCCGACCCGGAGCTGGTGCCACGTCTCTCCCCCGTCCTTGCTGCGGTACAGCCCGCCCTCCATCGAGCCTGAGATCATCGTCCACGGGAGCCGTTGGGCCCGCCATGCCGTGGCGTAGAGGATTCGCGGATTGGCCGGATTCATGGCGATGTCGACCACGCCGGTCGAGTCGTTGACGAACAGGACGTTCTCCCATGTCTGTCCGCCGTCTGCGGAGCGGTAGACTCCTCGTTCCTCGTTGCGGCCGAAGAGACTCCCCAGGGCGGCGACGAAGACGACGTCCGGATCGTCGGGATGCACCACGACCCGTCCGATTTGGCCCGCCTCCGGGAGTCCGATCGCGCTCCAGCTCTTCCCCGCGTCTGTCGATCGGTACATGCCCCGGCCCGGCGAGATGTTGCCCCGGGGTTCGGCCGAGCCCGTACCGACGTAGACGACGTTGGCGTCCGACGGCGCCACGGCGATGGCGCCGATCGACGACACCGGGATCTGACCATCGCTGATGTTGATCCAGCTGGTGCCCGCGTCCGCCGACTTGAAGACGCCCCCGCCAGTGCTCCCCATGTAGAAGAGGAAGGGCTCGTCGGGCACGCCGGCCACGGCGGTGACCCGGCCCCCACGATGGGGCCCGACGCTTCGGTAGCTCAACGCCGCGAGGTGTGAGGGATCGATCAACTGGTTCGTGTCCTCCTGGGCGTAGGAGGTTGTGGGGAAGGTCAGGCTGACTCCGACGAGAGCTACGGCGATTCGAACACCCATGGATCTCTCCAGCATCGTGTTTCGGCCTGATAATGCTGCCGGTCGCAGACGAGTCGGTCCAGCCCCGCTCGCCAAGATTGGCGGGGGCCGATCGACGGCCGACTGACCGCCTCGGTGGTCCGGAGCGACCGCCGGTGCCATCCTCCCGAGACACGCGTGTATCCCCCGGGTGGCCCGTCGCTCGAGACGTGCCCAGCTTCGGCCGAAGGTCCGCTCCCGTTTTCACACCGACGGTGCGCATGAACCCCGAAAGATCCCTGGTCGTCACCTCGACAGTCTGTCGACGGGCACGTTCCGTCGGATGAGGTTCGGTCCGGTCCCGCCGCGAGCAGCCGAAGGCGGCATCCTGGCGCACGCCCTCCGGCTGCCCGACGGGTCTTGGCTGCGGAAGGGGCAACGGATCGAGCCCGAGCACGTGGAGCTCCTCGAGCGCGCGGGGGTCGACGTGTCCGAAGATACGGCGGCCCTCGCGGTCGCGGACGCCCTCGCCGGGCCGGGGACCGAGGTTCGCCGGCCCGGCACCGGTCGGTGCAACGTCGTCGCGACGGAGTCCGGCATCCTGACGCTCGACGCCGAGGGGATCCGGGCGGTGAACGAGGTCGATGAGGCCGTGACGGTGTCGACGCTCCGACCCGACGTGCCGGTACGACCCGGCACGCTCGTGGCGACGGTCAAGGTGATCCCCTTCGGGACGGCGAGGTCGGTGGTGGACTCCTGCGTCTCGGCGGCCGAGCGCAGCGCCCCGCTCATCCGGGTCGACCCCTTCCGCCACGTGCAGGCAGCGCTCGTGACGACCGCTGCGGAGGGTACGCCGGACTCCCAGCTCGAGCTGGCACGCCGTGGCCCCGCGGGAGTCGTCCTGGCCGCCGGCCGCTCGGCGCGCATGGGGAGCATGAACAAGCTGCTCGTGGAGGTAGCCGGCATGCCCATGGTGCGGCGCGTGGTACGCACCGCCCTCGACGCCCGGCTCGATCCCGTCGTCGTGGTGCTGGGGCACGAAGCCCGTGAGGTACGCGACGTCTTACACGACCTGCCGGTCACCATCGTCGACAACCCGGACCACCGGGCCGGCATGGGCACCTCTGTCGCCCGGGGCGTCGGTGCTCTCTCCGACACCGTCGAAGGTTCGCTGATCCTGCTCGGCGACATGCCGTGGATCACCACCGGCGACGTCACCGCGCTCGTGGAGGCCTTCGCGCCCGAAGAGGGTCGAGGGATCTGCGTGCCGACAATCGAGCGGAAGCGGGGAAACCCGATTCTGTGGGCTGCCCGGTACTTTCCCGAGCTCCGCGCACTCGAGGGCGACGTGGGAGCGCGTCACCTCCTCGCCGTGTACGATGACGACGTCTGCGAGGTCCCAGTATCGGGTGCCGGCGTGCTCCGGGACGTCGACACCCCTCAGGCGCTCGAACGCGCACCGGGCACGGATAGCTGAAGAGACCATGTTCGACTCCATAGAGACCACACGGCAAACCCTGGAAGATCAGGGCTATTTCGCCGACGCCGACCTGGCGACGAGCCTCTTCCTCGCCATGCGCATGGGAAAGGCCCTCTTCCTCGAAGGCGAGCGGGCATGAACATCGAGGATGTCGGCCTCGGCCAGCTTCGTGACTTCGCCGACATCGCCGTCCTGATCGCGGCCGCCAGCGAGGCCGGAGTCTTCGGAGCGCTGAGTGACGGCCCGAGGTCGGCCGCCGAGATCGCCTCGTCTCTCGACTACGACCACCGCGCCGTCCGCATCGTCCTCCTCGCGCTCGAGGACACCGGACTCGTGACGAGCGAGGGGGATCGCTTCGCGCTGAGCGAACGCGGCGCACGAGAGCTCGGTGACCGGGGCGCGCCCGGATTCGTCGGCAAGGGTCTTCCGCAGTGGCTGCGCTCCATACGCGCTTCCACGCGGCTCGGCGAGGTCCTTCGCCGAGGGGGTCCCGTGGAAAAGCGCACCCGGGCGAGAAGCCCGGAGAGAGTCGCGCGCTTCACGAGAGCGATGGCCGCGGCGCCCGTGGAGCGCCTGGAACGGATCGCCGACCTCTGCCTCGACCGGTGCCCCGAGGCCCGGTCGATCCTCGACCTCGGGGGCGGCCCCGGTCACATCACCCGGGCATTCGTCGCGAGGGGCCTTCGCGGGACGTTGCTCGACACGCCAGACATCGTCGCACACGTCGTGGATGCGTACGGGCTCGCGGAGGTCGAGGGGCTGAACGTGGTCGCGGCCGACTTCAATCGAGACCCCCTCCCCGCCGGCCCCTTCGACATCGTGCTCCTGTCCAACGTCATCCACATCTACGACGAGGGGTCGGTCCGGGCGCTGTTCTGCAGGGTCGTCGACGTCCTGAGGCCCGGCGGGCTCGTGGCGGTCGCCGAGTTCCTGCGGGGACGCTCGTCTCGGGCGGGGCTCCTGGCGCTCCAGATGCTGCTGAAGTCGGACGCCGGCGACACCTACTCGGAGGAGCAGCTCCGGGACTGGATGGCAGAAGCCGGGCTCGGCGACATCCGTGTCGATTCGCTCGACCAGGACCGGCAGCTGGTTACGGGGGTGCGGGGCTCGGCGCTGCCAACGCGAGGTGAGATCGGTTGATCGAACCGGTAGAAGCAGGCGAGTCGGGTGGCTTCGGTCGCTTGAGCCCCTCCGTTCCAACGCTCCGCATTCGCCGGCTGACAGAGGCGAAGCCAAGATCCGACGGGGCATGGGTCCTCTACTGGATGACGGCCCACCGGCGTCTCGGCTGGAACCATGCCCTCGACCACTCGATCGCCACGGCACGGGAGCTCGGCAAGCCGCTCCTGATCTTGGAAGACCTCAGACTCGACTATCCCTGGGCGTCGTCTCGCCACCACCGTTTCGTGATGGACGGCATGGCAGAGCACTCGATCGCGCTCCGAGATACTCCGGTCGGCTATCACGGCTTCGTGGAGAGAGAGCCCGGTGACGGGAGGGGGCTTCTCCGCGCGCTCGCCAGCGAAGCGTGCTGTGTTGTAACCGATGACTCCCCCGGGTTCTTCACGCCGAAGCTGCTGGCCGCCGCGGGCCGCCTCGCTCACATACAGGTCGAGGCCGTGGACAGCTGCGGCCTGCTCCCGCTCCGTGCGGCCGACCGTCCGTTCAGCGCCGCCTACCACTTTCGTCGCTTTCTGCAGAAACCCCTCCCCTCGCATCTCGCAGACCAGCCGTCGGCGGAGCCGCTTCGACACGCAGGCCTGGTACCCTGTTCCGGTGTGCCCGAGTTCGTCGCCGCTCGATGGCCCGCCGTCGACGAGGTCGAGCTCGCATCCCATGCCCTCCTCGCCTCGCTGCCGGTGAACAGTGCCGTCGGCCCGATCGCGAGTCGCGGTGGCACGGGCCCGGCTCAGGACCGCCTCGCGGCGTTTCTCGAGTCTGGACTGGATCGGTATGCGGCGGATCGGAACCATCCCGACTTGGAGGCTGGCAGCGGGCTGTCCCCTTGGCTTCACTACGGCCATATCTCTCCGCACGAGGTCTGGCGAGCCATCATGGACCGCGAAGGGTGGAGCCCACTCCGACTCTCACAGGATGCGGACGGCCGTCGAGAGGGCTGGTGGGGTGTCGATGCCTCGGCCGAGGCGTTTCTGGATCAGCTGATCACATGGAGAGAGCTTGGCTTCGTGTACTGCTCCCACGTCCCCGACTACCAGAGCTGGGGGAGCCTTCCGGCGTGGGCACGCGCGACCCTGGAAGAGCACGCGGCGGACCCGCGAGAGTACGTCTACTCCTCCGAGCAGTTCGAGACGGCCGTCACTCACGACGAGCTGTGGAACGCGGCTCAGCGACAGCTCGTGCGGAGCGGTGTGATCCACAACTACCTCAGGATGCTCTGGGGCAAGAAGATCCTCGAGTGGAGTCCACACCCACGGGAGGCGCTCGAGGTGATGATCGAGCTCAACAACCGTTACGCGGCGGACGGCCGGGACCCGAATTCGTACAACGGCATCTTCTGGTGCCTCGGTCGCTTCGATCGGGGCTGGCCCGAGCGCCCGGTCTTCGGCAAGGTCCGATCGATGACCTCTTCGTCCACCCGTCGCAAGGTCCGGCTGAACCGTTACCTGGAGCTCTGGAGCGAGTAGCACGAACGGCGAAGCCCCAGGGCGTCGAAAGCGGCGTTCCGCGGAGCGAAAACCGTGAAAGGACTGTCACCCTGCAGTGCGGCTGTCAGGCCCGCTGCGCCGAGCGCGGTCTGTGACCGAGGGGTGAACACCGATCCAAGGGGTCTTCACTCGGACTGTCAGAAGACCGTGACCCGGCGGCACGGGTGCAGTGCCCCGGCATGTGGTGGCCCTGAGATGTGGCGGCTGACAGCAATCAGACGACGCCGTGTCCGGCGTCAGCGCGGTCAGCTCGTGGCGGACCGGGAGTAGGGGCCCCCTGAGGGCGGCGCAGGAAGGTCCCCGAGGCCGTCGTGGATCCAGATTCCATCGGGCAGACCGCTTGCGTCCAGGAGAGGTGCCGCCCCTCCCCCCACGAGGAGGGCGACCGACGGGTCGAGTTGATCGCGCAGCGAGGAGAGGGCACGCTGGGTCTCGTCAAGGTGCTCGCGTCTCACGACACTGATCGCGACGGCCGCCGCGCCCACGCCGCGCGCGGCGGCGGCAATCTCCGAGACGGGGAGGTCCGCCCCCAGATACTGGACACTCCAGCCCCGGAGGACCGCCGCGGTCGAAACGAGTCTCGCCCCCAGAGCATGCCTCTCACCCGGCAAGGTGGAAACCACCATGTTCGGGGCATCCTTGGGCCGGGACACATTGATGAGGCGCTCCAGCACCTGATCGATCACCCCCGAGCCGAGGTGCTCCTGCGCGGGGGCGACGTCCCCATCGACCCACCCGTTTCCGATCCGTCGCAGCAGGGGCCCGACCACGTCGTCGAGGAAGCTGCGACCACCGAGCGTGAGTGCTGCACGCCACAAGAGTCGCTCGAGCCCCTCGGCGTCGAAGGCGAGAATACGGGCGTAGGCCTGGCCGACCGTCTCGGGGGGGCCGACCGTCGTGCCGTCGGGTAGCCCCGGCGTGGCGGCGACCCGGTCTTCCAGTAGCAACCCGGTCGCCTCGTCATCGGAGAGCGACGCGACCATGCTGATGGACCGCCCCCCCTCCGTGAGTTCACGAAGGGTGTTGAGGCGCTCGAGGTCGTAGTCCGAGTAGAGCCGCTGGCCTCCCTCCGAGCGGCTGGGCTGAACGGCCTGATATCGGCGCTCCCATGCCCGGATCGTGGCGGTGTTCAGCCCGGTGCGCTGAGCGATGACCCGAATCGGGTGCCTGGGCGTGCGGTCCGAGCATTCCATGATGGACGATACTCATCTGTAGAGGTAATGTCAAATATTGAACATCCCTTTCCTTGACAAATCCGAACACCAACATATCTTGTCCCGACAATTGCTCGACAAAACCTCTGCAGGAGTTTCCATATGCTTCGCAAGACCATTCTGATGGCGGCCGCTGCAGGCCTATTGGCGGCGCCCGCTTTCTCAGCCGCGCAGTCGGGGAGGTCAGACATCGTCACCACGGCGGTCGAGGCCGGCTCGTTCACCACGCTCGCTGCGGCGCTCGAGGCCGCCGATCTGATCGGGGTGCTGCAGGGCGAAGGCCCTTTCACCGTCTTCGCCCCCACGGACGAGGCGTTCGCCAAGCTGCCCGAGGGTACGGTGGAGGCGCTACTGGCCGATAAGGAATCCCTCACGCGGGTCCTCACCTACCACGTGGTCTCCGGTCGGGTGATGGCCGAGGCCGTGGCTGGCATTCGCGAGGCCGAAACGGTCTCCGGAGCCATCGCCCCGATCGAGATTCGCATGGGTGATGTCTACGTAGCCGGTGCCAGGGTGATCACCGCGGATGTGGAAGCGACGAATGGGGTCATTCACGTGATGGACGCGGTCATGCTCCCCCCTGAGATGAGCGACCGCTGACACGGTAGCGGCGAGTTCCGCCATCCACTGGATCCGCCCGTCCCGCGTGGCGGCGGTCGACCCGGTCGGCCGTCGCCGCGCACTCGGTCTCGCACCAGCCACAGAGAAACAAGATGCGCATCGCGATCATCGGGAGCGGCGTCTCGGGCCTTACCGCCGCCCACCTGCTCCACCGCTGTCACGACATCACCGTCTTCGAGGCCCGGGATCGGGTCGGGGGCCACGTGCGGACGATCGACGTCACCGGAGCGGACGGACGGCCTCATGCGATCGACATCGGGTTCATCGTGTTCAACGAGGTGAACTACCCGCTCTTCTCGCGCCTCCTGGACGAGCTCGGGGTCGAGAGCCAGCCATCGGACATGAGCTTCGGCGTCCGATCCGACCGCAGCGGGCTCGAGTACAGCAGCTCCACGGTCCGATCGATGTTCGCGCAGCCGGTGAACCTCATCCGGCCCAGCTTCCATTCGATGATCCACGGCATCCTCCGCTTCCACAGGGAGGCCGGTCCTGCCATTCGGAACGGCGCTGGATCCCTCTCCCTCGGGGAGTACCTGGATCGGGCCGGCTACTCGCCTCGGCTGGCCGAGGACTTCCTCAAGCCGATGGGCTCCGCCCTCTGGTCGATCCCTCAGGGCGAAGTGATGGAGATGCCGGCGGAGTTCTTCGTCCGCTTCTTCGAGAACCATGGCATGCTGACGGTGAACGATCAGCCCGAGTGGCGGGTGATCCGCGGAGGATCCTCCCGGTACGTCGAGGCCCTCATCGCCCCCTTCATCGACAGAATCAGGCTGGCCACGCCGGTCCGTCGAGTACAGCGCACGCCAACCGGCGTGCTGGTCGACGGCGAGGCCTTCGACCAGGTCGTCTTCGCGTGTCACTCGGACCAGGCGCTGGCCACGCTGGCAGACGCGACGCGAGAGGAGAGCGAGGTGCTTGGCGCCCTGCCCTTCCAGCGCAACGACATCGTCCTCCACACCGACACCTCGGTGTTGCCCCGAGCGCGCAAGGCCTGGGCCGCGTGGAACTACCGGATCGCTGCCGAGGACGAGGCCCCCGCGACCGTCACCTACAACATGAACCGGCTGCAGACCCTCGAAGCGGCGGCCACGTACTGCGTGACACTCAACGACACGGCTTCGATCGATCCCGCCGCCATCCTTCATTCGACGACGTTCTGGCATCCCCGGTTCACGCGCGACGGCGTCCGGGCGCAAGAACGCCGCGAGGATATCAGTGGGGTGAACCGCACTCACTACTGCGGGGCCTGGTGGGGGTTCGGCTTCCATGAGGACGGCGTTCGCAGTGCGTACCGGGTCGCCGAGCAGCTGGGGGTTTCGCGATGAAGAGCGCGATCTATCGAGGCACCGTGCGGCATCGGCGACGTAGGCCGAAAGCACACGATTTCACCTACGGCCTCTTCATGATGTACCTGGACCTCGCCGAGCTCCCGCAACTCTTCGACCGCTTCTGGCTCTGGTCGGCGCGGCGACCGGCTCCGGGATGGTTCCGTCGTGATGACTACCTGGGGGACGCGCAGATCGACCTCGACCGCGCGGTCCGGGACGAAGCCGAGCGGCTGACCGGAGCCAGGCCGCTCGGGCCGGTCCGGATGCTCACGCACCTGCGGTACTTCGGCTACGTGATGAATCCCGTCACGTTCTACTACTGCTTCGACGCCCGCGACGAATCGGTCGACACGATTCTGGCCGAGATCAACAACACGCCGTGGGACGAGCGCCACGTGTACGCCCTCCGCTCCGAAGGCGGCCCCGCGAGCGGCACCCCGCACCGGTTCCGCAAGGCGTTCCACATCTCGCCGTTCATGTCGATGGAGCAGGACTATTCTTGGCGCTTCAGTGCGCCGAATCAGCGCCTCTTCGTTCACATGGAGAACCATGCCGACGGTGAGCCGCTCTTCGATGCCACGCTCCAGCTGCGTCGTCATGAGATCGGTCACGCGTCGCTCGCGTCGGCGCTGGCCCGCTACCCGTGGATGACCGCCCGCGTCGTGACGGCCATCTACTGGCAGGCGTTCCGTCTCTGGCTCAAGCGGACGCCGTACTTCGAACACCCGACACAGGAGGTGGCGTGATGCTCGACCGATTCCTCGAAAGCGTCGTCCGGGCACGTATGCGCGGACTCGAGATCGGCCGACTCCTGGTACGCGACGGAACTCGTATCGACCGGTACGGCCCGGGCGGGGACGGTCGCAGCGCGGCGATCACGGTCCACGACCCTACGTTCTACCGTGCCGTCGCAGTCGGCGGGCACATCGGGGCCGCGGAGTCGTATGTCCGTGGACAGTGGGATGCGGACGACCTGACAGACCTGATCCGGCTGTTCGCGGCGAACCGTGCGGTTCTGGACGGCCTCGAGACTGGCCTCGCCCGCCTATCCCGCCCTGCCCTCGCCCGACTGCGTTGGCTGAACCGGAATACGCGCGCCGGGAGTGATCGCAACATCCGGGCACACTACGATCTCGGGAACGACTTCTTCGCAGCGTTCCTCGACGAGACGATGACGTACTCGGCCGGGATCTTCGAGCACCCGACGGCGACGATGAAGGACGCCTCCATCGCCAAATACGATCGGCTCTGCCGGCGACTGGGGCTGACCGACGCGGATCACGTGATCGAGATCGGGAGCGGATGGGGTGGTTTCGCGATTCACGCGGCCAGTACCTACGGTTGCCAGGTGACCACCACCACAATCTCCCGGGAGCAGCATGCGCTGGCTACGCGGAAGATCGAGGATGCAGGCCTCTCCCACCGGGTCACCGTCCTGCTGCAGGACTACCGTGACCTCGACGGGGAGTACGACAAACTCGTTTCGATCGAGATGGTCGAGGCGGTCGGGCACCAATACCTGGATTTGTACTTCGAGACCTGTTCGCGTCTGCTCAGACCTGGAGGACTCGCAGCCATTCAGGCGATCACGATCCTCGACGATTGGTACGATCCCGAGCAGCGCCAAGTGGACTTCATCAAGAAGTACATCTTTCCGGGAAGCTTCATCCCGTCGATGGGCGCCCTCCGGAGCTCATGGCGCAAGGCGTCCCTGCCGCTACTGGAGGAAACGGACCTCACGTCACACTACGCGGAGACGCTGAGGCACTGGCGCCTGCGATTCGAGGAGAACTGGCCGAAGATCCGGAGGATGGACTTCGAGGACCCGTTCCGACGGTTGTGGAGGTTCTATCTGGCCTACTGCGAGGGGGGATTCGACGAGGGCGTCCTACGCTGCAAGCAGCTGCTCTTCGGTCAGCACGCCGGAGGCCCGTACGGGCGGATGCGCTCGGAGCACCCCGTCGTCCACCTGCCGCTGCCAGGTCCGGACTCCTCCATTCGGCCGATGGCCGGAGTCGGAGCATGATTCACCCGGCCCTGCTCGGATGGGGCGTGCTTGCCGTCGTGCTCGCGATCCTCTGGGCCCGGCAACTCGTGACCCGGAACGCGACGACCGTCGACGTTGCCTGGTCGGCCGGGCTCCTCTTCCTCGCCGGCTTCTATCCGATCTTCGTGGGCGGCGATCCGGTTCGGAGAGCACTCGTCGCGACCCTGGGAGCGCTCTGGGCCGGGCGTCTGGCCTGGTTTCTCTGGGTGAACCGTGTGAGGGAGCACGAGGGGGAGGACGGACGCTACCTGCACATGCGCACGGTTCTCGGTCGGCGCGCACCGGTGGTCTTCTTCTTGTTCTATCAGTTCCAGGCGGCCGTCGCCGTGATCTTCTCGCTGCCGATGCTCGCGGCGATGCAAGGTGGCCCGCTGGGACCGCTGGCGTTCACTGGCCTGGCAGTCTGGCTCGTAGCCGTGGGCGGAGAATCTCTTGCCGACGCGCAGCTCGCCGCCTTTCGGGCCAACCCCGCGAACCAGGGTGAAGTGTGTCGGACCGGCCTGTGGAGGTACTCGCGGCACCCCAACTATTTCTTCGAGTGGGTCCACTGGTGGAGCTACGTCCTCATCGGCGGCGGCGCGCCACTGACATGGATTGGGCCCGTAGCGATGCTCGTGTTTCTCTTCCGGATCACCGGGATCCCCTACACCGAGCAGCAGGCGCTCCGCAGTCGCGGCGACGCCTATCGCGAATACCAGCGTACCACGAGCGTCTTCGTTCCGTGGCCGCCCAAGGAGGTATGATGCCCGAATCGATCGGAATCTCCCTCGCCGAGCGGGGCATGGTCCCGCTCCCCGGCCTTCGGCTCGGCGTCCGTCGACTGCTCCGCCAGCGCCTGCGCGACGCGGCCTCCGGGCCGGACCTGGACACGTTCAAGCGTGAGCTCGAGTCGAGCCCCCTTGCCGTGTCGACGGACAAGGCGAACGAGCAACACTACGAGGTGCCATCGCAGTTCTTCGAGGCCGTTCTCGGGCCACACCTCAAGTACAGCGGCGCGTTCTGGACCGAAGACGCCCGGTCACTCGCGGACGCGGAGCGTGCGATGCTCTCGCTGACGTGCGATCGCGCGGACCTCCGTGACGGGCAGGACATCCTGGAATTGGGATGCGGATGGGGATCGCTCACACTGTTCATGGCGGAACGATTCCCGAACAGCTCGATCACGGCTGTCTCGAACTCCGCACCGCAGCGACACTTCATCGAGGGCCGAGCACCGTCGAACGTGCGTGTCATCACGGCCGACATGAATCACTTCGACACCGCGGAACGATTCGATCGGGTGGTCAGCGTCGAGATGTTCGAGCACATGCGGAACTACCGCGTACTACTTGGACGCATCCGGAAGTGGATGAGGCCGCACGCACGCTTGTTCGTGCACGTCTTCTGTCATCGTGAATTCGCCTATCTCTACGAGACCGACGGCGACGACAACTGGATGGGGCGCCATTTCTTCACCGGCGGGATCATGCCGTCACTCGATCTACTGCCGCGCTTCGACGAGGCGCTCGAGGCCGAAGAGGTGTGGCGTGTAGAAGGGACACACTACAGCCGGACGGCACGGGCGTGGCGACAGAATCTGGAGGCGAAACGCGAAGAGGTCCTCCGCATCCTCTCGGCCACCCATGGTCCCGCCCACGCGGATCGCTGGTACCACCGCTGGAGGCTGTTCTTCCTCGCCTGCGAGGAGTTGTTCGGCTACCGAGACGGATCCGAGTGGCTCGTCGGTCACTATCGGTTCGCGCCCAGGACGGATTCGTGAGTCCGCTCCGTCCTCGGAGCTGGCCGTGGGCGACGTCCTCGATGGGCTGAAGCACGGCTCAGGGGCCGTCGGACTCGTCGGGCGGCTCCCAGCCCGGTCACCGATCTCGATCAAGAGGGCCGCGGGCGGTCCCGGATGCCCCGGGGGGGGAGCCGCGTCATGGCCCCCCACGGG
>JBDHDM010000118.1:0-10817 GCA_039591515.1 Gemmatimonadota bacterium | reverse complement strand
AGAGGACGTGGCGGGCAGAGTCTGTCTGGTCCTCGGCGCCTTTGGCGGCGTAGGCCAACGTCTGACCGAATGGCTGGCCTCTCAGGGGGCTGAGGGCTTGTCGCTCGTCACTCGAACGGGTCCGGAGGAGCCCGGGCGTGGGCTCGGACGGACCCGGTTCCTCCGCCACATCCGAGAAACGGGAATCCCGACCGCGGTGCACGTCGCGGACGTGTCAGACCCGGACGAGATGGCGAAGGTCGTTGCAGAGACCGCGGAGCGCTTCGGTCGCATCGACGACGTCTACCACCTCGCAGGTCGGTTGGACGATGGGCTCCTCGCCCTCAAACCGATCGACGCCATGTATGAGGTCATGGCGCCCAAATTACGTGGTACGTTGGCGTTACATCGCGCTCTGCGTGACGGAGGGCACACGCCGCGCGTGGTGCTCTTCTCCTCGGTAAGCGCACACGTGGGGGTAGCCGGCCAGGTCGACTACGCGGCCGCGAATGCGTTCCTCGACGTCTGGGCGCAGGTCCCCAGGTCCCGGGACGAGCCTACCTACCGCGTCGTGAACTGGGGGATGTGGTCGGAGGTCGGGATGGCGGCCGAGCTCGACCGCACCCTTGCCCTCGCCGGGAGTCTCCCCGAGGCAATGGAGCCTCGCGACCACCCGATCCTGCAACGGTACGGCAAGAACGACGAGGGCTCGCACGTCTTCACCGGCGAGCTCGCGGCGACCGACCACTGGGTCATCGCGGACCATCGCCTGCGCGACGGGCCCGCCATCCTGCCCGGCACGGCCTATCTCGACCTGATCTTGACGGCCGCACAGGACATCGACGGCGCCCCCACCCCGTACGAGGTTGGGGATCTCACCTTCCTCGCCCCGATGCTCCTGGAGGGGACCTCCGTTCGGACGGTCGTGGTCACACTCGAGCCGCTGAGGAACGAGCTGGCCGTCACGATCGAAAGCAGTGGTGGCCGTGGTGACGTGGTGCAGCACGCGCGGGCTTGGCTGCGCTCGGCGCGGGCCACGCCCCCGGAGCCCACCGCCCCAGTGCTTAGCTCCGACCCGCACGCTTGGGAGCACGCTTCCCACCCTCTGCTGGACTTCGGGCCCCGGTGGAACCGGCTCCAAAGCGAGATCCACCGGTCCGGCGATGTGGCGTCGGCGATCGTGAGCACCCCGATGGAGGCCACCGAGGGCCGTGACGCTCCTTTCTGGCATCCCGCTCTCCTGGACGTCGCCCTGGGCGGGGCATTCTCCGAACTCGACGACGGCCGGTCACTCGTTCCGTTCAGCTATGATCGCGTGGTGGTCTACCGTCCCATCGGGGCGTCTCTGAGCTCGACAGTCACACGCCGAGACCTACGCGATCAAGACCGCGTGGTCCTCGACGCGTACCTCTACGACGACGCGGGTTGTGTCGGAGAGATCGAGGGTTTCACACTGCGCGTGTTGGAGACGCAGCCGGGTGCCACGACGCCGCATCGTGACGTTCGCGACCGTCGGACCGGATCCGTCACCGACCTCGGCATGGACCTGGCCATCTCGCCGGCCGAGGGTATGGAAGTCCTCCGACGCATTCTCTCGGCCCGTGAGTTGACACAAATCGCGGTGTCCACGGTGCCCTTGAGCGCACTACAGCGGGCCCTTCAGGGCGACTCGGAGGACACGCCCGAAGGAGGAGACGGCGACGGGCTGGAGCTCGCTCCTCGTCCCGCCGTGTCCGCCGACTTCGAGCCACCGTCGACGCCCCTCGAGTGCACGATCGCCGCCGCGTGGGCGCACCACCTCGGCATCCGGGAGGTGGGCCTGGACGATGATTTCTTCGAGCTCGGGGGCCACTCGCTGCTACTCACCCGCATCCTACAAGATCTGCGACGGAACGAAGAAGTGGCCGTGCCCATGGGTGAGGCCTTCGACCGACCGACCGTTCGCAGATGGGTGTCCACGGCTGCCGCATCGAAAGCCCACCCGGGTATTGGGAGGATCGACCGGAAGCGATTCCGTAGGAGAGCCAGCGAGGTAGGAGAAGTCGTGTGACGACGGAGCAACAAACCGCGACGATGCGGCCCGGCTCGATGATGGCCGGCGACGCCATCGTATGCCCGATGAGCTTCAGCCAGCGCCAGCTTTGGTACCTTCAGCGCCTCGTACCTCACTCGTCGGCATACAACATCCCCTTCGCCCTCGAGATCGAGGGCGAGCTGCGGGTCGATCCGCTCGTGGACAGCATCAACGAGCTGATCGCGAAGCACGAGATCCTGCGTACGACCTACGGACTGGTCGACGCGGCGCCTTCCCAGCTCATCCATGACGAGGCGTCGCTCGCCGTGCAAACGGAGGACGGCTCCGGATGGTCGGAGGAGACCTACGAGGAAGCCATCCGCGCGGAGGCGGCACGTCCGTTCGACCTGAAAACGGAGCTGCCGATCAGGCTGCGCGTGATCCGTCGAGGGGAGGCCCGATGGGCCGTGCTGTGGACGGTCCATCACATCGCGATGGACCACATCACCGTGGTACAGCTGGGTGAGGAACTGGCCCAATCATACGAGCGCCGCTGCTCGGGCGGGCCCGCGCCGATACCGGATCAGGACGCGCTCCAGTACGTCGACTTCGCGATGTGGCAAATCGAGACACTCTCCGACGCCGGTGCGCTCGACGAGCGCCTCGACGCTTGGAAGGAGCGCCTGCGCGGGACTCCGACGGTCCTGGAGTTGCCGCTGGATCATCCTCGTCCGAGGACCCAATCGTTCGCCGGAGCCGAAATCCGTGTGTCGATCGAAGAGGTGGTCCGCAGACGGGTGATCGACTCGGCCCAGGCCATGGGCGTCTCGCTTTTTGTCCTGATGTTGGCCGCGTTCAAGGTCTGTGTCGGTGCCTACGCAGGCCGGCGCGACGTCGTGACGGGGTGCCCGTTCGCGAATCGCCCCACGCCCGAGCTCGAGACGGTCGCGGGCCTCTTCATGAACCTGCTCCCGATCCGTGCGACCTGGACGGCCGATTCCACGGTCCGCTCTCTCGTCGACGAGGTCAGGGGTGCCGTGCTCGGGGGCCAGCGGTACCAGGACACACCTTTCGAGAAGATCGTCGAGGCCCTCGAGCTACGGTCCGACCCTGCCGTCAACCCACTAGTCCAGACCTGGTTCACGGTGCAGACGGCGCCGATGCAGCTGTCTCTGCCGGGGCTCGAGGTCAGGACACGGCATCCACACAACGGCGGGGCCAAGCTCGACTTGAGCGCCTGGTGGTGGGACGAAGGCAAGACGCTCGAAGGGGCCATCGAGTACGACACCGCGCTGTTCGACGAAGGCACCGTAACGCGCCTGATGGAGACGTACGCGTGGATCCTGCGTCAGATGGCGGAGCAGCCGGACGCCAGGCTCGACACACTGAGCTTGTGCCCTCCGGGCCAGCAGGCGTCGCTCGCCTCAGCCCAGGGCGCGCGACGTCCGGATGTCCTCCATACGCTCGTCGAGGGGATCGCCCGCTCGTTCTCGGCTCATGGCGCCCGATGGGCCGTCCGTAGCCAAGGAGATCGGCTTCGATACGGAGACCTCGAGACCCGCGTACGACGGCTCGCGGCCGGCCTGGTCGTGACGGGGGTCGGTCCCGGAGACCTCGTCGGCATTTGCACGAACCGGTCTGAGGAGATGGTCACGGCAGTGCTCGGCGTCCTGTTCGCGGGCGCCGCCTACGTGCCTCTCGACCCCGCTTACCCGTTGGAGCGGCTGCGGTACATCGTGGGGGACTCCGGACTGAGGACGATCCTCTCGGACCCGGTCAATGCCGACACGGCCAGCCAGTGCGGTGCCGACGTGCTCATCGTGGGCGATGTCGAGTCCAGCTCCGAAGATCCGACCTCGCATCCGACCATCGATCCCGAGGCCATCGCGTACGTGATCTACACGTCCGGGTCCACGGGCAATCCCAAAGGCGTTCAGGTGCCGCACCGGGCCGTGGCGAGCTTCCTCTACGCCATGGCCGAAGAGCCGGGACTCGGGCAGGACGACGTGCTCGCGGCCGTGACCACTCTTTCGTTCGACATCTCGGTGCTGGAGCTCCTCTTGCCGCTGTGGACGGGCGCGGAGTGCGCGATCGTGGACTCGGCGGACGCGCGTGACGGGAACCGACTGGCTGAACGGTTGAGCGAGTGGGGCGCGACGACGATGCAGGCGACCCCTGCCACCTGGCGGCTCCTGCTCCACGCCAATGTCGAATGGCCCCCGGTGAAAGCTCTGTGCGGGGGCGAGGCGCTTCCGGCGGATGTGGCGGCGGGGCTCACGGGGAGGGTCGCCGAGCTATGGAACATGTACGGCCCGACCGAGACCACGGTCTGGTCGACCTGTGCGCAGGTCATCGCCGGCGACGATCCCGATGTGACGATCGGCAGGCCGATTCTCAACACGTCGGTCCGCATCGTCGACGACACGGGCCGCGATCTTCCGATCGGCGCGCCCGGGGAGATCTGGATCGGCGGCGACGGCGTAACGCTCGGGTACCGGAACCGACCCGAGCTGACCGACGATCGGTTTGTCGAGGCCGACGCAACGACCTGGTATCGAACGGGAGACGTCGGCCGGTACCGGGGTGACCTGCAGCTCCTGCACCTCGGGCGCTCCGATCGCCAGCTGAAGCTCCGAGGGCACAGAATCGAACCGGGTGAGATCGAGGCGGCGCTGTCCGAAATGCCCGAGGTGAGAAGCGCGATCGTCTCGGCTCGTCCCTTCGGTCCCAACGATACCAGGCTCGTCGCGCACGTCGTCGGCGCATCGGACGAACCCCCGACCGCGACGGTGCTCCGGCGCGGCCTCCGATCGGTGCTACCGGCCCACATGGTGCCATCCGTCTTCGTTCCGCTCGACCAGTTCCCGAAGCTGCCGAACGGCAAGATCGACGTCGCCGCGCTTCCGATGCCCGCTACGATGCGATCCGCGCCGCGAAGCAAGGACGCCCTGCGGCCTGGGCTGGAGGCGGACACGGCAACGCTTTGGAGCGAGCTTCTGAAGTACGAGGGAATTGGACCGGACGACAACTTCTTCGATCTTGGGGGTTACTCATTGCTCGCCATGGAGGCCGTGGCCGCGATGCAGCAACGCTTCGGACACGTCGTCGAGCCCCGAGCCATGTTCTTTCAGACGCTCCGCCAGCTGGTCGAGGAAACGGGTCGGTGAACCGATGACCCGAGCCATCGAATAGCGTGTACGCGCTTCATTTCGGTCAGTCTCCGAAGCGCCTCTACGGGGCGTACGATCCGGCGCTGACCGGCCCCGGGCTCGATGCCGTCCTGGTATGCGCGCCATGGGGCCCCGAGTGGTTGCCCGCGCACCGGACGCTACGAACGATGGCCCGTCGGCTGGCGGATCGCGGTCTGCACGTGATGCGATTCGACTACTTCGGGTCCGGCGACTCCTTCGGCGAAGAAACCGACCTGTCGCTCCCTTCCATGCTGGACGACATCGAGCAAGGAGTCGAGGAGTGCCTCGCCTTGGCGGGAGCCGACCGCGTGTGGCTGGTCGGGCTCCGTCTGGGGGCTTCTTTGGCCGCCCTCGCCGCCCCGACGATTCCCGAGGTGGAAGGCGTCGTCTTGTGGGATCCGATTCTGAACGGCGCAAGCTACCTCGAGGAGATCGAGGCTCGCGCCAACGTTCTCGACGGCGAAGTGTGGGACATCGGGGGGCACCTGCTCTCCGCCCCGATGAGGGACGAACTGGCCGACCTGCGCCTCGACTCGGCCAGGGACCTGACTCGAGTGAAGCTCCTTCTCCAACACGAGGGCGACGAGACACTCGACCTCGGCCCCATCGTCCGGCGCTACTCGGGCCCCAAGCCTTGGGTGCAGGAAGGAGAGTTCGGCAGCGCGCCCCTGCCCACGGAAGTCCTCGATCACGTCGACGAGCTGCTCTCCCGATGACGGCTGAGTTTCGAGAACGTCTCGTGGCGTTCGGCGAAGAGAACCGTCTCTCAGGGGTTCTGACCTCTCCGACTGCCGGGCCGGGGTCGGGGGTCTCGTGCGTGATTCACAACTCCGGCGTCGTGCCCCGGGCTGGCGTGGCACGCCTCCATGTGCGGTTGGCCCGGCGACTCGCTGCTCGGGGCGTCCGGACGCTGCGCTTCGATCTCTCCGGGCTCGGCGACTCGGAGCGCGCATCGGCGGCAGCCCGGGGCGCCGAGGGCGCAACCAATGACCTGTTGGCCGCCTCGGACTTCCTGCGGGACACGGAGGGATCGCGCGGCGAGTGCTTCATCGGGCTCTGCTCCGCCGCCTACGACGGACTCGCCGTCGCGGCCACGAGCGACCGGGCCGTCGGCCTCGTCGCCATCGATCTCATCGGGGAATTCCGGACGACACGTCACGTCGTGACCCATTACGCACGACGGGCTGGCCGTATTGAGAGTTGGGTCAACGCCGTTACGGCCCCGACACGGGCCGCGAAGGCGCTGCAGCGACGGCTGTCCGTACCGAAGTCGACCGGGGCCCCAGACTCGTGGCTCGGCGTGCGACCCGTCCTCCCGCGCGAAACGATGAGAGCCCGCCTCGACGGCCTGTTGTCTCGGGGCGCGCCGGTACTCTTCGTCTTCTCGGGCGGCCTGGAGGACAACTACAACTACGAGGGGCAGCTCGGCGACGCGCTGCCGGAGCTACGCGCGTCGCCACTCGTAGAGGACGTGTTCATGCCCCATGCACGCCACGTCTTCGACGACCGGCAGCACCAACTCGACCTCTGCACCACCATCACCGACTGGGTTGTCCGGCGATTCGGAGATCGAGCGTAGATCCGGCGCCGGTCCGTGACACACCCCTTGGCGTCGCCTGAGGCCAGCGACGCGCACCTCCCCGTACGTCGAACGGCGTAGAGAATCGCACGGACCGCTGAGCTACCGCGGACATGCGTGCGAGACTCGGGAGGCAACCATGCGCAAGGTTCACCCTCCTCGGTTCGCGCATCTGTCTTGCGTGCGGTAGACTCGGCCAAGGCCGCGCGCAAACAGCGTGCGGCGACCCGCTCCACGGACGACTGTGTTGACGTTGGCTGCAGTGTTCGGCAGCACGCTCTTTATCGGCTTCGTCATCTTCATGCCCGTACTCTTCTTCTTCGGGCATGTCCACGTACAGAGGTTCGTCCTCCGAACGTTGAGTCCAATGTGGATGGGCCGCCGTGGCGCTTTTGCCACCGGCCTCACGGTTGCAGCCGGCAGCCGGTGCCCGGGGACGAGGCGGGGCGGCGAGCCGCGGAGTACTGGGCTGGACGTCGGAGCTGGCGGACAGAGGCCTCCTGGTAGCGGCCGGTGACCTGCGCTGGGAGGCGGGCCTGCGTCTGGCCGCCACCGGGCCCCTCGACACCGCGGGCAATCCGGTCGCCGAGCCCGACTTCCTCGTCGGGATGTTCGCAATCCGGGCGTCGAGCTACGAAGACGCTCGCGCCATCGCGGAGAACTGCCCGCACCTGAACTACGGTGGAACGGTCTCCGTGCGTCAGGTCGGTGCCGGCTTCGTCACCGTCCCCGGAATGGACGACTGGAGCGACTGAGCGGACTCGGGCTTGATGGGTGACTGACGTCACGCTCTCGGCTTCCAGGCCGGTCGTGTCCATTGCGCCGAAGCGGCAGCGCGTCTACCGTGCTCGAGCAACGTGAGTAGGACGCTGGCATGTGGCCGATGTCCTGCGCTGACAGCCCCCCTGGCCTGGCCAGCCACCATCTCGCCGGAGGCGCTCCGCGGCTCCGTGGGTGCACGCCCTGTCACGAGGGGAGGCCGTGGTAACCCGCCTGCGAACAACAGTCGTCGCGTCTTCGGGCATCCTCGCTTTGGTGTGCGGCCTGGCCGGGGCACCGCTCCGGCTGGGGGCGCAGGAGGGGCCAGCCATTCGGGGCCGGGTCGTCGACGCGATCACGGGGCGCCCCATACCCGGGGCGGACGTGACCCTCGAGGGATGGCCGGCGCGCGTATCCACCGCCGCCGACGGCACCTTCGTCATCGGCAACCTGCCGACGGCCACCTACACGGTGACCGTGCTCGCGCTGGGCTACGCGCCGCGTTCGATCGCGGACGCAGAGCTCGATGCCGGAGTCCTCGAGATCTTGCTGGATCCGGCTGCGATCCCTCTCTCCGAAATCACCGTGAGCCCGGGGACGTTCGCCTTCGGCGAGCTCACCCCGCGGCAGACGATGAGCCGGGCAGAGCTCGACGCCGTGCCACAGATCGCCGAAGACGTCTTCCGAGCGGTCAACCGCCTGCCCGGCATCACGTCGCCGGACTTCACGGCCCGATTCTCGATCCGCGGCGCCCGCCCCGACGAGACGCTCATCCGCATCGACGGGCTCGAGATCTACGAGCCGTACCATCTGAAGGACTTCCAGGACGGCGCGGTCAGCATCATCGATGCCGAGATCGTGGACAACCTCGAGCTGATGACCGGCGGCTGGCCGGTGCGCTACGGAAACTACAACGGCGGCGTCTTCAACATCCGCACGCGCGAGCCCGCCGATAGCACCCGCTACGGCTTCGGTCTGAGCCTGATCAACCTGCGAGCGTTCGTGGAGGGTCGCTTCGCCGGGGGCCGGGGCTCATACCTCGTTTCGGCGCGGCGGGGGTACCTCGACATCGTGCTGAAGGCGCTGGGTGAGTCGGGTATCCCGTCGCCGTCGTATCACGACGTACTGGGCAAGGTGAAGTACCGCTTCGGTGAGGGGCACTCGCTGGGTTTCAGCGTGCTGCAGGCCCACGACCGCTGGACGTTCGACACGGATGGAACGACCGGATACCTCGACACCATCCAGGTCCTCGAGCAGGCGCACAACGACTATGGCCACGCGTACGCATGGCTGACCCACGATCTCCTGCTCGGGCAGCGCGCCACCGTGCGGACCATCGCGTCGGCCGGACGGAACACCGAGGACCGGAACGGCGGAGAGTATTACGCGTCCGACAACTCGCCGCTCCTCGACGTCGTAGCGGTCCAGGACTTCGACGTCTTCAGCGTCAAACAGGACTGGGTCCTGGACGTCACCTCGGCCTTGGCGCTCGAAGCCGGGGCGGAGTTCCGGCGGGTCGAGACCGACTACTCCTCGGCGACCACGGTCAACCAGGACCCGGACAACCCCTACCCGGACACCGCCGGGTTCTTCCCCAACGTGGACTCCGCAGCGCTCAAGACGACGGGCTCGACCTTCGGCGCGTATCTCGCGGCACGTGTCCGACCGGTGCGCCCGCTCACGATCGAGGTGGGCGCACGTTATGACGGCGCGGGCTACACGGGAGACAGCGACTTCAGCCCGCGCGTCAACGCGCTCGTAGCGCTCGGCGATCGGACCGACCTGCGACTGTCGTGGGGCGTCTTCCGCCAGATGCAGGCGCTATGGGAGGTCTCCATCCTCGATCCGACGCAGACCTATTACCCCTCCGAGCGCTCGCTGCAGTGGACGGCCAGCGTCGAGCACCGCCTCGGAGGCGGGGAGCTGGTGCGCATCGAGGCCTACCGACGCGACGGCGACCACCTGCGTCCCGTGTACCGCAACTGGAAGGGCGGCATCGACGTCTTCCCGGAGAGCGAGGACGACCGGATCTTCGTGACCCCGACCGAGTCGGTATCGCGGGGGGTGGAGCTCTACGTCCAGAAGAACTTCACCGACCGGTTGTCGCTCCGAGGGGGCTACGCTCTGGCTCAGGTCCGCGAGCACCTGATGGACATCGAGAACGTGAATCAGCCCGTGGTGCTCGACTTCGCGCCCACGCACGGCAAGCCGCACGACCAGCGCCACGCCGTGAATCTGGACGTTACCTGGCGCCCCTGGCAGAGTTGGTCCCTCAGCACGGCGTACACCTTCCACACCGGGTGGCCGACAACGCTCCAGCACACGGAGTCCTTCACCGACCCGGACGGCGAGACCGGCACCGCGATTCGACCGGACCCGATCTACGGGGCTCGGCTGCCCTCCTATCATCGCCTCGACGCGCGCCTGACCAAGCGAACGTCCTTCTGGGGCGGCGACGCACGGATCTTCTTCGAGGTCAGCAACCTCACCAACCATACCAACGTCTTCGGCTACGACTACTTCCGCGAACCGACCACGGACGGGAGCTTCGTCCTGGGGAGCGAGCCGGAGGGCGGCTTCGTGATCCTGCCGTCGCTAGGCGTGAGCTGGACCGGGTGGTGGTGACCTTCCCTGAGGCTTGCTTGGGCGGGGCCCCAGACCTACCCGCCGCCGTCTACGTCACGCTGAAGCGGATCGAGAAGAAGGGACTGGTGCGCTCGACGATGTCCGGGGGAGAAGGACGTGCGACCCGCGACTACACGATTCTCCCGGCCGGGCACGACGCCATGGCTCGCTCACGAGCCATGCTCGAGCAGCTGTGGGACGAAGTGGGGGTGGAGTCGGCATGAATCCTCCACGCATCGCACAACGGATCATTCAGAAAACGGCTCACCCCGATGACCGTGACCTGATCACTCGCGATATCGATCGACGATTCGTCGAGCTGACCTCCGAGCGAGGGGTCGGCGCGGCGCGAAGGGGCGTTGTGATCGGCCTGTCGGGAACACGGTGGACGTGGCCGACGCCAGCTACACCAACTCGATCGGCGAGCCGATGCTGTTCGCGTACTGGGAAGACCCGGACTTCGATGCCACTCAGAACGCGTTCTACTACGTACGCGTGCTGGAGACTCCGAAGTCCACGGGGCAGGCCTACGACGCGAAGTACTACGGCGTCGAGATGGACGACGAGGTGCCGATGTTCCTCCAGGACCGTGTCTATACCCCACCGATCTGGTATACACGATGACGGCGTCACGGCCGGCAGTTCGAGAAAGCGACCACTAGGGGGAAGC
>JBDHDM010000117.1:0-10841 GCA_039591515.1 Gemmatimonadota bacterium | reverse complement strand
TGGGGCGGAGCCCTGGAGCGCCGGGCGGGCGTTTGGGCCCTCCGTGCCACGATCGTCGCCGGAGCGTTCATCGCCACCCCTTCGGCGTGCGCGCCCGGTGAATCCCTGCCCGGCCCCGAAGTCGAGGCAGCGGCTCCGGATCCGCGTACCTGGCTCGCAGGCGATCACCACATTCACAGCCGCTACTCGGTGGGCTGGAATCGAGACGTGGAGCCGCCGGAGCCCATCGTGGCCGGAGACGCGATCTATCCCATCCCGACCAACGCCGAAATGGCCCGGTCCCACGGGCTGAGCTGGATGGTGGCTACCGACCACGGCGGTCCGAACCACAGCCGTGTGAGCCTGGAAATGGCGTATCCCGAGCTTCTCCAGGCCCGCGCCGAGATCCCTGAGCTCGTCCAGTTCTTCGGAATGGAGTTCGACTCCCCTGGTGCGGACCACTCCAGCCTCATCGTGCCGAACACCTCGGACGAGGCGGAACGCGTCCACGAGATCGAGTCGACCTTCTCACGGAACGAGCCGTGGCCGAGCGACCCAAGCTGGGACACGGAGCCGCGCATGCTCGAGGCGCTACGCACGATGAGCGCCTTCGCCGCCCCACCCGTCGTCATCGCCAACCATCCCTCGCGGTCCGCCCGCGGGCTCGGGGACTACGGGCTGTACGACCCTGCCGAGCTGCGCGACTGGAACGACACGGCTCCCGACGTCGCCGTGGGCATGGCCGGCGCGCCCGGACACCAGGGGGTCACGCTGAGAAGCGCCACCGGCGCGCGTGGCGGGTACGGCAACCACCCCACGATGGGCGGCTTCGATCAGATGACCGCGCGGCTCGGCGGCTTCTGGGACTCGATGCTGGGCGAAGGACGCCGATGGTGGATCACCGCCAACTCCGACTCGCACGTGAACTGGCGGGACGGCGGTGTCGACTTCTGGCCGGGTGAGTACTCCAAGACGTACGTCTGGGCCGAGCGGGACCACGACTCCGTCCTCGACGGGATTCGCAACGGGCGGATCTTCGTCACCCTCGGAGACCTCCTCTCCGAGCTGTACGTAACCGTGCGGGCCGACAGAGACGAAGCCACGATCGGTGGCACGGTGGAGGTCGAGCGGGGCGACAGCGTGGAGGTGACGATTCGTTTCCTCGATCCGGTCGATCCGAACCACAATGGGCAGAACCCGTCGGTCACACGTGTCGACCTCATCGTCGGTCTGGTTCTCGGGCCCGCGGAAGCCCGGTCGTCCGACACGAACCCCACCACGCGGGTCGAGGCACGCTTCACCGAAGCCGACTGGACCGTCGACGGTCCGTACCGGACCGTGACGTACATGCTCCCCGCCATGGCCGACCTCTACCTGCGCGTCCGGGGCACCAACGGCGAGGAGCTCGAGCCCGAGCCGGATCCGCGTGGCGAGAACCCTTGGACCGACCTCTGGTTCTACTCGAACCCAATTTTCGTCACGATGCGCTGACGACGACCCCGCATCCGACGATGATCCGACTCCTCACCGCCCGCATCGCAGCCCTCTCTTTGATGTTGGTCGCATGCTCGTCGGCTCGAGACGTAGGCGCTCAGACCGAGCTCTGCGAAGAAGCGGAGCGCTTCCTCGTCGAGACCATGGGCATGATCGCGGTGTCCGAGCCCGACACCATCGACGACTGGCGCACGAAGGCCATGGTCCCGGGCTGCAGAGTGACGGCGGCGTTCGCGTCGCGCCGGACTCCAGCCGACATCGTGCGAGACTTCTACGCGGTGCTCGACGAGTCCGACTGGTCCCGCACCCCGGACCCGCGCGACGCGCCCAACGAAGCGTCGCTACGGTACCGTCGTGACGGCGCGGACTGCCTCTTCAACTTCTACGACGCCTCGATGTCGCTGAACACCGAGGCCGAGATGTATGTGAGCGACGCGGTCCACAAGGGCCCCGGCGAAGACCTGTACAACTTCCTCGTGATGTGTACGCCCGCCATGCCCGCCGCCCCCCGGGGGGACTGACCCTCCCCGCCAGACCCCTGCCACCAGCGCGCCGTGCCCGGTCTTCGGTGGGGGTCGGGGGCCGTGGCGAGGGATCGATCGCGAAGCGATCGCGCGAAGCCCCGAGCCACGGCCCCCGATCCCCACCGCCCACCGAAGCACCGCGCGTCAGAACACTATGTTCCGCCCCACCACCGGCCGCCCCGGACGAGCCCCTTCGACCGGCGCGCCGTCCCGGACGACGAGCACCCCGTTCACGAGCACGTGCTCGACCCCTTCGGAGTACGAGAGATCGTCCTCGAAGGTGGCCGTGTCGATGATGCGATTCGGATCGAAGAGCGTGAGGTCGGCGTCCGATCCGATCTGGACCCTGCCCTTCCGACGCATCTGCGGTGAGACGGACTCCAAGCGCCGTGCAGGCATGAGGGTGACCTTCCGGAGCCCGTCCATGAGCGACATCGTCCCTTCGTCACGGACGTAGCGACCCAGGAAGCGAGCGAAGGTCCCCGCGCTACGCGGATGTGCGCCCGGCGCATACGGCATCCCGTCCGAGGCCACCATGACGTTCTCCGCAGCGAGCCCGGCTGCGATCCACTCCGGCTTCATCATGTGGATGATCACGGTTCCACCCTCCTCCCTGTACTTCCTGAAGGTCTCCTCCGTGAGTCGTTCTCCGGTATCCTGCCACTGCAGGTCCTGGTAGGTGATCTGGAGACGGTCTTGCCACCCCTCGTCGAAGATCGCCGACTCGAGGGACGTCGACGCCGCCGTGTACGGATAGACCTCGGTGGTCACGTCGACACCCGCCTGCTGCGCTCCCCGCACGAGGTCCAGATTCGTCTCGATGTTCCAGAGGCTCGAGCTGTTGAGGTGCACGATGTGCAAGGGCGCGTCCGTCGCGGTCGCATTCGCGATCACCTCTTGGATCGCGCTGATCTCCATGGAGCGGACGTGTGTATAGATCGGGTACCGTTCGGTCCCGGCGAGCTCGAAGACGCGGTAGATCTCGTCGTGTGAGGCGCCGGGGTAGTACTGGTGCGCCATTCCGATCCCCAAAGCACCCTCCGCCATCCCCTGCCGGATGCGGTCGTGCAGATCGGGATAGCGCTCCTTGGGCAGCTCATCGTAGTTGCCGAGTCCGGTCACGCGGCCCGCTTCCCGACGATTCTCCTCGCTCGCCTCCTGAGCGACGCTCGCGAAGGCGGCTTCGAACTGACTGCGGTACTGAGGCATGACGGAGGTCCGCGCCGCACCCAACGACACACTCGCGCCGTAGTTGAGGACCGCGTCGCCCGTGCGCCCGCCCAGGTATTGAGCGAGCGAGGGGACGCCGCTCTCGAGCTCGAGCGCCGTCGTCACCCCATCCATGGCCTGGAACTCGTTGGCCCGGTTCGACTGACCGTGGGCATGCATGTCGATGAAGCCCGGGGCCACCACCAATCCGGTCGCGTCGATCAACGTCTCTCCGTCCAACTCCTCCTCGCTGATGGCGACGACCGTCTGCCCGCGGATTCCCACATTCCGGATCGCGTCGAGCCCGGTCTCCGGATCCATCACCCGCCCACCCCGAATCACGACGTCGTATTGCTCCTGAGCGTCGACCGGCACGACGGCGAACGTCGGCGCCGAGACGGCGAGCACGATCAGCAGCGCGAGGCGGACGCCGACACGGGGAGAGGATCGGAATCGAGGCCGATGTGCGGCCATGAGCGGAGCTCCTTGCACAGGGGACGGACGGTTCGAAGCGGCCGGACAACGTGGCCCGGACCGGCCGCGGCCAGCAAGCGTCGACGAGCCCACTATTGTAGCTTCGAGCGCCACCCGAACACCGATTCACGCCCTCATGCGACGCTTCCTTTCCACAGCCCTACTCCCTCCCTTCGCGCTCACGCTCCTGGTCGCCGCTCCGCTCCGTGCTCAGACCCCGACCGAGGGAGAAGTGAGACAGCTCGTCACCTTCCGCTTCCTCCCGGAACGGTTCGCCGACGCGCTGGCGATATACCAGGGGGAGGCCCTCCCCCTCTACGAGTCGGACGGTGCCATGCTCAGCCTCCGGGGACTCCGGGAGGTCGAGAGCCCCGAGCCCCTCGACCTCATCGTCGTGCGGGCCTTCAACGGCATGTCGGGAATGGACCGGTCGAACGCCATTCTCAGTCGCCTGGCGACCGAACGAGGAACGAGCATAGGAGCCATCTACGGATCCATCGGCGCCCTGACCGCGAGCCACGACGATCAGTTGGTGGAGATGCTCCCGGCGCTGGGCACCGGGGACCCGGCCGCCAAGCGCCTCGTGGCGCTGGTTTGGTATCGCACGCTCGCCGGCGAGCAGGAGCAGTTCGAACGCTCCCTCGCGGAGCTCGCGTCGTGGGAGCGACGCGGTGGGATCGCGGCGTCCACCGGGCGGTTTCTCGTCTCGGACGGGTGGACACACCTCCGCTTCCTCGGGTTCGACTCGCTCGGAGCTTATCAGCAATACTGGAGCGATGTGGCCGAGATCCGGGCCCACGGATACATGGAGGGCGTCACGGCCGTGCGTCGTGAGGCGATCCTGGCCCCCGTTGCCGAGCTGTCGATACGCTAGGGAACGACGTCGCGGCGGGGTCCTCCCTCCTCGGCGAGCCTCGCCCCCGGCGAACGCCGCCGCCCCTCACGCCCCGTTATCTTCCGTAGGGCGATGACCACGAACTCCGAAGGAGGCATCACGATGGCCGACCATAAAGAGAAGCTCGATCAGATGATGAAGCGTCTCGAGACGGAGCGAGACGAGCTCAAGGTGAAGCTCGGGCTGGCCAAGCTCGAGGCCCGCGAGGAGTGGCAGGAGCTCGAGAAGAAGATGGACACCCTTCGCGGGCGTATGAAGGTGCTGGGGGGCGAAGCGAAGGAAGCGTCCGGAGACGTCGGAGCCGCCCTCGATACGCTGGGTGGCGAGATCAAGGACGGCTTCGAGCGGCTTCGCAAGCTCATCTAGGCAACCCCCCGTCCGCGGGCTTCTCTTCCCCCGACGAGGCCTATCCCCCTCCCTCGAGAGCGGCCAGGCCGGTCTCGGCTTCAGCCCGGATGTAGTGCTGCAGCGCCACCAGATCGTCGTACGACATGTCGGCGTACATGGGCATGCCATCGCTCGCCCGCTCGCCATCACGCACGACACCCGCGAAGCGCTCGAGGTCGACGATGATCCGAGACGCGCGTAGGTCCGGCGTCATCCCGGCGGCGACGGCCCCGTTCCCATGACACCAGCTGCACTTCGCGTACACCTCGGCTCCACGCTGTGCGAGGGCGTCGTCGACGACGAAGTCCTCCTCGCGCGGGATGGGAAGCACCGGATCCGGCTGGTCCGGCAGCGTCGCGGCTCCGTCGAGTGAGAAGGCGACGAGCATCCGCGTGTGCTCGCCGTACGCCCACCCGTAGGACGCGGAAGCGGCTCCGCCGACCGCGGCCATCACGGTTCCCCAACCCACGAGCAGAGCCACGTATTGCTTCCCGTCCACCGCGTATGTGATCGGCGGGGCGGAGATCCCGAGCCCCAGATCGTGGGTCCACAGCTCCTCACCCGTGTCCGCGCGGTACGCGGCCAGGATCCCGTCCAGGCGCCCCTGGAAGACGAGGTTGCCCGCCGTGGTCAACGTGCCGGCGCTGTAGATGCCTGGAAGTGGAACCTCCCATGCGAGCTCCTGCCGGACGGGGTCCCACGCAGCGAGCGTGCTGTACACGTTGTCGTCGCGTAGCGTCGGGCCGAACCCGCCCTCGACCCCCAGCCCCCCGACCCACGGCTCCGACCGCCACGTGGCGAGATCGAGACCGCTGTCGTCGTACACATACGAGGCGTGGATCCGCGGGAAGTACGCCAGGCCGGTCTGTTGGTTGAAGGACATGGCGTGCCAACCGTGCCCGCCCAGGGGCCCGGGGGCAACCACCGCCCGTCCGTCCTCGTAGCGCACTCCGGGATTCTCGACCGGCCTCTGCGTCTCCAGGTCGAAGTGACTCGCCCAGGTGACCTCTGTGAACGGCTCGGCCGAAAGCACCGTCCCGTCCGTGCGATCGATCACGTAGAAGAACCCGTTCTTCGGGGCGTGGAGAATGACCTTCCGCTCCTCGCCCTCGATGTCGAGAGCGGCCAGGACGATGTCCATGTTCGAGTTGTAGTCCCACGTCTCACCCGGCGTGGTCTGATGGTGCCAGAGGTACTCGCCCGTGTCCGGATCGAGAGCGACGACGGAGCACAGGAAGAGATTGTCCCCTCCCTGCGGGCTCCGGATCTTGCGGTTCCAAGGCGACCCGTTGCCGGTGCCGATGTAGAGCTGGTCGAGCTCGGCATCGTAGGTGAAGCCGTGCCAGGCATTGCCGCCGCCTCCGTGCTCCCACCACTCGCCGGTCCACGTGTCGGCGGCCATCGAGACCGACTCGTCCTCGAAGCCGTCCGTCGGATTCCCGGGCACGATCCAGAACCGCCACGCCTGCTCTCCGGTCTCGGCGTCATAGGCAGTCACGTATCCCCGCGACGGCCCGTGCTCGGTGCCGCCATTGCCCACGAGCACCTTGCCTTTGAAGACCTTCGGCGCGCCGGTGATGTACATCGGGAGCGACGGATCGATCGTGGTCGCGCTCCACACCTCCGTCCCGGTCGCAGCGTCGACCGCGTTCAACCGACCGTCCCAGGTCGCGACGTAGACCTTGTCCTTCCAGAACGCGATGCCGCGGTTGTGATCCCAGCCGACGCGCATCCTGTCCGCGTACTCCTCGACGTGAGGGTCGTAGGTCCACCGAAGCTCACCGGTGGTCGCGTCGACGGCCCGGACCCGGTTCATGCTCCCTATGAAGTAGAGCACGCCGTCGACCACCAGAGGAGTCGAGACCAGCCCGTTGTCGTCCGGGAGCTCCAGATACCAGTCGGGCCGCAGCCCGGTGACGGTCTCGGCGTCGACCTGGGTGAGCAGGCTGAAGCGCTGCTCGTTCGACGTGCGGCCGTAGGCGACCCAGTCCTCTCGAGCCTCGTCCGCCATGGCGCGGTCGTCGATCCCGCGGTCTGCGCTCCCCCCGCCCGAGCAGGCCGAGAGGATCAATGAAGCCAAGCCGATCGCGTACGAGCTCTGCCGTCGCATCGTCTGCATCCTCCGGGTCGCTGTCCGAACTCGGGCGACAACATAGGGATGCGATGCAAGCTCCGTCACGTCGGGCCGGTCGCCCCCACGCGAGAGGGCCCGCCGGATCGCGTCCGGCGGGCCCTCGTCAGGTCGTCCGGTGTGCCCGCTACTGCAGCGGGTGCATGTCGAAGATCTGCTCGTCGAAGTACGTCAGGCGCGCCGGGATCTGGTTCACGATGGTGCTGGCGAGGAACTGCGTGATCCGGTCCTGCTTGTAGAGGATGGCCATATACGGAAGGAAGGACTGCGGCACGTCCTCGGTGGTGGGACTGTCCTCGGCCTGCTGGGAGATGAAGCCGTTGTCCAGCGCCTGCGCTTCACGCCAGCCAGTCGACGAGCCGTGTTGAGGCTGCAGCGAGATGTGCACCGCCTCGGGCACGAGGGCCTCCTCGAGGAAACCGTCGTTCTCGTACAGGTCCGCCTGCCCCACGTGGATCAGCATCGCGGTGCCTCGACCGTCGAACAGCGCGATGCCGTCGTGGATCCACACCGTCTCGATGCCGGTGCGCAGCACGGTGGGTAGTCGACCGAGCGCCCGGGCGTACTTGTCCGCCACCAGCGCGGCGTCGGCGGTGGCGAACTCGGGATTCACCTGGACCTCGGCAGTCAGCCCATCGTCGAAGGAGGCCTCGAAGACGTGCGCGTCCACGGTGACGGAGCCACCGACCCGTCCGTCGTACATGGTGCGCTCGGCCTGACCACCGGCCACGAGGCCCGTCAGTGTCGACTGGTCCGCGTCGGTGAGAATGTCCGGATCGATGAAGCTCGTCGATCCGAGCGCCGGGGGCCGGAGACCCGTATTGCCGGGCGGATCGTCGCCGCACGCCACCATCGGGAGCGAGATGATGCACGCTAGGAGCGCGCGCAGGGGAATCCGCTTCATATCCATTTCAGCCGCCGGCTCTTGCCTCGTGGGTGGTCGTACCTCGACCGCACAACCCTGTCCGAGGCAATTCCTGACCATTGAAATACGCTGTTTCGTTCCATTGGTGCCACCCCATGCAGCCCGGGGCGCGCCAGCCGACCGGTCCGTACATTCCTCGCTACATGTCGCATTCGTGAACCCATCGGAGCCACCCATGCGCTGCTTTCTCTCCATTCCGAATCCTGCGCTCGCCCTGGCCGCTCTGGTCATGCCGGTGATCTTGGCGTCGCCGATCTCGGGGCAAGACACGGGCCCGACCGCGGCCGACTACAACCGCGCCGAGCGTTTCCTCACGTGGCACGCCGAAACACTCGTCTCCGGTGACGAGGTGCAGGCGGAGTGGCTCGAAGACGGCTCACGCTTCTGGTACCGGAACCGCCTCGGCGAGGGACACGAGTTCGTTTTCGTGGACCCAGCCGCAGCCACGCGGCGACAACTCTTCGACCACCATCGGCTCGCGGCGGCGATGTCGACCGCGGACGACACCTCCTACGTGGGCACCAAGCTCCCGTTCGACGACTTCGACTTCGTCGACGAGATGGAGGCCATCGAGTTCCAGGCGCGCGAGCGGCGCTTCGTCTGCGACATCGTCCGGTACGCGTGCACGCTGGGCGACACGCTCCCGAGTGACACGCCGTACGTGGAGTCGCCGGACGGGCGTTGGGAGGCCTTCGTCGTCGAGTACGACCTCTACATCCGACCCGCGGGTGGCGGCGACTCCATTCGAGTGACGACGGACGGGGAGGAGTTCCACTCGTACGGACTCACCTACCCCCGGCCCAACCAGGTGAAGGAGGGATCTCCTCGCCGCCCGAGCGTACGCTGGTCGCCGGACTCGCGGCGGATCGCGGTGGAGCGCAGGGACGAGCGGGACGTGGAGCATCACCACTATCTCTCGATGACACCGCAACGCCCGGTCCACTACTCGGCGCCCTACGCCCTGCCGGGGGACTCGGTCATCCCCTATCCAGGCATGCACATCATCACCCTGGACGTGCCGGCGGCCGACGACGACGGGCGCGCCGAGGTCGCACCCTCGGTGGTCGCCAACGTGGAGATCGACTTTCCGGATCACCGCCCGCTCCAGTCGAGCTTCGAGGGCTCCGTACCCGATTCGGCGTGGAGCGACGACGGGCAGACGCTGTACGTGACCTCGATGACTCGAGCGTACAAGGAGGCGTACCTGACCGCGGTCGACGCCACGACGGGCTCGGCACGAGTGCTCGCCCACGAAGACGCCAAGACGTACTACGAATTCTCGCACGGCCGACGCTTCACACCGGCCTCGTGGTACGTCATGGAGACCGGCGACGTGGTCTGGTGGTCGCAACGCGACGGCTGGGCTCACCTGTACCTGCTCGGTCCGGACGGCGCCATGAAACGCCAGCTCACCTCGGGGCCGTGGGTCGCGAGCTTGGTCCACCACGTGGACGAAGAGCGCGGACAGATATACTTCGAAGCCCGGGGGCGGGAAGAGGGAAGGAATCTCTATTTCCGGCACCTGTATCGTGTGGGCCTCGACGGCTCCGGACTCACGCTTCTCACGCCCGGGGACGCCGACCATACGATCCAGTGGTCCCCGTCGGGCGACTTCTTCGTCGATACGTACTCCCGAGTGGAGGAGCCTCCCGTCACCGTGCTGCGCGCGAAGCCGGACGGGCGGATCGTCACGGAGCTCGAGCACGCCGACATCACCCGGCTCGTGGAGGAAATCGGCTTCGAGACCGCCGAGGTCTTCTCCGTGAAGGCCCGGGACGGGATCACCGACCTCTTCGGCATCGTCTACTTCCCACCGGACCTGGACCCCGACGCCAAGTACCCGATCATCACGCACATCTATCCCGGCCCACAGATCGGGAGCGTGAGGGGCTGGAACTGGAAGGGCGGCGGTGAGGACTTCGCGCTCGCGCGGCTCGGCTTCGTGGTGATCCAGCTCGATCACCTCGGCACGCCGCATCGCTCCAAGGCATTCCACGACAACTACTACGGAGACTTCAACGACAACGGCCTGCCGGATCACGTGACCGCAATTCAGCAGCTCGCGGCGCGGTATCCGTTCATCGATCTGGACCGCGTGGGCATCTACGGGCACTCCGGCGGAGGCTTCGCCACGACCGACGCGATGTTCCGCTTTCCGGAGTTCTTCCACGTCGGGGTCGCCGGGGCGGGCAACCACGACAATGCCAGCTACAACATCTACTGGTCCGAGAAGTACCAGGGAGAGCTCGTCCGCGACTCGGTGACCGGTGAGACGAACTTCGCGGAGGAGGCGAACAAGTCCCACGCGGCCAACCTCCGTGGCAAGCTGCTACTCATGCACGGCGACATGGACGACAACGTGCATCCGGCGATGACCACGCAGGTGGTCGATGAGCTCATCGACGAAAACAAGGACTTCGACCTGATCGTCGCACCGGACAGGGCCCACGGGCTCAACGAGCCGTATTTCATCCGGCGACGCTGGGACTATTTCGTCGAGCATCTTCTGGGCGCGGAGCCGCCGAAGGAGTACAAGATCACCAAGCCCGAGGGCTCCTAGCGGTGCCCGGGGGCTCGGCCGCCCACGGGGGTCGAGCCCCCTCGGTCCGCTCCACCCGGGAAGGCCACGCGCCGGCTCGGGAGGGAGGGCCTCGGGCCTGGCTCCGCCACGCCCTCCCGGCTCACGCCTGCTGATCCTCCCCCGTCTTCCTGAGGATCAGCTTGTGGGCCCGGAGTCGAAGCGCGTTGATCCGGATGAAACCGCGCGCGTCCTCCTGATCGTACCCCCCGGCCACGTCCATGGAGGACAGCTCCTGGTCGTAG
>JBDHDM010000116.1:0-10871 GCA_039591515.1 Gemmatimonadota bacterium | reverse complement strand
GGGAGAAGGGATGCCGCCCCGTCGGGAGCCGAGCGAGCGCGACTTCGACCAGAAACCCGTCTGGGCCCGGACGCTCGTGATCTCGGCCGGCGTGATCATGAACATGGTGTTCGCGCTCGCCGTTTACACGTTCCTCGCGGCGCAGTACGGGGTGCAGCATGTCGACTCGACGCGGATCGGCTTCGTCGACGCGGGCGCGTTGCCGCCGGGCACGGAGGCGCTCGCGACGGTCGAGCGAGGAAGTCGCGTCGTGCGGGTCGACGGAGAATCGGTCCAGTTCTGGGACGAGGTGGCGGGAGCGTTCTTCGAGGGCCAGCCCGGACCTCTGACCCTCGACCTGGTCGAGCCCACTCGCACCATCGAGATCCGCATACCGGTCACAGAGCAAGAGCGCCTCACGCTGGCACGGGCGGTCAGCTACTGGCGCGAGGCGGGGGCCGGGTTCATCGAGCCGGGGAGCCCGGCTGCGAGAGCCGGTATCCAGGAGGGCGATCGCTTCGTAGCGGTCGACGGCGAGCCCACCCCCCACTGGTGGGCTTTCGTCGAGCTGATCGAGGCGCGTCCCGGTGAGCGGACGGTGCTCACCATCGAGCGGGACGGGAGTCGGATCACGCGCAACGTCAGCCTGAGCGAAGACCGCGTCGAGCGTGCGGATGGCTCCGTCGTCTACGTGGGGAAGATCGGCGTGACCGCCCCCATACCTCCGATCGTGTACAGCGACGTCTCTCTCGCCCAGGCGATGACGTTCGGATGGGAGGAGACCGTCGGGACCACGCTCCTGATCCTCGACTTTCTCAGGCGGCTCGTCACCTTCGACATCTCCCCTCGATCGCTCGGCAGCATCGTCACGATCGGTGAAGCTTCGGGCCAGGCCGCGGCCGCGGGCCTCGACACCTTCCTGCGCTTCATGGCGCTCTTCAGCGTGAACCTGGCGGTGCTCAACCTCCTGCCGATCCCTGTGCTCGACGGGGGGCACCTGGTCTTCCTGGCGATCGAAGCGATCCGGGGAGGCCGAGCCCTGTCGGTGGAGCAGCGGTTGAAGTGGAGCAACGTCGGTTTTCTCATCATCGTCGGCATCATGCTTTGGGCACTTTCGAACGACTTCCTGAGGCTGCTCGGACTGTAGCCGGCGGAGCGCGTATGGCCACGGTCGCTCGACTCGCCGCGCTGGCTGCGGTCGTCGCTTGGCTCGCCGTACCGGCCGCCATCGTGGGTCAAGAACGGCCCGAGGGGCTCCACGTGCGGGCGTCGGTCGAGTACTACGACGTCGCGGAGGAGACCCTGAGCGAGGTGAGCGAGCGCCTCAATCGCATGCGCCTGGAAGGGGCGGCCGGACCCCTGTCCCAGGGTCTGACCCGCTATCACATCCGACCGGTGTGGAGGGCGGTGGCCGGCGGCGGCCGCTGTCGGGCGGAGGACGTGGAGATGTTCGTGGAGGTCACGATCACACTCCCGCGGTGGCCGGCCGCCTCCACGCGCCCCGCAGAGGAGCGTGCCCGTTGGAGTGAGATCGCGGGAGCGATCCGCACGCACGAGTTCGGCCACAGAGACCTCACGATCGACGCAGCGGAGGCGCTGCTCACGACCACGAAGGCACTCGAGGCTCAGGGCTGCGACACGCTCCAGCGCGTGGTCGAGAGTACCCTCTCGGTGGCGGACGGGAGGCTGCGGGACGCACACGCCGAGCTCGACTCGGCGACGCCGGAGCGCCTTCGAGTCGGCCCCGGTGGGGGCTAGGTCAGAGGAGGCTCAGCTGCGCGGGCCCGCTGCGGAAGCGGAGCTCCTCGATGTCCAGGAAGGCCGTGGGCCGGTGCTGCACGGCCACCTCCAGGTGTCCTTTCCATCCGGCCTTCTCCAGCGCGGTGCCCACGATATCCAACGCGAGGTCCGGACGATTGCACTCCTTCGACAGGTGTGCGAGCACGACTCCGGCCAGCCGCGGATGCAGGAGCTCCGTCACGAATCGCGCCGCGGCTTGGTTCGAGAGATGCCCGTGGCTCGACGCGATGCGTCGCTTCACCGACGCGGGATAACCACTCGTGTGGAGCATCACCTCGTCGTGGTTCGCCTCGAGGACGAGGAAGTCGCACGCCGACAGGGCGTGGCGGATCTGGACCGTCGGCCGACCCAGGTCGGTCGCGATCCCCAGGCGAAGCCCAGTACACTCGTCCACCACGGCCACGCCGACCGGGTCGGCCGCGTCGTGCACGGTCAGGAACGGCTCCACCCGCAGGTCCCCGATCAGGAACGGCCGCCCCGGCCCGTACGACACGACCTCCTCCGATCCACGCAGAAGCCGGGCGCACGCGTCTCGTGTCCGATCGGTCATGTAGATCGGGGTCGCGTGGCGGCGAGCGAACACCCCGACGCCGCTCGTGTGGTCTCCGTGCTCGTGCGTGACGACGATGGCGTCGATCGCGTCGGGCTCGACGCCCAGGAGGTTCAACCGCTCGCCCACCGATCTCGCGCTGAAGCCGGCGTCGACGAGCACGCGGGTGTTCCCGCCCTGCACGAGTGTGGAATTGCCGCCGCTGCCGCTCCCGAGCACGGCCATCTTCACGAGGCGCGAGACCTCATTCCGCGCGACGCCCTGCCGTCGCGCGCCATGCCGTACGGAGGATCTCGAGCACGCCCGGCGTGAGCTCCCGCCCTCGCCTCGACACGACGGCGGACGCCGTCTCGAGGAACTTGTCCAGGCGGTGGTCGCGGAAATCGGCGCCGGCTCCCCAGCTGAAGGGCGGCACCACCGTGGGCGGCATCATCCCGCCGTACACGTTGCTCCCGGCGCCGATGACGGAGCCCGTGTTGATCACGGTGCCGATGCCGGTCTTCACGTGGTCTCCCAGGAAGCAGCCCACCTTGAGCCTTCCCGTGTCGACCTCTCCGTCCGGGGTCCAGACGCGCACGGAGCGGTAGTTGTTCTTGAGGTCGGAGTTGGTGGTGAACGCTCCGAGGTTCACCCACCGCCCTACCATCGCGTGCCCGAGGTGACCGTCGTGGGCTTTGTTGACGAACCCGAGGAGAATCGACGCCGCGACCTCGCCGCGGACCAGACACACCGGCCCAATCGATGACGTACCCACGGCGCCCCCGAGGATTGTCGACTGCCGGCCGACGTACAGGGGGCCCTCGAGCCGGGCTGGGCCTTCGACGCGGGCGTCCGGGTCGAGCCGGATCGGCCCCGAGCGAAGATCGAGGTGCACGCCGGGCTCGACCACGGCCCCCTCACCGAGGGAGAGGGGATGGTCCCCGATGCGCAGCGTGCCCGGGGCGGTCGCATCACCGGGCCAGAGCTCGGCGATGTCGCGGGCCACGCGGTCCCCGTTGAGCGCGACGATGTCCCACGGGTAACCGAGGACACTTCCCTCGAGCTCGATCGTCTTGTCGCGCATCGGCGCGGACGCCGGGTCCCGGAGCCATTCCTCGGACGGGGCACCACCCTTCGGAAGCAGCCACCCCGCCACCTCACCGTCGACCACGATCGTCGCGGGCCGATCCGGGAAATGCACGGGTTGAGCTTCCAGGGCCACGCGGCTCGAAAGGAGCACGCACGGACCCGGCGGAATCTCCTCGAGGGTGATCGCCGGCGCGCCACCGGGCTCGTCGAAACCGACCAGGGCTCTGCGACTCAGGTGGCCGGAGCACTCGAGCCCGAGAACCCGCTCGGTACGCGCCCGTAGGGAGAGGCACCCGTAGAGGATCTCGCCCGCGGGACGTGTCAGGGTGAACGGCGCCCATCTCCGGGCCCGATGGTCGTCGAACAGATAAAGGCGCATTCCGGGCATGTCAGGTGTGACCCCGTCGGGCGAGGAGCTCCTTGAGCTCCGGAGCTCGGTCCCGTGGGAGCACCATGGTGGTGCCGCCAGACTGTACGACGATCAAGTCGTCGGCTCCGAGCACCACGACCGAGCTCCCCTCATCAGCGTACACGATACTCCCCGATCCGTCGACAACCCTTCCGCGACCGACGACGAAGTTGCCCATCGTGTCGGGGGATCGCGTGCGGGCGAGGGCCTCCCAGCTGCCGACGTCGTCCCAACCGAACAGGGCGCGCACGGTCGCGACGTTCCGACTCCGCTCCATGACTGCCCGGTCGATCACGGCCTCGGGAACCGCGTCGAAGAAGGCGTCGTCGCTCTCCTCGATCAGCGGCAGCTTCTCGTAAATCTCGGGCGCGTGCTCGCCGAGCTCCCTCAGCAGGGTGGACGCCTTCCACACGAAGATGCCCGTATTCCAGAGGAATCCGGCATCGACGTACCGTCGAGCCGTTTCCTCGTCGGGCTTCTCGTGGAACCGTGCGATTCGAAAGGCCTCGGCCGGCCCGGCTTCCGCGAGCTCGGCCCCGAGCTCGATGTGTCCGTATCCGGGTTCGATCCTGTCGGGGCGGGCACCGATACTGATCAGCAGCTCGTCGCGCGCCGCGATCCGGACTGCGGTCCGGACGGTGTCGACGAACGCGTCCATGGGCTGGACCAGGTGGTCCGAGTGCAGGGAAACCATCACACCGTCCGGATCGATCTGGTCGAGCTTCCACGCGGCCCACGCGAGGACCGGCGCCGTGCCCCGGGCCTTGGGCTCGACCCAGAACATCGTCTCGGGAACCGGGGTCATGACCGAGCGGAATGGCTCGACGAGGTGCTGGCCCGCCAGGATCCGAATACGCTCGTCGGGAGCGAGGGCGCGCGCGCGGTCCATGGTATCCGCGATCAGGGGTCGATCGCTGGCGAGGGGCAAGAGCTGCTTCGGGCGCTCGACGGTGCTCGCGGGCCAGAAGCGCGACCCCACGCCGCCCGCCAAGATCATGACCCAGGTACGGGTATCAATCACTCCCCAGGATCTCGTCGATGCGGGCGAGGAGCTTCTTCGGGCTGAAGGGCTTCGTGAGGAAGTCGTTCGCTCCTCCGGCGAGCGCCGCGTCCCGATCCGTGTCCTGCCCTTTCGCCGTGAGGATGATCACCGGCGTGTCGGCCCGGTGTTGGTTCGTCCGAATCTTCGAGAGGATCTCGAGCCCGCTGGCCCCAGGCATCATGAGATCGAGGATCACGAGGTCGATTTCCTCGGTTTCGAACTCGTCGAGGCCCTCCGTTCCGTCCGAGGCCATCATCACCTCGTAGCCGCGGCTCCCCAGGACGGCGCTCAGCACACGGCGGATGTGTGGCTCGTCGTCGACCACCAGGATACGCCGGGGTTCGGGGGTGGTCGGAACCTCTGGCACCGCATCACCTCGGTCGAAAGGGCCATGTGCGAAGCGGCCACGGCGGGCGCCGGGGACAGGTGGGGAACCTACCCGGGGGATGGGGTAAAGTCAAGCAAATACAGGGTTTTCGGGGTTGACCGTGCTGCTTCGCCCCGTGAACTTCCGGTCCTCGGTTCAGCACTTGTCACAGGCGCAGAAGTCCCATGTCCGGCATACTGTCGCGAGCCCTTCGACCCCGGGTCGGAGCCCTGCTCGCCGCGCTCTCGATGGCGCTCATTGGATGCGGTGACGATCCGTTCGCGTTCAACTGGGATCCGACACCCGACACGGTGCTGCTCTACTCCCTCGCCCGGCCCGAGCTGAATCTCGTATCCGGCTTCGCGTTTCTTCAACGGGCTCCGATCCGCATCGAAGCGGCCGGGGCGACGGGCACGTGGGACGCGGCCGTGGATACGAGGGACGGACGCATCGTCCTGCTTCCACCGGGTGCGCTCGGCGTCATCGGTGCGGCGCGCATCACGACGCTCGAGGGCTTCGAGCTCGCGGACGTGACGCGGGCCCCGTCGGACACGCTCGTCTACGTTGCCGACGAGCCCGTGCCGGTCGACATGGGGAACGTCTACGTCGTGAAGACGAACCGCTCATCTGGCTCCTTCGGATCGAGCTGCGTGTACTACGCCAAGCTCGCTCCGGTGGAGATCGATCCCGTCGGGGGCGTGCTTCGCTTCGAGTTCGTCACGAATCCGGTCTGCAACAGCCAGGACCTGATTCCGCCCGACTGACCGTCGGTGTGCGCCACCCCGCGATGGCGCCGCCCAGACTCCCACAGAGACCCCACACACTCATGCTGGATATCCGCCGGCTTCGCGCAGAGCCAGAGGTCGTAAAGGCCGCGCTGGCCAAGCGTGATCCCACTTTGGGTGAGGACGTCGATCGCATTCTCGAGGTGGACGAGCGGCGCCGCGAGGCGCTCAACGTCGTCAACGACTTGAAGGCGCAGCGGAATGCGTCGTCGAAGAGGGTCGGTGAGTTGAAGCGGGCGGGTGAGGACGCGGACGAGCTGATCGCCGAGACCAAGGCGCTCGGCGAACGGATTGCCGAGCTCGACGGAACCGTTCGGGAGGCCGAGGACGAGATCCACCGCACCCTCCTCCTGGTCCCCAACCTCCCGTTCGACCGCGTACCCGTCGGCGGCGAGGACAAGAACGTCACGCTCTCCACATGGGGTGAGGCGCGCGTGTTCGACTTCGAGCCGCGCCCACACTGGGCGCTCGGTGAGGCCCTCGGGGTGCTCGACCTGCCGCGCGGCTCGAAGATCTCGGGATCCGCCTTTCCCGTCCTGCGGGGGGACGGAGCGCGGCTTCAGCGAGGGTTGATCAACTACTTTCTGGACGTCCACACGACGGAGCACGGATACGTAGAGCTGAGAGTGCCCTATCTCGTCAATTCGGAGTCGATGATCGGGACGGGGCAGCTCCCCAAGTTCACCGACGAGTCGTATTTCGCGGAGCGGGACGACCTGTGGCTCGTTCCGACGGCGGAGGTGCCCGTCACCAACCTGCACCGCGACGAGCTTCTCTCGCTCGACGACTTGCCCGTTCGGTATACGGCCTACTCGCCGTGCTTTCGCCGGGAGGCCGGCGCTGCGGGCAAGGACACACGCGGGCTCCTGCGGGTCCACCAGTTCGACAAGGTCGAGCTCGTTCGCTACGAGACGCCGGAGCGGAGCCCCGAGGCGCTCGAGGAGCTGACACGCGAGGCCGAGACGCTGCTCGAGCGCCTGGGACTCCACTATCGGCGGGTGCTCCTGGCCTGCGGCGACCTCGGGCAGAGCGGGGCGATGACGTACGACCTGGAGGTGTGGGCCCCCGGGGTGGAGTCGTGGCTCGAGGTGTCGAGCTGCACGACGTTCACGGACTATCAGGCTCGGCGCGCCAACATTCGCTTCCGCAGGGCCCAATCCGAGAAGCCCGAGTTCGTCCATACCCTCAACGGCTCGGCACTGGCGCTGCCGCGGGTCGTCGCGGCGCTCCTCGAGACGTACCAGGAAGAGGACGGCAGCGTGTCGCTTCCGGAGGTCCTTCACCCGTACGTTGGGGTCGAGCGGCTCACTGCGCCTTGACCCCCGCCTCCGATGACTCGCATCAAGTGGCCCGTCGCACTCGCGACGCTGTTCCTGATGCTGCTGGGTTGGTACCTCCTGTACACTCAGCAGATCTTTCGGCGAGTCCAGGAGAATTCGGAGCTCCTGTCTCGCATCTACACGGAGGTGCAGGAGGGGCTCGTCTCACAGGACCCGGCGCGAGAGACTCAAGCGCTCGTCGAGCTCCAGCAGATCGTCACCGAGTCGGGCGTGCCCCTCGTGGTGATGGGGCCGGGGGACACGGTTCTGAGCCACGTAAACCTGCCGTTCTCGGTCGACGACCAGACGCCTGAGGGCCAGGAGCGGATCCGAAGCTACGTCCGTCGGTTGGACGAAGAGCGGGAACCGATCGGAGATCCGCTCGGAGCGCAGCACATTCACTTCGGCGACTCCCCTGAGGCTCGTAGTCTGCGGTCCGTCCCATTCCTCCAGGCGACGGGACTGCTTCTGACGGTGCTCATCGGCTTTCTCGTCATCCGCTATCAGCGGCGGGCGGAGAGCGAGAAGGCGTGGACGGCCATGGCGAGGGAGCTCGCGCATCAGCTCGGGACGCCCCTCTCGTCGCTGGCGGGCTGGCTCGAGGTTCTGAGGCTCCCGAATGCGGAGCGCCCTGGAGATCTGGACGATCTCGATATCGCCGCGTCCATCGGCGAGGACCTGGAGCGACTGGAGCGGATCAGCCACCGTTTCGAGCTCATTGGGCGGGAGCCCGAGCTCGAGCCGCTCTCAGTGCGTCAGGTCGTGGAGGACCTCGAAGCCTACCTGGCCGCCAGGATCCCACGGCTCGCCCGCAAGGGCGTCGATCTCATCGTGGACGTCCCGCAAGGCCTTCCGCGGGTGAAGGGAAACGAGGTGCTCCTCATCTGGGCCCTCGAGAACGTGGTGAAGAACGCGCTCGATGCCCTCGCGGGGCGGGGGGGGAAGATCACCATCTATGCCCGTGAAATCGGCGGCGACTGGGTGAGCCTCCGCATACGCGACACGGGGCCCGGCGTGGATCCGGAGATCCGCGACAAGATCTTCGAGCCCGGTGTTTCTTCGAAGGCGGGCGGATGGGGCGTGGGCCTCGCGCTGTCCCGGCGAATCGTGGAGGGAGTACACAAGGGAAGGATCGAGCTTCTCGAATCCGTCGAAGGCACCACATTTCAGATTCGGCTTCCCGCTGCCGAGTCCTGATCGTCGCCTGTCCCCGTTGCACCCTCACGCCCGCACATGCCTCGAGCCCACATGGCCCCACACCTCGCCGGTCTGAATGATGAGCAGCTGCAGGCAACCGAGCACGTAGAGGGACCGATTCTCGTTCTCGCGGGCGCCGGCTCGGGCAAGACACGGGTGCTCACGGCCCGCATTTGCCATCTGATTCACGAGCACGGCGTGCCGCCCGAACGGATCCTTGCGGTCACGTTCACGAACAAGGCAGCGGGCGAGATGCGTGAGCGGATCGGGCGACTCCTGGGGTCGGAGCCCTCGGGCATGTGGGTGGGGACCTTCCATGCGGTCGGCGCTCGTCTTCTCCGCAGGCACGCCGACCGGCTCGGCTGGGACCGGACCTTCTCGATCTTCGATGCGGAGCAGTCGCTCCGACACGTGAAGGCCGTGCAAGAGGCGGTCGGGCTCGATCCGAAACGGTGGAGCCCCAAGGGCGTCCGACACGAGATCAGCGCCGCGAAGAACCAGCTCATCGACGCGGCCACGTTCGCCCGCGACAACGAAGGCTCCTTCGACCTCTTCGTGCGCAACGTCGCCCAGGTCTACCCGGAGTACGAAAAGTCGCTGGCGCATCAGAACGCCTTCGATTTCGACGACCTCCTCATGAGGCCGGTGCAGCTCTTCGAGTCGAATCCCGACCTGCTCGAGCGATACCGCGAGCGCTTCTCCTTCCTGTTGGTCGACGAGTACCAGGACACCAATCGGGCTCAGTTCCGCTTTGTCGAGCTGCTCGCGGGTGAGCACGAGAATCTCATGGTCGTCGGAGACGACGATCAGTCGATCTATGGATGGCGGGGCGCGGACATCCGAAACATCCTGGACTTCGAGCACTCGTTTCCGTCCGCTCGAACGGTGCGGCTCGAGCGGAACTACCGCTCGACCCAGCGCATTCTCGACGCCGCGAACGTCGTGATCGCCGAGAACGTGAACCGCAAGGGCAAGACGCTCCGCACGGAGCGGACGGGCGGTGAGCGCATCACCCTCGTCGAGACGTTCGATGAAGGAGACGAGGCGCGCTGGATCGTCGAGGAGATCGAGACCCGGCTACGCGACGTGCCGGGGAGGGGGTACTCGACGATGGCGGTTCTGTACCGGACCAATGCGCAGGCTCGGGCCCTCGAGGATGCCTTCCGACGGGAAGGGATCCCCTATCAAGTCGTCGGGAGCGTTCGCTTCTACGAGCGGCGCGAGATCCAGGACGTGCTCGCCTACCTCCGCCTCATCTCGAACCCGCGTGACTCGGTCGCCTTCTCTCGCGTGGTGAACTACCCGCGCCGGGGGGTGGGCCTCACGTCCCTGGAGCGCGTCGAGCGTTTCGCAGCCGACGAAGGAATCTCCCCCCTCGAAGCCGCGTCGAGGGCAGACGAGATCCCCTCCTTGCGAGCCGCGAGTGCCAGGGGCCTGACGCGCTTTGCCGACCTCATCCAGCGGGTCGGGGTGAGGGCCACGCAGGCCACGGTCGGAACCCTTCTGGAGGAGCTCGTGGAAGAGCTCGAGCTCGCCCGCCATCTGTACGAGGAGGGCCCGGAGGGGGAAGATCGGGCACGCAACGTCTCCGAGCTCATTGCCGGCGCGGTCGACTTCGATGTTTCGCTCGTCCAGAGTATCGCCGAGGAGGACATCGACACGTTCACCGAGCTCGACTTGTTCCTGCAGCAGGTGGCCCTCGTCACGGACGCCGATCGGCTCGATCCCGACGCCGACACGGTGACCCTGATGACGCTCCACAACGCCAAGGGCCTCGAGTTCCCGACCGTGTTCATCGCGGGGATGGAGGAGGGTCTCTTCCCGCTCGGGCGAGCCTACGACGATCCCGAGACCCTCGAAGAGGAGCGGAGGCTGTTCTACGTCGGGATCACTCGGGCCGAGGACAAGCTCGTGCTCTCCTGGGCTCGACAGCGGCGTCGGGCCGGAGACTTCAACCTCAACACCCTTTCTTCTTTTGTCGACGCGATTCCCGACGAGCTGCGCGAGGAGCGTCGCTCGAAGCGCCTGACGATCGCGCGCGACTCGCTGCCCCACCGGCGCCGGCGTCGGCCCTCGTTCACCGACGAAGGCTGGGAGGAGGAGCCTGAGCCCGACCACGGCTTGAACCAGGACATGCCGCGCTTCGTCAAGGGCGAGCGCGTGGTGCACGGCACGTTCGGGTCCGGCGCCGTCGTGGAGATCTCGGGCTTCGGGAGAGACCTGAAGGTGACGGTGGATTTCGATCAGGCAGGCCGAAAGAAGCTGCTGCTCCGCTACGCGGCTCTGGAGAAGGACTGGCCGTGAGCGTGGAGCGTGCGGAGGTCGATCGGATCGCTGCCCTCGCGCGGCTCCGCC
>JBDHDM010000115.1:0-10917 GCA_039591515.1 Gemmatimonadota bacterium | reverse complement strand
TGCCTCCATCCTCATCGAGGAAATCGATCAGAAACGCGTACGTCTCTCCGCCCAGCCACTCCGCGGCAGTGCCGGGCGGCTCCGTCCGCGGCCGGTCGGCGGTGCCCGCGTAGAGCTCCATCCCGACGAAGTGGGGCGCGTGATTGGAGCGGAGTGGCAGCACCCTCAGCCTGCCACCGTAGCTCATCCACGAGCCGGCAGACTCCTGGTCGGCGACGTGGTCGTCCACCAGGTCGACGCGATCCATGACCCCGGACCAGTGGCCCAGAAGGTTCTGCGTCGTGCGACCACCGATCAGTCTCGCGTCGGGCACGTGACGGGCGGCGACCCTCGGGACGTCCATCAGGTGGTCGTAGTGCGAATGTCCGATGAGGATGGCACGGGTGTCGCGAGCGTCGAAGCGATCCATCATGCGATCGATCGTGCTCGTATCGGCCTCGATCGGGGCCAGCCCGACGCGTACGAACGACGGATTGGAGAAGAGAGGAGCCCCCATGACCGCCTCGTCGCCGCGTCGAATGATCCACCCGCCCGTGCCCATGTAGGTCAGCTCGAGCACGGGGCCGTCACCCTCGAGGCGCTCGACCGGGTCGGCGACGCCCGGTCCGACCTTCGGCACACACCCGCCCTGGAAGAGCGCAGCCAGGGCCAGCGCGATCGGAATGGCGGAAAGGGCGCCCCCGGAGCTGTTCACGAAATCCGCTAGTGCGTGTCCAGCAGACGCTGCAGCTCGCTCGGAGTACGCTCCCGCGCGAGCGCGAGCATCAGGAGCACACGGACCTTGTGCGGCGGGAGATCTCCCGCGGCGAGCACCCCACGGCGCACCGAGGCTTCGGACCCCATCACGCGACCCTCCGGGACACGAGAGGCGAGCACGACCGGGATGCCGGCGTCGGCGAGGTCCTCAACCGCCCGGCGCGTGCCCGGGCTCGCCCTTCCCCCACCGAAAGCCTGGACCACGACGGCGTCCACGCCCGCCCCGACGAGGGCCTCGAGGGCGGAGCCGTCGCTGCCGGCGTAGTCCGCGACGATCGGGACGGTGGGGAGCTCGGTTCGCGCCGGATCGAGGTGGAGCTCCGACGACGTCGTGTGCCTCGTGACCAGTGAGCGCCGGAAGACGATCCGGTCGGCATCGACCACACCCAAGGCGCCCCACTCGGAGGCGGCGAACGTATCGACACGGTTGTTGTCCGTCTTCCGCACGTCCCGCGCGGAGTGGACCTCGTCGTTGAGCACCACGAGCACGCCACGTCCACCGGCGTCCGGGGAAGCAGCGACCCGGACCGCCGAGAGCAGATTGGCGGGCCCGTCGGCCGAGACCGCGCTCGCGTTGCGCATGGACCCGACCACCACCACGGGGCGCTCGTGGGCAACGGCCAGGTGGAGGAAGTAGCCGGTCTCCTCCATCGTATCCGTCCCGTGCGTTACGACGACGCCGGCCAGGTCCGGCTCTGCCGCGAAGCGGTCGTTGATGAGGCGGGCGAGCCCGAGCCAATGGTCTGGCGTCATCGCCGAGGAGCCGACACGGCTGAACTCCTGGACCTCGAGGCGGGCCACGGCGGCCAGGTCGGGGACGGCTGCGACGAGCTGGGCTCCCGAGAGCTGACCTCCTTCCGCCTGCCCGGCGATCGTCCCGCCGGTTGCGATCACCGCGACCCTGGGAAGCGGCTGGGCCGCGAGCCCCGACGGTGCGTGGGTCAGCGCCCACGCCGCCACGAGCGCCGACCCGATCGCCCGGCGGCGCACGTGGCACCGGCGGCGGTGTGAGCTGCTCCGGTTCAAGTCACCCCGGCGCCTGCCGCTCGCTTCACCGATTCGACCCGGGCCAGGAAGAGGTCCGAGAGCCGGCGCGTCACATCGCCGACACGACCCGAACCCACGCGCCGGCCGTCGATCTCGACGACGGGTCTCACCTCACCCGTCGTACCGGTGAAGAACGCTTCGGTCGCTGCCGGAAGCTCCTCGGTCTGGATGGGGCGCTCCTCCACGGACATCCCCGCAGCCCGTGCTTCCTCCAAGACCACGCCGCGCGTGATGCCGGCGAGGATGTGATTGGTGGTGGGATGCGTGACCGCCGTGTCCCCGAAGACGGCCCAGAAGTTCTGGTGGGCGCCTTCGATGGCCACCCCGTCTCGCACCAGAATCGCGTCGTCGGCGCCCTTGTCCTTGGCATCCTGGAAGCCGATCGCGTTGGGCAGCAGGCAGATCGTCTTGATGTCCACGCGGCTCCAGCGTCGATCCGGAACCGTCGCGGCGGTGAAGCCCTGGTTCCAACGCTCCGCCGCCGGACGCGACCACTCCTTCGCGAAGGCGTAGATCGTGGGCTCGACCTCGCCCTCCGGGAAGTAGTGCGTCCTGGGAGCGACGCCACGCGTGATCTGCATGTAGACCATCGACCGGGGCACGCTCTCCAGGCCGTTCCGCACGATCAGCTGCCGATGCATCTCCTCCAGGACCGAGGTGTCGAAGTCGATCCGCATCCAGTCGAGTCCGCGCGCCAGGCGCCGCATGTGCCCGTCGAAGCCGAACGGCACACCCTCGTAGAACGGCGTCACCTCGTAGAGACCGTCGCCGAGCAGGAACCCCCGATCGTCCGGGGAAATCTTGGCCTCCTCCTTGGCGAGGTACGACCCGTTCAGGTACACGGTGCTCATCGATGACGCGGTCCGATTGGAGGAATCCGGGATTCTCGGCGGTCTCGAAAGATGCGGACCGGGGCGAGCTACGGGGAGGGGGTCCTTCCGATTGAGGCGTCGTCGCCCGCAGCGGGCTCTGGGGGCCACGTTTCGCCGAAGACCGTCGGCGCGCCCGCCAGCAAGAAAGGAGAGGTCCCGGCTTCCGGAACCTCCCCCCTCGCGACCATCATCGGTCGACCGTCGCGCCCACTCGGGTCGACCGCGTCGACCCCGGGGCGCCCCACGTCAGCCCTCGGCCTGCTTCTCCTCCAGCTTGTCGAACTCCGAGATGAGCTGGGCTTCGGGGATCTCCTCAGCCTCCTCCTCCGAGAGCTCCTCGACGTCTGCGTCCTGCACCGGCGCCGCCTGTGCCTCGTCATCGACTTCGGCCGCGCCGGACTCGAGCTGCCTCGGAGCCTCGGTCTCGGACGGTGGCGCGATGAGGCCCATTTCGGCCTTCAGCGCGAGGAGCTGATCCTCGACGTCGGCCCCACCCGGCCCTGCTTCGAGCTTCAGGAACTCGGTCTCGAGGGTGTCACCGCCGAGCTCGGCGGTGACCTCTGCGTGCGCGAGGCTCTGACGCTCCTCCTCCTCGATCTTGTCCGCCATCCGGTTGAAGGCCTCGAACGCCGACGTGTCGGAGAGGCCGGACATGGTCTCGTGGATGCGCCGCTGGGCCTGGGCACGCTTCTGCTTGGCGATGAGGAGATTCCGCTTCCGCTTGGCCTCCTCGATCTTGTCGTTCAGCTGGCGCAGCGAGCCCTTGAGCTTCTCGGTCTCGGCCGCTTGTGCCTCCCACGTCCCCTGGAGCACATGGGCCCGCTCGGCGTGCTCCTGCTGCCGGATGAGCGCCTGCTTGGCCAGATCGTCCCGACCCTCTTTCACGGCCAGCATGGCGCGATGCTGCCAGTCACGCTGTTGCTTGACCTCGGTCTCGAGCTGCGATTTGAGCTTCCGCTCGTCCGCAATCGCAGCTGCGACCTCTCGCTTCGCCTTCGCGAGCTGGTCACGCATGTCGAGGATGATCTGATTCAGCATCTTCTCCGGGTTTTCGGCCTTGGAGATCAGATCATTGATGTTCGACTTGATGACCGTCGAAAGCTTGGTGAAGATGCCCATAGTCAGCCCTCCGCCTCCACGACCCCGGCACCGGCGAGGTCGCGGATCTGTTCCATGTGAGTGGCGGCCGCGAGAGTGATCGACTCCATCGAGGCCTGCAGCTCGAGGAAGTCCAGGGTCTCGAGCTCCAGCGTATCGCTGAGGATGAGGTCCCCGTCTTCGATCCCGTAGGCCCCGTGGACCACCTCGGTCGCGTTGAGCTCCAGGAGCGTCCGGTAGAGGTCGACACTGGTGTCGTTCTCGGCGGGCATGTCCATGACCTTCATGCGGATGAGCAGAAGGTTGTCCGCGTGGTGCACGACGACGGCGGGCCCGTCGTCGCCTCGAGTGAGATACATCCCGTCGTCGACCTCTTCGAACTGTAGGTCCATACGAATCAGGAAGCTCTCGAGATCTTCTCGGCTTACCATGACGGTCTCCATATGTTGAGGCTGCGTCGCAGCGTAACGCCTTTTGTCTTCGAGATCCCCTACGGCCCCGCGAGAACGCCAGTTTCCCGCGGACTCATAAGGTAAAGCCTCGGCGGATTCACGCTACGACGTCAGCACCGGAACGAGGTGGACCCCCGTATGAGACGCATCGTGCGCCGCTACGGTTTCCGGAGTCCCCTCGACGACGATGTGCCCGCCCCCGGCTCCACCCTCGGGACCGAGGTCGATCACCCAATCCGCCGTCTTGACCACGTGCAGGTTGTGCTCGATCACCACGACCGTATTCCCGCGATCCACGAGCTTGTGCAGCACGTCCAGGAGAACGCGCACGTCCTCGAAGTGGAGCCCGGTGGTCGGCTCGTCCAGGATGTACAGGGTGTTGCCGGTCGCACGCTTGGAGAGCTCGGTGGCGAGCTTGACCCGTTGTGCCTCTCCACCCGACAGCGTCGTCGCCGACTGTCCCAGGTGGACATAGCCCAGACCCACGTCGTGGAGGGTCTGGAGCTTCTGCTTGATGCGGGGCACCGCGTCGAAGAACTCCAGGGCGTCCTCCACGGTCATGTCGAGAACGTCGGCGATGTTCTTGCCCTTGTAGTACACGTCGAGCGTCTCCCGGTTGTAGCGTCGGCCACGACAGACGTCACAGGGCACGTACACGTCCGGGAGAAAGTGCATCTCGATCTTCACCAGGCCGTCGCCCTGACATGCTTCGCACCGTCCCCCCTTCACGTTGAATGAGAAGCGACCGGGTCCGTAGCCCCGCATCTGCGACTCCGGAAGGTTGGCGAAGAGGTCGCGGATGGGTGTGAACAGCCCCGTGTACGTCGCGGGGTTCGACCGCGGCGTCCGCCCGATCGGCGACTGGTCCACGTCGATGACCTTGTCGATCAGGTCGAGCCCGTCGATCCCGTCGTGCGGCGCAGCGACGACCTTGCTCCGGTAGAAATGCCGGGCGAGTGCGTGGTAGAGCGTCCCGTTGACCAGTGTCGACTTCCCGGACCCGCTGACGCCCGTGACACACATGAAGGTCCCGAGCGGGAAGCGGGCGTCGATCGACTGCAAGTTGTGGCCTCGAGCGCCGCGAAGAACCACGGCCCGCTCGAGGTCCACGGGGCGGCGCTCCGTGGGCAGCTCGATCTGGCGGTCACCCCGAAGGTAGGCACCGGTGAGTGAGCGATCCGACGCCATCACGTCGTCTACGGTCCCGCTCGCAACGACTTCACCCCCGTGTCGCCCCGCTCCGGGTCCCAGATCGAGGATGTGATCCGCCATGCGGATCGTGTCCTCGTCGTGCTCCACGACCACCACGGTGTTCCCCAGGTCGCGCAATCGCTCGAGCGTGCCCAGAAGTCTGGCGTTGTCCCTCTGGTGAAGCCCGATCGAGGGCTCGTCGAGGATGTAGAGGACGCCGACCAGCCGCGAGCCGATCTGAGTGGCCAGTCGGATCCGCTGCCCCTCACCGCCCGAGAGGGTGCCGGCGGAACGGCCCAACGTCAGGTACTCGAGTCCGACGTCACGCAAGAAGCGGAGCCGCTCCCCAACTTCCTTCAAGATGGGCCCGGCGATCTCGCTGGAGAGCGGAGCGTGCTCGGCGGCACCCGTCTTCCTCCTCGTCGACTTCCGCGACCGACCGTTGCCCCCCTTTCCGTCGTCGACGGGAAGGGCGAGCACGAATTCCATCGCCTCGGAGATCGACATGTCGACGAGGTCTCCGAGCGACCGTCCTCCGACCGTTACGGCGCGCGAGGCGCTCCGAAGCCGGCTGCCGCTACACACCGTGCAGGGGAGCGTCGACATGTACTCGTCGAGCTGATTCCGGACGGTCTCCGACTGGGTCTCTCGATAGCGCCGCTCGACGTTCGCGAGCACGCCCTCCCAGAGGTCCTCGTAGTAGCCGTCGAACTTGCCCGAGCCCGACTTGTACGGGAACCGGATCTTCATCCCGCCCGAGCCGTGGATGATCGCGTCGCGGGCCTCCGCGTCCAGCTCTGCCCAGGGCGTGTTGGGATCGAACTCGTACGCCTCGGCGAGCCCGGCGATCACCGAGCGTCGGAGGTGTCCGGAAGGATCGCCCCAGGGGAGGATCACTCCCTCGAGAATCGTCAGGCTGTGGTCCGCCGTGAGAAGGCTGGCGTCGACCTCCTTGCGGGTCCCGAGCCCGTCGCACTCCTCGCAGGCACCATAGGGTGAGTTGAAGGAGAACTGGCGAGGCTCCAACTCCGGCAGACTGGTGCCACAGCTTCCGCAGGCGTAGTGCTCACTGAACACGTGCGTGACGGGGTCTCCCCCACCCCTGCGATGCTCGAGCACCTCGATGACACCGTCCCCCGTTCGGAGCGCCGTCTCCACCGAGTCGGCGATTCGGTCACGATCCCGGGCACGCACGACGAGTCGGTCGACGACCACCGCGATCTCGTGATTCTCGTACCGATTCAGGGCCGGGGGTTCGGCGAGGTCGTAGGTCTCCCCGTCGACCCGGGCACGCACGAACCCCTCCTTGCGCGCCTTTTCGAAGAGCTCGCGAAACTCACCCTTCCTTCCTCGAACCAGAGGCGCCAGCACCTCGACTCGGGTATCCTCGCCGATCGCGAGCAGCCGCTCCACGATCTGACTCGCCGACTGCCGGAGCACAGGCTCTCCACAGCTCGGGCAGTGGGGGATCCCGACCCGAGCCCAGAGAAGCCGCAGGTAGTCGTAGATCTCGGTGACCGTGCCGACGGTGGAGCGGGGATTGCGGCTGACCGTCTTCTGCTCGATCGAGATCGCCGGCGACAGTCCTTCGATCGCGTCGACGTCCGGCTTCTCCATCAGCCCGAGGAACTGCCGGGCGTACGCGGACAGGGACTCGACGTAGCGCCGCTGCCCTTCCGCGTAGATCGTGTCGAACGCCAGCGAGGACTTGCCGGAGCCGGAGAGCCCCGTAACGACGACGAGCCGCTCCCGTGGCAGCTCGACGTTGACGTTCTTCAGGTTGTGCTCCCGCGCCCCCCGAACCACCAGCAGCTCGTCGGAGCGGACGTTGGCGGAGGGGGTGGGCGACGGGGGCGCCGGCTTCGAGGAGGGAGATTTCGGCATAGCCCGGAATACTAACGCGCTGGGCGAGTCGCGCTCAAATCGTCACCCTCGAGCCCCCGAGGGTCGGGACGGAGAAACCGCGGGCGCGGCTCCCCCACCACCACCCTTGGTCACGCGAGGTCCGCCGGACTAGAGCTGGACGCGGTCGAGCGCCGCGATGCGGTCCTCCGTCGGCGGGTGCGTCCTGAAAAGCCGTGCGAACGGCACCCCGACCCCACTGGAGAAGGGATTGATGATGGCCATGTGGGCCCCGGCCGGGTTCACCTGCATCGGCACCTGCTGCGCCACCGCCTCGATCCGGCGCAGCGCGCTCTGGAGGCCGGCACGGTCGCCGACGATCTGGGCGGCGGTCGCGTCGGCCTGAAACTCGTTCTGCCGGCTGATAGCCATCTGGACGACGACGGCGGCGATCGGGGCGACGATCGCCATCAGGAGGAGCACGATCGGGTTGCCCCCGTCGTCGTCACGTCCGGTGCCGAGGATGACGCCCCACTTGGCGATGCTGGCGAGGAGCCCGATCGCGCCCGCCATGCCGGCGGCGAGCGTGCCGACGAGCATGTGCCTGTGCTTGATGTGCGCCAGCTCGTGGGCGATCACGCCCTCGAGCTCCGGAGCGCTGAGCGCGTTCATCAATCCGAGCGTCACGCAGACGACGGCGTTTTCCGGGTTCCGCCCGGTCGCGAACGCGTTGGGCTGCTGCTGTGGGGCAATCGCCACGGTCGGCATGGGAAGCCCCGCGCCCTGGCGGAGCCGATCGACCATCCGGTACAGATCCGGCGCGTCGTTCGGGCCGATCACCTGCGCCCGATACATGCGGAGCACGGCCCGGTCGCTGAACCAGTACGTCCCGAAGTTCATGGCCATCGCCAAGACGAAGAAGAAGACGGCTCCGGAGGAGCCACCCACGTACTGGCCGAACGCGACGAAGATCAGCGTCATCGCAGTCATGAGGCCGAAGACTTTGGCAATCTGCATGGAGTCTACCTTATCGATCAGGAGGATCGGACCCGGCGCCGTACCCCCACTCGCGGAAGAGGAGCACGCCGAGGACCCGTTGGTTCTCGAGAAGTCCCGACGAGGAACCCAGGAGCTGTGTGCTGCTCCTCAGGAACCGATCCTCGAAGAAGAACTCCGAGTTGTAGTCGTCGGTGAGCGCCCATTCTACACGGATACCCGCGACTGTGTTCTGATCCTGTGGCCCCGTGTCGAATGGGCGCAGGACCATGATGAGGAAGAGATCGTCTCCCACGTATCGGCCGAGCTCGACCTGGGTGTCCGCTCCGACCAGTCCCCCTTCCCCGAGCGCCTGTGCCGCGCCGCCCTGCTGTACGGAAACGTAGTCGAGGCTGAGCGCGCCGAGCTCCTGCGCGATGGCGCTGCCGAATTGGTTCCAGAACGTCCCCCCGATGAACGTGACCGCACCCTGGGCAGCGGTTCCGAATCCGCGGGCACCGCCCACCTGGGACCTGCTACCGGCCCCCAGCGCACCGCTCGGCTGTCCGAAGACGAGATAGGAGATGAGATCCTCTTCGGCCAGACCGGTCTCCTCGGTCGTGAGGGTGACATCCGGTCGCAGGAGCGTGCCCCCGACCACGGCTTCGACCCGGAAGGGAGAGTCGTTGGGGCGACGGATCCGTGTCGACGCCTGGATGTCCAGATCGGGATTGAGGCCGGGCCGTCCGATGAAGTTGACCGTACCCCCGTTCAGCTCGAAGGAGCGGCCCAGCACACGGTGGGAGCCTCGGAGAGCCTGGAGCTCTCCGATCAACACGAAGTCGTCGGCGGAGCGATCGTACAGGACCAGGAGGTCGCCGCTCAGCTCCGCGTTCGTGTCGATGGAGCGCAGCCAGCTTCCCCGGGGGACCGTCAGGTCCACGTCGACGCGTAGGTTGTCGAAGAACGGATTGGTGAGCCCGGCGAACAGGGGCTGCGAGACCAGCGCCGTCGTATCGACCACGAGGCCGTCGGCGAGGAGGAACGGGTCTCGAAGATCCACGACCCCGGCGGTCCGCTGGAGCTCGTCGACGAAGATCGTGCCTGCGTCGACCGTCAGCGCGCCCTGGACCACGGGCCGACGGTAGCTCCCCCGGAGGTCGAAGCCTCCCGTGATGGCGCCCTCCATGTCGGGGCGCGCCACGGCCTGGAACCGCTCGAAGTCGAAGCGCAGGCGGAGCGCGGGATCCGCGAACGGCTCGAGGAGCACGGTTCCGCTGACTTCCGACCTGCCGGGCCCGGAGGCCACCAGGCTGACGTCCACGGTTCGATCGGGTCGGAGCCGCAGCTCGCCCTCGACGCCCTGATGTCGGACACCGATGGCTTCGATCGACCAGGCCGCGTCGAAGAGATGGACCGAGCCTTCCGGCTGGGGCGCCGTCGGCGTGCCCGCGAGGTCGATGTCTGCGGTCACCCAACCGACGACACCCTCGAGTGCGGTCACATAGCCCAAGGCGATCGCGGCATCCAGTGAATCCGCGCTGATCCGGACATCCATCGGTTCGTCGACCACACGCTCTTCGACGACCTGGAGAGACAGGTCGAGTGCGACATCACCGTCCATCTGCACGGCTGAACGCAGGCCGTCCCACCCCTCGACCTCGAAGACGACGCGTCGGTCGACGTAGTTCATCTCCCCAGTGAGCCGAGTCAGCTCGAGCGTTTCGTAGCGCGGGGCAACGACAGCGAACTGCCCGTCGATGACCGGGCTTTCCGCCGGACCCGTGAGGCCCAACGTGAGGTCGAGGTGGCCGCCGATGTCCGGGTCGGGGAGCTGGAGGAAGTCCATGAGGCGCTCGAGGTGAAGCCCCTGGACGTCGATCGCGAAGTCACTCTCACCCCCGCGGGCGAGCACACCGCCCGCGATCATCCGCATCGGGTCCTCACCCTGACGTGCGATCTCGACGCTGTCGACGACGAGGCGGCTCTCGTCCCACTGGACGCGCGTGGGCCGGAGGAGCTGCCACTCCTCCTCGTCCACCTGGGCGGAGCCCTCTGCCAGGGCCACCTCTCCCCCGATCGAGTCGATGCTGAACGAGCCCACCGCAGCATATCGCTCGCCGGGACGGCGAACGACCTCGACACGGCCATCCCCATCGAGCTCGAGCATATCCGCCTCGAACCCCCCTCGTTCGAACGCCCGACCCTCCCAGAGGATGCCCCTGGCGCTCGCTCCCACCTCCCATGAACCCGTACGCGTCGGCAGCTCCTCTGCGGTCAGCGCCAGATACAACGTGTCCACCTGATTCTGGCGATACCGACCGTCGACGACGTCGACGATCAGGCCCAGGTCGAAGTCGCCCACGTGCCCGCTCAACGTCGCAGCTCCCGCGACTCGCCCCCCCAACCGCACGTCGAGCTCGGCGGGCAGCGTGTCTGGATCGACGCCTTGGATTCGGAGGAGGTCTCGTTCCAGATCGGTGAGACCATCCCGGACGACGACCGTGTCGGGGACACCCATGAGGAGCGGGCGCAGCCCGACCAGCGACGACCCGCTGATGTCGAGCTGCGTGTCGCCTGAGCGTTCCGGAACGAGCCCGAGCCGCCCCTGCCCTGACACCTCGAGTCCAGCCAGGGTCGCGCGCACTGAATCCGCGACGATCATCCCCCGCACGATCCTGATC
>JBDHDM010000114.1:0-15465 GCA_039591515.1 Gemmatimonadota bacterium | reverse complement strand
TTCGTGCTCCTGTCCAAGAAGGAGCTCGCCGACAACAGCCTCGAGTCGCAAAAGAGCGCCGGGTGGGTCTTCTATTCGTCGCACGGGACCTGGGCGTGGATCGTGGGCTCCGGATCGCGCCGGCTCACGTACGAGCGCGACAATGGCCACCGGATGCCGCTCAACGATGGCCGATGGCATCAGCTGGCGATGACCTACAGCGCGCAGCGCTCCGAGATTCGGCTGTTCTTCGACGGCGTGAACTGGGTCTCGTATCACGTGGCGGATCCGGAGGGTTTCGACTTCACGAGCCCGAGCCCTGCGACCGTGGGCTGGGACGAGGGCGACGGGAGCCCTGTCGGCGATCTGCTGCCTGCCATCGAGTCGGGTGCCGAGCGATTACAGGCATTCGTAGATGCATTCAATGCCCTCGGTCAGCGCCCGATCGAGTCCGACGAGTTCCTGCGGCTCATCGTCGACCCCCGCGGCATGTACGAGCAGAGGGCGGGTCAGGGGATCGAAGACGAGGCCTGGCGCTCCGTCGCGGCTGCCGAGGCCGCGCTGATGGACAACCCGTACACGATCCATCAGGCCTTGGAGTTCATGGAGGCCGCACCGCTCACCAAGATCTACGCCCTCGTCGACGGTCAGGTCGTGATCCGACGGGACGTTGCCGCGAGGTACGCCGCGCGCGAGCGGCTCTCGACGCCCGACTTCGCCATCGACGATCTCTCGCTCTGGGATCGCGTGCTCTCGCCCGAGGAGGTGCGGAGCTCCTACGCCGAGCACTTCGAGCCGGCGGACGCTGCGCTCTCCAGCGAGGTCGCGACACTGACTGCCGCCGCCTGGAACATCTGGCATGGGGGAAAGCACTTCACGACCGAGGAGCACGGGTGGGACTCCCGCGTACGGGTCGCGGAGATGCTCGAGGACGACGGCGTGGACGTCGTCATGATGCAGGAGACGTACTCCTCCGGCGACTTCATCGCGGCCGAGCTCGGCTACTACTTCGCGACCACGGTCGACTTGGACTACCTGAATCAGGGCACCAACATCTCCGTGCTGAGCCGCTACCCCATCCGTGAGCTCCACGTCGAGGAGGGTTCGGCGTTCAACAACGTCGGCGCCGAGGTCGCGCTCAGCGCGACACAGGACATCTACGTGATGTCGAACTGGTACGGCATGAACCAGTTTCCCGCCGTCTTCGACTTCCATCAATCGCGCTTTGCCGAATCCGACAGCGTGCCCGTGCTCTTCGGCGGCGACTTCAATGCGATCCCCCATACCGACGGCGGGAACAGCCCCGCGTCTCGAGCCTTGCTCGACGCGGGCTTCACCGACGCCTTCCGCAGCCTGCATTCGGAGCTCGAACGGTGGCCCGGGCCGACCCACCGGAGCGGACGACGGATCGATCAGCTGTACTACAAGGGCTCAGGGCTCACGAACACCTCCACCCGGGTCATCTCGACTCGTGAGCGGGGTTTCCCGTCCGATCACTTCCTGATCCTGTCGCGCTTCGACCTCGACTACCGGACCAGGGAGGACGGACCGCCTCCCCTGATGTAGCGGGTCGCCGATCCGAGATCGCTCCGCATGAGGACGGGCTCGGGTGGCGCACCTGCCTCGTGATCGACGACACCCAGGTCGGCTGCCGTGCCGTCGCCTACTCCTCAGGGCGTTGGAGCGACACCGGTCTCGACCCAGTTCACCAGATCGAGGAAGGCGGCGACCGTCTCCGGCCCCGACAAGGCACAGTGGCCGTACCGATCCACCGCACGCTGTACCAGGAGGTCCGAATTGCCGGCGGCGTCGACGATGGCCTCATAGGCCGGCTCGTGGAAGAACGGCACCACCGGATCCATCGTGGTGTGAAGTGTGAGCACCGGGATCTCCAATCGACCCGTCGGAAGGTACCAATGCTCCAGGTAGTTCCTGGCCGAGGGGGTTGCCTCGAATCTGTCCACACCGGCGTTGAGGGCGATATCGTCGGCCGATCCGGAGTAGACCGTCGTAGAGTTCCCGAAGAAGCCCCGACGCGTCCGATCGATGAAGTCCTCCGTTCCGACGATGTTGAAGAAGAGGGCCGAGATGATGGAGTTGAGCAGCTCGCCCGGACTGGTGAACGGGAGCTCGATCTGATCCACTGCGGCCATCTCGAATGCGGCGGGCCAGTCATTCACGACCGCATTGACCACGGCTGGTATGACCTGAGTGCCGAAATCCAGCCCGTCCGGGACGTTCACGGCGTCGCCTGGCAGCGCCCCTGGGAAGTAGTAGTCGAACAGCGCCCGCACGTTGTAGATGTAGTCCACCTCCATCGGCCCACCGCCGACCAGGCTACACATCGGCAGGGCACCCGCGAACAGGCCCGGGTGTTTCTCCGCAGCCATCAGGGTGACGATTCCGCCGAGGGAGTGTCCCATCAGATAGGTGCGACTCGGCCTCCCGAAGTTCGAGGTGAACAACCCCCGGAGCTGTCGAGTGCGGATCAGCCCGTCCTTGATGGCATAGCCGTTCTCCGAATAGCTCGACCACGCGACTCCGTATCCGAGGCCCAAAAGGGCATCACGTAGGCCGTTCGCGCCGCCGCCAGGGAGGGTGATCGGAGCATGGAGGCTCCTGTAGCCGTGGGAGTAGAGCACGAGGTCGCCGTTCCACTCGGCCGGAAGATACAGGCCGTACAACGCGCCGGGCCCGATCTCGCCCTCGACCTCTGCCGGGCCGGTCACCTTCGCGAAGGTCGGCGCCAGAGATTCCGTTGCCGGGTCGACCGGACCGGGCTCACCGCAACCGACGGCTGCGATCGCGAATAAGATGACCAACGGGAACGGGGGCTTCGTCCCGACACCTCGGCTCAGAGTGGGGCGGCGGCGAAAGCCGCTCAGTCCTGTCGCAATCAATGCGCGGCGGGGCCGAGGCAACTGACCCAACCTGCGTCTCGGTGTGCGATTTCGCAACTGATGGGGTGGCATAGTCGCAATCGCGGGGGCCCTGGTGGGTGCCGGAGTGAGTTCCGAGCGCCTATGCTCAGATGCGAATGGGCACGAGCCGTGCCCCGCCGTCCCGGCTCGGCTAGAGCGACGGTCGCCCTGGGGCCCGGGACGCGCCCAACCGTCTCAGCGCCTCGTCCAGCTGAGCCCGGTACGTTGCCCGGTCCTCCGGCCTCACCCACGCGTCTCGCTGGTCGACCCGCCGCCAGATCTCCTCGATGACCCGAGCCAGGAAGTCGGCGGAGGCCGTCGAGGCGGCGTTGGGCGGAGCTCCGCCGAAGTACACTGGCGACGTGTGTGCGAACGTGTAGTTGTCACCCGAGTATCGCGCTTCGCCTCCCCGGGCCCTGACCGCGAGCCATCGCGCCCCGTCTACAGGGACAGATACCGAGGTGTCGACCCGGCGGCCGTCGCTCTCCACCTCGATCTCGAGCGACACGGCTCCGTCGACGATGATCTCTACGACCGCGACGGGCGCGATCGTCTGGAGGTCGACGTCCACCGTGACGCGCTCGCGCGCGGTCATCTCGGAGCCGGGCTCCTCACCGTCAACTGTGGCGAACAGCAACGGTCCGTTCGTCGCAATCGTACGGCCGTCCTGCACGGCCTCGATCCAGCTGCGCCAGCTGAGCGCACCGTCCACCCGAGCATAGGTCCTGGCGGTCCCGCCCGAGGGATCTCGCCACACGTTCGAGAAGTTGTCGGTGCCGCCGGTTGCGGGAAGCCGAGCCCCTGCGTTGAGCATGTGGTAGTACATCTCGGCGCTCGACAGCTCGTCCGACGCGATCGAGACGATGTCGTAGAAGTCGCCGCGCCCCAGAAGAACGTGGATGGGGATATCGGACTGAGCGGCGAAGTCGACGGTGCCGGGGGCAGACTGGTTGAACGTGTACGGGTGCATGAAGCCGCCGATGCCCCCGAGCGCTCGTATGCTGTCGAGGTACATCAGCTTCAGACCGTCGGCGGGGTAGGGCGAGTTCGCGGTGCCGCCGATCAGCGGCATGATGAAGTCACTTACCCCCAGCAGGCCCACGTGACCGAAGGAACCGCGGAACTCCTGTGTGTAGCGCAGGATGTAGTCGTCGGTCGATGCCTCGTAGTCCTCGCCGGTCAGGTCGCTCCACCGGCCCATGACCTTGGTTCCGTCCATGTGGATCAGGTCGTTCGTCACGTGCAGGTCGTCGGCCCGGAGCCAGTCGAAGAACTCTCGTTGCGTGATGCCGTACCGGCCCTCGTGCAGGTCGTGCACGTGCGTGTCGCCGGAGATCCACCCGGCCGCACCCGGATCGGCCAGCCGCTCCAGGCGGAGCTCGACGGTCGTGGTGCGGCCCACCTCGGCGCGCACGGTCTCGTCTGCCGGGATCCACTCGAAGCCGCGCAGGGCTTCCACTCGCACCTCTCCGGCCGGGAGCACCACCTCGAAGTCGCCGGAAGAGTGGAAGTAGTGGATCTCGTTGGCGGGGCTCACCCGATGGAACGCACCGGAGGGGACGTAGCCGCGGCCGTCCGATGCCGTGATCTGGATGCGGGCCGGTACCGTCTGTCCGTCGGGGTCGACCACGCGTCCCCCGAGCGTGGCCATCTCGTACATAGGGTATAGCCGCCCGGGCGTCACTCGACGCCAGGCGCGGTTGCCACCACCGAACCGCGACGTCACCCAAAGCGTCGTGGGCCCGTCGTGATTGCCGACGAAGGCGACGAGCTCGCCGTCCGGGCTGACCGCCGGCGCGAACTCGTCGAGTGGCTGCGTGGTCAGGCGTACCCGGTTGCCTCCGGTGGCGGGGACGGTGGCGAGGTCGTACGAGCCGGCCGCGTCGGACGCGAAGACGAGCGCCGAGCCGTCCGGGGTCCACGCGGGCGCAGGTCGGTAGCTCGTCTCCTCGTCGTGCACGAGCGTCGGCTCGCCACCGTCGAGGGGGACGGTCCAGATGCCCCCACTCCCCAGCCGTCCGCGGACTCCGGAGATGTACGCCAGCGTCGAACCGTCCGGCGAGACGGCCGGCTGGAACTGATTGCCGGGCCCCTCCACGATGGGCTCGACGGTGCCGGTGGCCATCTCGTACCGCAGGATGTCGAAGCCCCCTCCCCGCGCCGAGGCGAACACCACGAACCCCCCGTCCGGCGTCCAGGTGGGCTGCACGTCCACCCCGCCATCCGAGGTCAGCCGCCGGTACTCCGAGCCGTCGGGCCGGACCACCGCGATGTCCATCTCGCCATCCATGTCCACCACAAGCGCCAGCCACTCGCCGTCGGGGCTCCAGGCGGGCTCGAAGTGGTAACCGGGCCCCTGCGTGATCGCGCGGGCCTCGTCCGACCCGAGCCTTTGGATCCAGATGTCGCCGCGCATTGAATACGCCAGCGACGATCCGTCTGGATGCCACGACGGATCGAGCGGCCCACTCGTGACGGCGGGCAGCATGTGGTTCTCCACACGCGTCGAGAGGCCGTAGCGCGGCACCTGGGCGCGTGCGGCCGAGCCGGCTACGCCGACCAGCAGACAGGCGACGACGAGCTCGATCCTCATGAAGTCACGATCGCAGCCGGTTCCGAGAGGTCGCCGCCGGGTGGGATCAGCGCGGGACGCCGGTGACCTCGGCGAGTCCAGTCGGGCAGTTGCCGCCGGGACCCGTCCAGCTCCAGACCTCTCCCCCGTCGAGCGAGTCCGGCAAGATGGCGAGCGAGTGCCATGACAATGGTCCCGGGTCAGGGGTAGGGGGCTCGACAAGATGGGGAGCGGAAGAACGCCCCGCACCCCGCTCGCGTTCACCCAACGTGCCCCCCCGATGCCTCCTGCAGCTCGCTCAGATCCGTCGGACACGGGGCGCTCGCGGATTCCACGCTCGGCCCGCATTCTTTCATGCGTATCGACGGATTCCATCCCACCCGGAACCGATCGCAGTCCGATCAGTGGTTCGGCTAGCCGCCAGCCGCTGCACCGCACACGTCGACGATGATCATGAACAGATCGTACGCGTCCCTCGTCGCGCTCTCGTCACTCCTCGTTCCCGCCGGCGCGTTCGGGCAAGAGCAATATGGCTTGCCCACGGCCGAGGAGTACGCCGCGGCGGCCGAGCGGGCCGAGAACGCTCCTCTCTTCGCGGCCGACGAGCCGATCCGCATGACACTGCGCACCGACATCGCTTGGTTGCGAGACGAGCGGAACGATTCGGTTCAAGTGGACGGGACCCTCACCTTCGTCGACATGGACGGATCGGAGGTGGTGACGCCCATCCGGACGCGTGTGCGCGGCAACTTCCGGCGCTCGAAGAAGAACTGCCGTTTCCCCCCGCTTCGCCTGAACTTCAGGGTGAAGCAGATGGAGGGGACGGTCTTCGAGGGGCAGGACAAGCTGAAGCTCGTGACCCCCTGTCACGACGAGCGCGACGACTACCAGCGCTACGTCTTCAGCGAGTACCTCGCGTACCGCGTGCTCAACACCCTCACGGCGAACTCGTACCGGGTGCGCCTCGTGGAGATGACCTACGAGGACACGTCGGAGGAATATGAGACCCGCACCAAGATCGGATTCCTCATTGAGGATGGCGACGAGATGGCGGCGAGGGCGCCGGGCACGTTGGAGGCCGTGACGCAGCTCCACCCCGCGCGCACCTTCGGCGAGTACTCGGTGCTGGTGGCCATGTTCAACTACATGATCGCGAACACCGACTGGTCGCCCGTCTACTTCCACAACGTCAAGCTCGTCCGGACCGAAGACGGTCGCCTCCTGACCGTACCGTACGATTTCGACTTCGCGGGTACCGTCAACGCGCGCTACGCGACGGTCGACCCCTCGTTGCACGACCGGATCCGGACGGTGACCGGCCGGCTGTATCGGGGGTTCTGCCGTGACGAGCTCGTCTACGAGTCCGCGGTGGAGCCCTTCCGGGAGAATCGGTCCGAGATCGAGCAACTCTATCGTGACTTCGTCCGCCACGGCTTCCCGCAGTGGAACGAGCGCCACGCCGAGGACGCGATCAAGTTCTTCCGGGACTTCTGGAGGGTGGTGGACGATCCCCGGGAGTTCAGCCGCAGGATCGAAAGGGATTGCCGCCCCTGGTAGGGAGGGCTTGGACCCCCTCCCCTTGACTCTTCGGGCTGACTGACGCACTGTTGCACATCACTACAACAGTTGCGTGAGCCATGCGCGTCCATCTCCAGACCAGCGACAACCGACCGCTCTACGTGCAGATCATGGATGAGGTCCGACGAGGACTGGTCCGAGGCACGCTGAGCCCCGAAGACGCCCTGCCGTCGGTCCGGGAGCTCGCCTCGTCGCTGCAGATCAATCCGCGAACGGTCTCCCAGGCCTACGCCGAGCTCGAGCGAGAGGGCGTGGTTCGGGTCCGGCCGGGCAAGGGCACGTTCGTGGCACCCGAAGTCCGTCCGGAGGAGAACGAGCGCCCCAGGCTGGCACGCGAGGTGGCTCTGAGGACGCTGGCGGACGTATCCCGAAATGGACTCCTGCTGGAGGAAGTGTTGGAGGCGCTGCACGGCCTCGGGCAGGCAGTCGAGAGAGAAGAAGCTCTTGAGGAGGGCATCGGATGAACACGAAGACCGCAGCGGCCCTGCCGGTCGATCTCGGTGGGGGGCCGTTCACGATCACGACGCGGGATCTGACGAAGCGCTTCGGGTCGACGACCGCACTGAACGCGTTGGACCTTCGGGTGCCCGAGGGCGCAGCGTACGTGCTCGTCGGACCGAACGGAGCGGGAAAGACGACCCTGCTCAGAACCCTCATCGGCATGGCCCGCCGTGATCACGGCGCGGTCGAGGTTCTCGGGATCGACCCGGAGCGCCGCGGCGCCGACGCCCGCGGGCTCGTCGGTTACGTACCGGAGGGTCATCGCATCGGCTACCCGTGGATGACCGTCGGGCGGCTGCTCAAACACTGTGAGGCGCTCTATCCGTCGTGGGATACGGACTACGCGGCACGACTCGTCGACGCCTACGAGGTGGACCTTTCGAGGAAGTGCCGCTCGCTGTCGAAGGGGCAAAGTCGACGTGTCCAGATGCTGGTCGCGCTCGCGCACCGTCCTCCGCTCCTGTTGCTGGACGAGCCGACGGACGGTCTGGACCACGTCATTCGCGACGTCACCCTGAGCATCCTCAGCGAACACTTCGCCGACTCCCCGACCACGGCGCTGATCTCCACGCACCGCGTCTACGAGATCGAGCGGTTGGTCGACCACGTGGGCGTGCTCCGTCAGGGCCGGCTGCTGGGGCAGATGCCCACGGATGAGCTTAGAGGGAAGCTGCGCCGTTATTGGGCCGACGTGCCGGACGGGTTCGAGATGTCGACCGAGCTGGCCGGTCGCGTCATCCGGAGGACCGAAGGCATGCGGGACATCGAATGGACGGTGTGGGGTGAAGAGAAGCTGGTCGTGAATGGATTCGGGCGGGCGGGTGCCACGGTCCGTGAGGTGGCCCCACTCAGCCTGGACGAGGCAGCCACCGCGCTGCTCGCGAATAAGGAAACGTCATGACGGACATCACGATGGATCGCACCCCTTCGATGAAGGCGGCCGCAGTGGAGCAACTCCGGGTGGTCGGGCTGGCGGTACGGCGCGAGGCATTGGCGATTTGTGCCGGCCTGGCGCTCCTGCTGCTGCTCGTACCGTTCGTCGAGGAGATCGTCGTCGAAGTCGGCCCGATCCTGAATCCGACAGACCTCGGCGTCATCGCCGCCTTCCTCGGCCTCGCCTCCCCGCTCGCGGTTTGGAAGGGCGAGACCCTGTTCGGTGAGAGTCGGCTCTGGACGTTGCCGGTGGATCATGCCCGGCATGCACGCATGAAGGTCGCGGCGGGGTGGGTCTGGCTCATGGGAGTGGTGTCGGTCGGGGTCTTGTCGCTCGTACTGTTCGTCGTGCTCGTTGGCGGCGACGCGGGGTCCGAAGGAACGCGCTGGATGGTCACCGACCTGGATGCCGTGCGGTCCGGAGCGGGCGGTGGGGTCCGCCAAATGGTGTGGACCACGCCGCTATGGCACTGGGCGCACCCCTTCGTCGTCGCCACGTGGGGGTACGTCGCGGTCAGCGCACTGCTCCTCGGATTCAAGCGACCCTACCACTGGGCCGTCGGCGGGTGGCTCGCCTTCCTCGCCTTCGGGCTCCTGGGCGAAGAAGGCAACATCGCTCGGGTGACCTCCACGCTCGACGTCTTCATGGGGGCGATCGATTGGCTCGTCTTCGCCGGCTCGGACTACTCGCAGGTGACCGTGACCCTGGAGTCGGGCCAACGTGTGCGTGCCTGGACCCGGATTCCCACCCTCGGAAGCGTGGTGGTGGCACAGGGGCTATGGATGGGCCTCGCGTGTGTGAGTCTGTGGGCCGCGTCCGCCAGGTCCAGAGAGAGCTGAGGGTCTCGAAGCTGCCGAACGCTCGACAGCACCTCTCGGAGGTCGGCACTCCTAGCATGCCTTGACAGTTATATACGTGAAAAGGCATATTGCCGAATGGCCAACCCCTTCGATCTCCTGTCGGACCCGACGCGCCGCCGCCTCCTCGAGGAGCTGAGGGAAGGCGAGCAGTCCGTTGGGGCGCTGGTGGATCGGTTGGGCATGAGCCAACCGGCGGTCTCGAAGCAGCTACGCGTTCTCCGTGAGGCCGAGTGGGCCTCGGTACGAAAGGACGCGCAGCGACGGATCTACCGTCTGAACCCGGAGGGCCTGCGCGAGCTGGACGAGTGGCTGCAGCCCTTCCGGGCTTTCTGGGAGCGCCGCTTGGACGCCATGGAAGACACCCTGTCGTCGATGGAGGAGTGAAATGCAGGCTACGCTCGAAAGGGACGGACCGAGATATCGTCTCACCGTGGAGCGCCGGCTCGCCCACCCACCGGAAATGGTGTGGCGCGTCGTCACCGAGCGGGCACTCCTCAGGCAGTGGTTCCCGGCCGACGTCGAGGGGGAGTGGCGTGAGGGAGCCGAGCTGCGCTTCGTCTTCCTGCACGGCGAGGGCGAGGGTCTCTCGGACGAGGAGCTCCGAGGAGAGGTGTTGGTCGTCGATGAGCCCCGGCGCCTCGAGTTCCGCTGGGGAGGACATCACCTGAAGTTCGAGCTCGTGCCCGAAGGATCGGGATGCCTCTTCCGTCTGTCGGAGGGCTTCGCCGACCCGTCGTGGGGCGCCCGAAACGCCGCCGGCTGGGAAATGTGCCTCGAGAATCTGGAGCTGCTGGTGGAAGGCGGCGCGCTCCTCAAATTCGCCGCCGACGTATGGAGGACGAAGTTCCGGCACTACGTGGAGAAGTTCGAGGGGGCTTTCGGCCCGCAGCACGACCCGTCGGACGAGCATCCGCTGCTCGTGGAAGACGGTGAGGGGGGGGCGGAGTGAGTCCCCGTTGGTCCGCGAAAGGCGCTCGGAGCGGTGGCAACGGATCGTGCGGTCCCCCCATTTGACCTCTAGTCGGCAGGTGCGACACCCGACGCCGTCCGGTGTCGGCCGCGAATCAACGGGTCGAAACGGAGGTGCGTAGCTCGTGCTCGAAGTTTTGGACCAGGATCAACTCGCTTGGTCGGGGAGGGACCGCGGTCCGGATCATGACGAAGGCCTCGCCGTCCGATCTGACGTCATAGATCGCGTGGGTCGGGCCGGCGAGGAAATCGGCAGCCGAGAAGAGGACGGAGCGCCTCCCCACCGAGAACGTCGGGTCCTCGACGACTTCTACGGCGACGAACTGGTCGGGAGAGACCACCGACGTCGTTTCACCACGACGCCGTCCGGCATGAGCCACGCTTCCCTGCGTCCGGCCCCTACACGCGGGCAACACGATCGCGGCGAGGAGAAGCGCGAGGCTCACGGGCGACCGGACGAAGACCGTAGGGTCGCCCTCCGAGAGTATGAGTGATCTTCGGAAGTTCGCCTCGAGCATCGGCCCCAGGATGAGTCCGAGCAGGATCGGAATCACAGGGTAGCCGAAACGTCGGAGGACGAACGCCCCGACGCCGACGGCCACGGTCAGGTACATCGCGAACACCGTCCCCTCCGAGGTGAATGCCGCGACGACCGCCAGCGCGCCGATGAGCGGGAAGATCACGGGCCGGGGCACGCGGGTGATGCCGGAGAAGAGCGGAAGCAGCAGCAGCCCGAGCACGAGGATCAGCACGTAGCTCAGGAAGTACGCTCCGAAGAGCGGTTCCAGCAGGTGTGCGGATTCCCCGAAAAGCTGCGGACCCGGGGTGATGCCGTGGATGACGAGACCTCCCAGGATGACGGCCGTGACGGCGTCACCGGGGATGCCGAACGCGAGGAGCGGAATGAGGGCTCCGCCGGTCATCGCGTTGTTCGCCGCCTCGGGGGCGACGATCCCGACGGGCACGCCGGTTCCGAAACGCTCCGGGTGCGGTGAGCTCCGCTTCGCCTCCGAGTACGACAGAAACGCGGCCATCGCCCCGCCCGCGCCGGGTAGCGCGCCGACGAGCGTGCCGATCACCGAGCTCTTCGCGAACGTCACCCATCCGACCCGCCGGGCATCGGCCCACCACTCGGCCAGTCCGCCCGTAGCGATGGGGGAGCCCGTCTCCGTCACGTGCGCCGGCTCACCCGCCTGGTGGAAGAGCTCACTCACCGCGAAGAGGCCGATGACGACGGGGATCAACGGCACGCCGACCAGGAGGTTGATCGACCCGAAGGTGTAACGGGGCACGGGAACCAGCTGGTCGATCCCCACGGTCGCGAGCATGACGCCGAGCGTCGTCGAGATGAGGCCCTTCACGAACGAGTCTGGGGACACGGTCGCCACGGCGGAGAGGGCGAGGACGACCAACGCGAACATCTCCGGCGATTGAAAGCCGAGCGCGACGCGCGCAAGCGCGGGCGCGAACAGGACGAGCACGACACCACCGACGATTCCGCCGACGAAGGATGAGAACGTGGCAAGCGCGATCGCGGAGCCGGCTTTTCCCCTCATCGCCATGGCGTGCCCGTCGAGCATCGTCATGGCGCTGGCGGGGGCACCGGGAATGCGCAGCGTGATCGCCGCGATCGATCCTCCGTAGATCCCGCCTGTGAAGATGCCGGTCATCATGACGATGGCGCGTTCGGGCGAAAGGCCGAACGTGAGGGGCAACAAGAGCGCGATCGCGAGCGTCGCGGTCAGGCCGGGCACCGCGCCCACGACGATCCCGAGCATCACGCCGCCCACCAGGTAAGGCCACAACGCTGCGTCGAGGAAGAGGTCGGTCGGCATCGGCTCAGCCGAGCAGGCCCGGGGGGAGTCGCACGCCGAGGATCAGCCGAAAGAAGACGAACAGCCCCGCCGTGGTCGCGACCGATACACCGACGATCATTCGCCGATTCCCGCCGAACAGCCACACGAGCGCCCCGGCGTAGGCGAGCGACGTGACGACGAAGCCCAGCGGCTGGAAGAAGGCGACGCAAAGGAGCGTTGCTATCACCGCGAGCGAAGCCTCCCGTGGGAACGGCCTTCTCGCATTCGCGTCATCCGTCGGATCCGGCACGTCGATCGACGACGTGCCCGCACCGGAGCGGAGCCCACGGACGAGGACCCACGTGGACAGGACTGCCAGGGCCGCGGCGAGGACGATCGGCAGAGCGCGGGGTCCCGGCTCTCCGGCGCCTGGCGGAATCCGGAGCCCGATGGCCCCATACGCCACCGCGACGACCAGCAAGAAGGCGCCCGATGCGGCGTCGGGGTGTGCGAGCGCCTTGCCCCGCCGAAAAGACGTCAAGCGATCCACTTGGAGACGGGGGCCTGCGCCTCCTCGAGGGGTTGGGTGACGACGTCCAGAAGGAAGGGTCCTGGATGCCGAAGCGCTTCCCGCATCGCCTCCCCGAGCTCACGCGGGTCCTCCACCCGACGAGCTGCCACACCGAAGGCCTGGGCGATCGCGGCGTGGTCGGCGCGTCCGAAGTCGACGGAGAAGTACTCCTCCTTTCGACTCTTCTGGCCCGCCTTGATCCAGCCGTAGCTCGCGTTGTTGCACACGATGAGCGTCACGGGAAGGTCCAGGCGCCGAATCGTTTCCAGCTCCCCGACGGAGATCCCGAACGATCCGTCGCCCATCACACCGATCACGCGGCCCGCTTCGGGTCGCGCATAATGGGCGCCGACGACGCCCGGAAGCGCGTACCCGAGCGCGCCGAACGCCCGCGGGCTGACGAAGGAGCGGCCCGCCTCCTCGATTCGCCAGTACGCGGACAGGTAGGGGCAGGGTGTCCCGGGGTCGGCCAGGATCACCGGGCTGGCTGGCAGCGCCTCGAAGAGCTCGGCCATCAGCCGCTCGGGCCTGATCGGACTCTCGTCGGAAGCGAAGAGCTCGCCGACGTTCGCCATGTGGCGGTCGTGACCGCGCCGGATCTCCTCCGGGTTCCACCGGTCACCCGACCCGCTCACGCCCAACCGCCCGATCTCTTCAACGAGAGCCGCCAATCCCAGCTTGGCGTCCGAGTGGAGCGCGGCGGCCACCTCGTAGTTGCGTCCGATCGACGCCGCGTTCGTATCGAGCTGCACGACGGTCGTTTCGCCGGGCGCCGGGAGCGTCCACTTCTCCGTCGTCACGGACCCCGTTCCGCTCCCGATGTAAAAGACGAGGTCGGCACCGCGGACGAGCTCGTGACGCCAGGGCAGGCCGCCGTTGCTTCCGATCACGCCGAGAGAGAGGGGGTCGGTCTCCGCGATGCTCCCTTTGCCGCAGATGGACGTCGCCACGGCCGCTCCCAAAGCCTGCGAAAGCGCCTTCACTTCGTCCCACGCGCCCGAGCGGATCGCGCCGGCTCCGGCCACGACGAGAGGGCGCCGGCTCTCGACCAGAAGACGCGCGCAGGCCCGCACCGCCTCCGGGGCGGGCGCGGGCCGCTCCTGTGGGTAGGTTCCGTAGCACGAGTCGGCGTGGACCTCGGCGGAGTCGATCGGCTGAGCCTGCACGTCGAGCGGCAGCGCCACGTGACACGCACCGAGACTGCCGGTCGTGGCGAGCCTGAAGGCCTCGCGAAGCATGCCGGGAAGCTCGGCCGCGCTCTCCGGACCCAATGCCTTCTTCGTGACGGGCGCGAAGAGTGCCTGCTGATCGAGCTCGGTGAGTGTGCCTTTGCCCCGGTCCGTGACGGAGATGTCCGAAGTCACACACACGAGCGGCACCGAGGAGTCGTTGGCCTCGGCCACGCCCGGGAGAATGTAGGTGGCTCCCCCTCCGCTCGGGCCCTCGCACACCCCGACCCGACCGCTGAGCCGAGCGTACGCGTCGGCCATGAACGACGCGCTGCGCTCGTCGCGTGTCAGAACGTGTCGGATGGCGCCCGAGCGAGCGAGCGAGTGATACATCGGGAGCGACGTGTCACCGCACAGCCCGAAGACGACGTCCACCCCCAGCTGCTCCAGGATGCCCACGAACGCATCGGCGCCGTTCATCGTGTCTCCATGCCCATCATGGTGTCTCCATGCCGGCCATGAGTGCCTCCACCCTGGGCGTCAGCTCCCTGAGGTACTGGATCGATCCTTCGCGGTCGCGCCAGGAAGCGCCGATCGCGGCGCCGGTGGCCCAGGCGAGGAAATCTGGGTCCGTGGCCGTGGCGGCACACGCCGCCTCGAGGACGGCGAGCACATCCGCAGGTGTACCCGACGGGACGACGACCATGCGGAAGCCGCCGTAGACCACGTCGAAGCCCAACTCTCGGAACGTCGGTGCAGCCGGAACGAGCTCGTGCCGCTCCTCCGCCATCACGGCGAGCACGCGGAGCGACCCGTCTCGGACGTAGGACATCGCCGCCGGGAGACTGGAGACGATGGCGTCCACCTCCCCGCCGAGGATCGCCGCCAGCTGCGGTCCCGATCCACCCTCGTACGGAATGTGCCTGAGCTCGATTCCCAGAGCCTGCTCCATGGCCGCAGCGTGCTGATGCCAGATGCCTTTCAAACCGACGTTGCCCACGGTCAAGGCGCGGGGCTCCGCAGCCGCCGAGCTCTGGAACGCGGCGAGGTCCGGCCAACGGGCGGCCGGCACCACGAGCGCGCTCGCGTGGTCCGTCACCATGCACACGGGCTCGAACGACGTCCAACTCAGCGGGGCCAGACCGAGGACTTCCACGGTGAGCGCGTCGTACGTCATGGTGCCCAGCGTGTAGCCGTCGGCTGGTGCGCTCTTGACCATCGTGAGGCCGACCGAGCTGAGTCCGCCCGGGACGTTCTCGGTGACGACCCGCACGCCGAGGTGGCGCTCGAAGTAACCCATGAAGCCCCTCATCGCGGCGTCGGTGCCGCCTCCGGCCCGCCACGGGATGATGTGGCGGAGCTCCCGCGAAGTGTCCGGGTACGCGCCGGTCGTCCCGTCGCGGGGAGCAGCCCAGAGCACCGCCGCGGCGACGACGAGAGCCGCCATCCACAGGCCGATCCGAGGTTTCATGCTTGGTTATCGGCCGAATCCGGGCGAATCGCAACCGAGCCCAGGCCCGCGCCTCCTTGCCCGTCACCGCCCGTGGGGTCCATCGTCCCCCCTCAGACGACACCTCCATCGGGCGGACGACATGCGTACACGTGGCCTCCTTCT
>JBDHDM010000113.1:0-10966 GCA_039591515.1 Gemmatimonadota bacterium | reverse complement strand
AACGCTGGTCGGCTATGACGCCGATACCGAATACCGGGTGAACCAGGCGACCTTCGAGACGGCCTTCATGTGGCAGGGCTTCTCCTGGGCCCAGGAGTTCCACTGGAAGAGCATCCGGAACGTGGAGACCTCGGAAGAGACGGAGCTACTCGGCAACTACGCCATGATCGGCTACTTCCCGGGCGAGGTGATCGAGTCGATTCCCGATCCGCTCGAGGTGGGTTTCCGGTGGTCGGTTTTCGAGCCCGACGAGTCGGTGAACGATGCGGATTGGAGCGAGCTCACCTTCGCTGTGAACTGGCTCTTCAGCGGACACGACAACAAGGTCACGGCCGAGTACGCACTCTTTACCGCGAAGGACGCCACCGACTCGGAGAGTGGCGGGCGCTGGCGCCTGCAGTGGGACATCCAATTCTGAGTCGAGCGCGCTGACGTCTCCGCCGGACTCCCGGCTGAGTGCCGGGGGCCGGCGGTGGCTGCGCCGCGGTCACGGGATCGTGGCGAGAACGTGCTCGTGGCGTCTTTCCACGCCGGTCGCGTAATTAGGCGGTCGTAGGGATCGACCGGAACGGGAAGATCAGACGATGACCGACCACAGTCAGGGCGTGCCCCGACCGGCGCCGGACGGTCGGGTCCATGCGTCGGGTGATGGCTCGGCGAGGGTCAGTGGGCCCAATGGCTGGCACGTCATCGACCTCCTGCTGCTCGCGGCGGTCGCCGGGGTCATGGCCCGCCTGACTTGGCGCGGTTGGGCCGACCCGTTGGTGGACTTCGGTCGCGAGCTCTACGTCCCGTGGCGCATCGTCGAGGGAGCGCGCCTCTACACCGACATCGGATGGTTCAACGGACCCCTCTCTCCACACCTCAACGCCCTCTGGTTCCGGGTGTTCGGGCCCGGAGTGGCGGTTCTCCAGGCCGCCAATGCCGTCGTCCTCGGGGCCTCGGTGCTCTTGATCCGCCACATCGTGCTCGGCATGGCGGACCGCCTGACGGCAGGTGCGGCGGCCGCCCTGTTTCTGCTGGTTTTTGCGTTCGGCCAGTACGTGGGAATCGCGAACTACAACTGGATGGCGCCCTACTCTCACGAGGTCACGCACGGGGTCGCTCTCTCGCTCGGCTGCCTGGCCGCCCTGGGCCGATGGCGCGTGCGGGGCTCGCCGATCTGGCTCGCGGTGGGTGGAATCGCGCTCGGCCTCGCCTTTCTCACCAAGGTCGAGACCTTCCTCGCCGCGGCCGCAGCGAGCTCGATCTTGTTGGCGCTCTCCGACCGGCGGAGCCTACGCACAATCGCCCTCTTCTCGGTCGCGGCGCTCGCGCCTCCCGTCGCCTCGCTCGTGCTCTTCGGTTTGAGCGGCACACTCGGTGCTTGGCCGTCGGTCCTTGCCGGCGAGGTCGCTCAGCTACCGTACTACCGGGCCGGCATGGGCCTGGACGAGCCCTTGCTTCGGATGGAGGAGATCCTCGCGTGGGGCGCGATTTGGCTCATCGTCCTCCTCGCCCCCGTCGGGGCTGCGTGGCTGGCACGCGAGACGAGCACGCCGCTCGCCGGTTGGATCAGTGCGGTCGCCACCGGGGTCCTGTTCGTCGTCGTGCGCTCGCACGTCCCGTGGATCGAGGCGCTCCGGCCGCTCCAACTCGCCGTGGCCGTCGTGCTCGTCGGACTCGTGATCGGTCGGATCCGGGACCCCGACGAGGCACCACCTCCGGAGGCGATCGCCTTCGGCGCACTCGGTCTGGTTCTGCTCGGGAAGATGCTGCTGAACGTGCGGGTCGGTCACTACGGCTTCGCGCTGGCCGCGCCTGCCTCAATATTCACGGTGGTCGCGCTCCTCCGATGGCTCCCGGACCTGCTCGACCGACGGGGAATGCGCGGAACCGTCCTGCGGGGGGCGGCCGTGGGGCTCCTGGCCGTCTTCGCGTTCGCCCACGTGTCGGCGACGCGCTCCCGAATGGAGCCGAAGACCTACGAGATCGGCACGGGCGCGGATGCGATGCGGACCGACGTGCGCGGCGCCTTCGTTCAGCTCGCCGTGGACCACCTTCGGAGGTCGGGCGCCCGGACTGCGGCGGTGCTCCCGGAGGGCGTCATGATCAACTACCTGGCCCGCGTCCCGAACCCGACGCCGTACCTCAACTTCATGCCCCCCGAGGAGGTCCTCTTCGGAGCGGCTGCGTGGGAGGCCGCGTTCCGCGCCTGGCCACCGGACAGGATCGTCATCGTGCCCAAGAACACGGCGGAGTTCGGGCGAGGACCGTTGGGCGTCGGCTACGGCACGCTCCTCACCGAGTGGATCCGATCGGAGTATCGGCCCGAGGCCACTCTCCAGGTCGAGGGAGTCGACTATTCGGTCCAGGTCCTGGTCCGTAGAGATTACCCTACGTAGAAGTACGCCGGAGCAGGCCGTAATCAGCCGAATTGTCAGGCGCGCCGGGCTATTCGAGCATAATAGCAGCTGTCTCGAACGCTGCGCTCGCATTGCCCCTTCAACGCATCAGACGCATGTCTACTCCGCATCTGCTCCGAGCCCTCACGGTGACCGTACTGGCGGCGCTCGTCGCCTCGGGATGTGAGGACGAGGTCACCGGCATCGACGACCCACTCGCCGAGGGTGAGATCTCCTTCGACGCCTCGGATCCGGCCGACTTCACCTACCTGACCTTCGCCGAGGGCGGCTCCGTCGTCTCCGTCTCGGATCCCCAGACGTCGATGGAGTGGGACATCGCGTTTCGACGATTCTCCGTGAAGCTCAACGGTGGCGTGGCCGGACCCGGGAGCGTGGCCGGGTACAACCTCGAGAACCACGCGGGCGCGGACTCGGCGGACGTGGTCGACTTCACCTCGGCCGATGCCGACGCCGCGTGGGAAGCGGTGACCGGGGACGACATCGCGGGCGCGACCTTCATCGAGGACGGCCTGGTCGAGGACGACAGCGGGCCCTGGTTCCGCTTCGATCCCATCGGCAACACGCTGGTGGCGAACAGCGGCGCGGCGTGGAAGATGAGGGAGGCCGACGGAGGCTTCGCCCTCTTCCGCGTCTCGGCAATGAACCTCGTCGGTGACCTGCTCGGCGACATCACGCTGGAGTACCGCCGTCAGGACGCCGGTGGATCCCTTGGGGCGCTGTCCTCCCTGACCATCGCCTTTCCGCCCGGGCCGCCCAGCCCGGCGTTCATCGACCTCGAGTCGGCCTCTTTGGTGACGCCGATGGGAGGATGCGAATGGGACCTCTCCGTCGCGCCCTTCTACACGATCGACTTCAACACGGACTGCGACGCCGGGACGTTCCCCCTGGATGCTGCTGAGGACTTCGCCGGGATGACGCAGGCCGACGACGCACCCGCTTACGGCGGCTTCCTGTCGGTCATCAGTGGTGCCATTCCGAGCACGGTCGACGATGCGTCGGCCGTGTTCTGGTACAACATCGAGGGCAACAACTTCCTCTGGCCGACCTACAACGTCTTCCTCGTTCGGGTCGGATCCGACGTGTACAAGGTGCAGGTGACCGACTACTACGACGCGATGCAGCAGTCCGGTTTCCCCACCCTGAGGTTCAAGCGGTTGCAGTGAGCAGCCGCGCCGCTTCCGGACTTCTGGGGGCTCTGCTCTGCCTGGCCCCCCAGGCGATGTCGGGGCAGGAGGGCCGCGTGGTCGACCGGATCGCCGGCTCCCCGATCTCGATGGCGCAGATCATCTGGAGGGTCGAAGGGCCGGACACGGATCCGGTTGGGCGAATCGAGACCGATGTGACCGGTCGCTTCCACTTGTCCCCTGCGTGGAGCGGCGAGGGTTGGATCGAAGTGCGGTCCATCGGGCATCTGCCGCGTACGCTGTCGAGGTCCGAAGCCGAGGCCACCGGTTGGCTGGTCGAGCTCGAGCCCGATCCGCTGGAGCTCGAATCGCTCGTGGTGACGGCCGCCGGCCGCACGCAGCGGCGCTCGGAGATCGCGGTGCCCATCGCGCAGATCTCACCGTCCGACATCCAGGCGACGAGTGCACCCTCGATCGCGTCGCTCCTTTCGCAGATCCCGGGCCTTCAGTCGCAGGCCTCCACCCCGACGGGCTCGAACATCATGATTCGCGGGATCGGAGACGCCCGCGTGCTCGTCCTCGTCGACGGGCAGCCGGCGAGCGGCGCCCTTCTCGAGAATCGTGACCTGAGCCGGATCTCGCTCGCCGGTGTCGAGCGCGTGGAGGTCGTGAAGGGGCCGCTGTCGTCCCTGTACGGCTCCGATGCACTCGGGGGTGTCATCAACGTCGTGACGAGAGTTCCCCAGCCCGGCTTCCGGGCGGACGCCCGCGCCCTGTCCGGTGGTGGCGGCCGATACGAGGCCGACGCGACGGTCTCGGGAGGTGGCGATCTCCGGTACCGGGCCACGGGCAGCTGGCGCCAGCAGGATCAGGTGCCGGGCCTCGAGGACGCCACGGGCGCGTTTGCACGCGTGTGGGACGTGCGTTCGACGGTTCGTTACCTCGGAGCGGACGACCTTTCCGTGCGCGGCGACGTCAGCTTCGTCCGGGAGCGCCAGAAGTGGCCGATCGGAGGTGGCTTCTCGGGTTTCAACGACAACCGCGGCCTGACCGCGTGGACCCAGGCGACGTTGGCCCGGTGGGGAGGCGAGTGGTCGGCGAAGCTCTTTGCCCAGGACTACGAGCACCTGTTCCGCGCGGCGCGAGGAGACGCGCCCATCGAGGGTGCGGAGGAGAATCTGCAGAAGGAGCGTTTCTACCGGGCCACGGTCTCGTACGCTGCCTCGGTTGGGTCGCACCGCCTCGACGTGGGCCTCGAAGGGTCGCACCGAGGCATCGAGTCGCCCGACAAGATCCTGGAAGACCAGGCGGCGGACGACCAGCTCGATGTCTTCGCCCAGGATGCGTGGACGCTCGGCGTGGCAACCGTGAGCGGCGGCCTTCGGGCGACCTTCAACGACCGCTGGGGCAACACGGTCTCTCCGACGATCGGGGTCTCGGTGCTGCCGACCGCCGCGTTCCGTCTCAGGGCGGTCGTGGGGCGTGGCTTCCGCGCGCCCTCGTTCAAGGAGCTCGCCTGGGACTTCGCGAACCTGGGGGCCGGCTACACGGTTCAGGGGAACCCCGACCTCCAGCCCGAGACGTCGTGGAACGTGAGCGCCGGGGTCGACTGGGCCCCGTCGTCGGCGCTGAGCCTGGGGATCGAGGGGTACACGAACCGGATCGAGAACCTGATCGAGTCGAGCTTCATCGGGAACGACCCCAGCGGTCTTCTCGTCTACTCCCCGCGGAACTTCCGCGAGGCTCGCACGCGCGGCATCGAGGCGACCGGCGCGACCCGCTCGGGTCCGTGGGAGCTCCAGGCCGAGTACGTGGTTCTCGACGCTCGCTCTCTCGAAGACGATCTGCCGCTCGACCGCCGAGCCCGCCACTCCGGCCGGGTTCGGCTGGCTCGCTCGCTCGATGTGCTGAGCGGCCTTCTCCTCCACGCCACCGTCCACGCCACCGGGGACGCGCCGATCCTGGGTCTCGACGAGCTGGGACGCGCCGGGGTGGTCGGGACCCAGGAGCGGTTCGTGTCGCTCGACGTGCAGGCCACGGCCGAGCTGCCACGGTCCCTCCGCCTCATCTTCGGGGTCGACAACCTCCTCGACGCTCGCCCCGAAGGGTGGCAGGCCGTGCTCGAGCGGCGCTTCCGAGTCGGTCTCGAAGCCAGGGACCTCCTCGCGCGCTGAAGCTGGGCCGGCCGGGGTGCTTTCGGGCGCGCTCGGGCGCGGCCGAGCCCTCGGGCGTCACCCTTTCTCGGCGTACTCCCGCAGGCGCTCGACTTGCCCCTCGCGCCCGAGCACGATCATCACGTCTCCCTGCGCCAGACGCGTGTCGGGGCCCGGATTGTAGATCTGGCTCGCGCCGCCGCTCCGCTGGAGTGCGATGATGACGAGGCCCGTGTGCTGCGGAATCTTGGCGTCCGCGAGCGACCGTCCATGCAGCGGTGACCCTTCCGGGACCGCGGCCTCCTCGAGCCGGAGGTCCATCTCGGGCCCGAGGATGGCCGAATCGAGGAAGCTCACCACGTTGGGCCGGAGGAGGGTGGAAGCCATGCGGATACCACCGGTCAGGGTCGGCGCGATCACGTGATCGGCTCCGGCCCTGCGGAGGCGATCCATCGACTCCTCGTCGTAGGCGCGCGCCACCGTCGAGAGTCCCGGGTTCATTTCACGGGCGGTGAGGCACACGAGCAGGTTGTCGCCGTCGTCGGCGAGGCAGGCCGCCAAGCCGGAGGCCCGCGCGACCCCTGCTTCGGACAGCACACGCTCCTTCGTCGAGTCGGCGCAGATCACCAGCACGTCGAGGTCGTCTTCTTCGATTTGGCGCGCGCGGCCCTCGTCCTGCTCGATCACCAGAAGCGGCAGCTCGGCGGCCCGAAGCTCCCGGATGACCATCCGTCCGACGCGACCGGCTCCGCACACCACGTAGTGGTCCCGGAGGTCTTCGATCCGTTTCATCTTCTTTCGTCTCCGTAGCGCACCCCCGAGGTCCAGCTCGACGATCAGGGCAGTGATCAGCGCCCACCACACGCCGAGCCCCGTGACGCCGAGGAAGATCACCCCCAGGGTGAAGGTCCGTCCCGCTGGCGTGAGCGGATGCACTTCCATGAAGCCGACCGAGCTGACCGTGGTCACGGCCATATAGATCGAGTCGAACCAGTGCCAGCCCTCGATGAAGTGATACCCGACCGCGGCCACGGCGAAGAGGCCCAGGAAGTACAGCAGCGCCCCCGCGAAGCGCAGGACGAAGGGCCGCAGCGTCTCGCCTATGGAAAGCGTCGCGCGCAGTGGCACGTCTCTGCTCCTGAGCGGCACGGCGGGGCGACGAGGGGTGGGTTTCACCGTAAGTCGTGAGGACGAGTGCGAGATGGCGGTCGGGGCCGGCTGCCCCTTCGGCGCCCGAACGCTACAGCTTCCGAGGCGTCTCGTCACTGCGTGCGGGTGCGGGCCCGAAGTCAGGACCGGGGCGCTCGGTCCCCGGGGGGGCCTCGGTGATGGGTCTCACTTTCGCCCGAGCGGCCGTCGCCCTCTATACTGTCGCGCCACCGGAGCGGCGGAGCCCCTCCGCGACTGCCTGGCCCGACCACCGACCTCCCCCTTCCTCACGGATTCCATGCCCGACAGGCCTTCGATCATCTACACGTGGACAGACGAGGCACCTGCGCTCGCGACACACGCGTTTCTTCCCATCGTCCGGGCGTTCGCCAGGGTGGCCGACGTCCCGGTCGAGACGCGGGACATCTCTCTATCGGGCCGGGTCCTCGCCGTCCTCGCCGAAGTCCTGGACGAGGCGCACCGGGTGTCCGACGATCTCGCGGAGCTCGGGCGGCTCGTGGAGGCTCCTGAAGCCAACGTCATCAAGCTCCCGAACATCAGTGCGTCCATCCCCCAGCTGAAGGCGTGCATTCGGGAGCTGCAGACACAGGGCTATTCGCTGCCCGACTACCCGGACGAGCCCGCCAACGAGGCGGAGAGGGCGACGAAGGCGCGATACGACTCGGTCAAGGGATCGGCCGTCAATCCCGTCCTGCGGCAAGGCAACTCGGATCGCCGCGCTCCCCCGTCCGTGAAGGACTTCGCGAGGGCGCATCCGCCCCGGATGCACCCCTGGCCCGAGGATTCCGCCTCCCACGTGTCCACCATGTCCGGGGGCGATTTCCGCTCCAACGAGAGGTCGCTCACGCTCGACCGCCCAACGACCGCGCGGATCGAGCACGTCTCGGCGGCCGGTACCGTCACGGTGCTCAAGGACGATCTTGCGCTCCTCGAGGGGGAGGTGATCGACGCGACCTTCATGAGCAGGCGTGCGCTCGTGGAGTTTCTTCGCGCGCAGGTCGCGGATGCAAAGGACCGGGGCGTTCTCTTCTCGCTCCACATGAAGGCGACCATGATGAAGGTCTCGGACCCGATCATCTTCGGTCATGCCGTTCGAGTGTTCTTTCACGACGTCTTCGAGAAGCACGGCGCCGTCCTCGAGGAGCTCGGCGCGGATCCGAACAACGGCCTCGGCGACGTGTTGGCGAAGATCCGCAGCCTTCCCGAAGAGAGCCGGCGGGAGATCGAGTCCGATATCGCGGCGGCGTATGAGGCGGGCCCCGCGATCGCGATGGTCGACTCGGGGCGCGGCATCACGAATCTCCACGTGCCGAGCGATATCATCATCGACGCCTCGATGCCGCCGATGATCCGTGATTCCGGACGGCTGTGGAACGGCGACGGGGAGCTCCAGGACGCCAAGGCCGTGATTCCCGATTCGAGCTACGCCGGCATCTACGATGCCGTCGTGCGGGATTGCCAGGCCCACGGCCAGTTCGATCCGTCGACCATGGGCAGCGTACCCAACGTCGGTCTCATGGCCCAGAAGGCCGAGGAGTACGGCTCACACGACAAGACGTTCGAGGTGGCCGAAGACGGCGTCGTGCGGGTCGTTGCGGCCGACGGTGCCGTCCTGCTGGAGCATCAGGTCGAGGTCGGCGACATCTGGCGCGCGTGTCAGACGAAGGACGTGGCCGTGCGTGATTGGGTGAAGCTCGCCGTGGTCAGGGCGCGGGCCACGGGAGCGCCCGCGGTCTTTTGGCTCGATCGCGAGCGTGCACACGATGCCCAGCTGATCCAGAAGGTCGAGCGGTACCTCGAAGGCCACGACACCGACGACCTCCAAGTCGAGATCCTGTCGCCGGTCGACGCCATGGCTTTCTCCCTCGAGCGGATCCGGCGGGGGGAGGACACCATCTCCGTCACCGGCAACGTGCTGCGCGACTACCTCACCGACCTCTTTCCGATTCTCGAGATCGGGACGAGCGCTCGCATGCTCTCCGTCGTGCCGCTGCTCAATGGCGGAGGGCTCTTCGAGACCGGTGCGGGCGGGTCGGCGCCGAAGCACGTGCAGCAGTTCGAGCGGGAGGGTCACCTCCGTTGGGATTCATTGGGCGAGTACATGGCCCTGTCGGCTTCACTCCAGCACCTGGGCGATCGGTTCGACAACCCCGGCGCCCGCGCGCTGGGCGACGCGCTGGATCGAGCAACGGCGGTGTATCTGTCCAACGCCCGTTCGCCTTCGCGGGACGTGCACGAGCTCGACAACCGGGGGAGTTCCTACTACCTCGCGCTCTATTGGGCACAGGCCCTGGCCGCGCAGGGCTCGGATGGCGCGCTGGCCGACCGATTCGCCCCGATCGCCGAGGCGCTGGGTGACGCGGAGCAGGCCATCCTGCGGGAGCTCGATGCGGCTCAGGGTGCTCCACAGGAGTTGGGTGGCTACTACCGACCGGATCCGGAGCTCGCCGCGACGGCGATGAGACCGAGCCCGAGCTTGAACGCCATCATCGACGGTGTGGCGGGCCCGGTATGAGGAGCGGCCGATGAAAGATCCGTCCCTCACGCTGGGCATCGAGGAAGAGTATCAAATCGTCGATCCCGAGACGGGTGAGCTGAGCGCGTACATCACGCAGCTGCTCGACGCGGACGGCCAGATCACGGTGGAGGGGGTCAAGCCGGAGCTCCATCAATCGGTCGTGGAGGTCGGCAGCTCGGTGTGTCGGACCCCCGCGGAGATCCGGGGCGAGGTGGTGCGTTTGCGCCGGGCGGTGACCGAGCTCGCCGAGCGAGACGGACTGCGGATCCTGGCCGCGGGCACCCACCCGTACTCGTCCTGGATGGATCAGGCGATCACGCCGCTCGAGCGCTACCTCGGGGTGGAGCAGGACCTGCAGGATCTGGCACGCAAGAACCTCATCTTCGGGATGCACGTCCACGTGGGCATCGAGGATCGCGAGTTCCTCATCGATGCGATGAGGGTCTCGCGCTACTTCCTCCCACACATCCTCGCGCTCTCGACGAGCTCGCCGTTCTGGATGGGGCGCACGACCGGGCTGAAATCGTATCGAAGCGTGCAGTGGCGGAACTTCCCGCGCACGGGCATCCCGCCGACGTTCAGGACCTACGCCGAGTACGAGCACATTCTCCAGTCCCTCGTCAACGCGAACGCGATCGACGATGCGTCCAAGATCTGGTGGGACGCGCGCCCCCACCACCTCTATCCGACGCTCGAGTTTCGGATCTGCGACATCTGCACGCGGGTCGACGAGGCCGTCTGCATCTCCGCCATCATCCAGGCCATCGTAGCCAAGCTGTGGAAGCTGCGTCGTGACAACATGACGTTCCGGGTCTACCCGCTCTCCCTGATCGAGGAGAACAAGTGGCGGGCAGTGCGGTACGGCGTCTCGGGCAATCTTCTCGACCTCGGGAAGGAGACCGAGCGCCCGGCGAAGGAGCTGATCGAGGAGCTCATCGGATGGTTCCTCGACGACGTTCTGGATGATCTCGGGAGCCGTGAGCAGGTGGAATACGCCTACACGATCCTCGAGGGCGGAACGAGTGCCGACCGTCAGCTCGCCACCTTCGAGGAAACGGGTGATCTCAAGAGCGTCGTCGACCAACTCGTCGCCGAGACCGCGGAGGGGGTGGGGAACGGGGCCTGACGGCCCGGTTTAGGTCCTTCCCAGGGTCTTCACCTTCATCCAAACTTCCGGGCTGCACCTCGGCTGGTGCCCGTCCACTCCGCCGCGAGAGACCTAGCGATGCAGTTGCGCTTCATCGACATCGATCCATCGAAGCACGAGACGCCACTCCTCGCTGTGGGCGTACCCGAAGGAGCCGACGGTTCGACCGGGCTTCTCGCGGCACTCGATCGGGCGCTCGCGGGCGCCGTGGGACGCGCGCTCTCCTCGGGTGACATGAGCGGTCGTACGGGCGATGAGATCGTCCTCTACGGGAGCGGCTCCGGGCCCGAGCGTGTGGCTCTGCTCGGCATCGGAAAGCCGGACGAGGTGGATGCAGAGGGGGTACGCCGGCTCGCGGGCAGGGCGGTACGCACGGCCGAGAGGCTCCGTCTCTCCCAGCTGTCGATCGCCCTGGACGGGCTCGCTGGAGCCGAGCCGGTCGTGCGGGC
>JBDHDM010000112.1:0-10998 GCA_039591515.1 Gemmatimonadota bacterium | reverse complement strand
GGGGGCGGGCTGCTCGTGGCGTCGTTCTCACGGATCGTCTCGGTCGATCCGGGCTTCGAGCCGGAAGGCGTGGTTACGATGAACATCGCCCTGAAGCGGCCCGAGGCGCCCGATGTCGAGGCATGGCAGGACTGGGATGCCGTGTTGGCGGAGCTCGGTCGGGTGCGGGGCCTCACAGGCTTGGCCGGGACGACGAACCCGCCCTTCCAGTCGCCGTTCTGGGCGCCGCATCTCTTGCTGCCGGAGGACACCGAGGACATCCGTCGAGAGGGAATCGCCGGGTACGCGATCACGCCCGGCTATCTCGAGACGATCGGAACCCGCGTCGTCGCCGGCCGGGATTTCGATCGGTCCGACGGGGCCGAGGACGAGCCGGTCGTGTTGGTCAACGAGACGTTCGTGCGGACCCAGCTCGACGGTCGCGAGCCGCTCGGCTTCCACCTCCGCCATGCCGAAGGTGACTTCGAGACGGCGATACGTATCGTCGGAGTCGTCGAAGACGTCGTCCAGGCCTCGGTCGACGAGGGTCCGCGTTCGGCGGTCTACTTCCCTTACACACAAACCGATTGGCCCCTCGTGCAGGCGGTGGTGAGGTCGGATCTGCCGGCCGAGGTGCTGATTCCGGAGCTCCGCAGGGCCGTGGCTCGATTCAGCCCGGCGGTGCCGCCCCGGGATGTGCGTACCATGCGCGACCGGATGGCGGCGAGTCGGGTCTCGCAGCGCTTTCAGGCGATGTTGGTCGCATCCTTGGCGGCTACGGCGCTGCTCCTGGCATCCCTCGGGCTGTACGGCTCCTTGGCGCATGCCGTCGGCAGAAGGCATCGTGAGCTCGGAGTCCGGATCGCGCTGGGTGCACGAGCGCCGGGTGTCATGAGATTGGTCGTGTCCCAGGGGCTCCGCATAGTCTTGGGGGGGCTCGGGGTGGGCCTGATCGCGAGCCTGTACGCCAACCGACTCCTGTCGGGCTTCCTGTTCGGGATCGATCCGAACGATCCACTCACGCTCGCGTCGGTGTGCGCGCTCCTGCTCGCCGTCGCGGTCGTCGCCTGTCTCCTGCCAGCCCGACGTGCGACCGCTGTGGACCCCGTGGAGGTTCTCCGGGCCGAGTAGCGCCCTTGATACGTCATTCGACGTAGAGCCTCGCGCGTATCCCTCTGGCACTCTCTCTTCAGGGTTTCGCTCGAGCACGGAGGCCAGCGTGAGGAGATTCGACAAGGTTCAACGAGGGGCCCGGTGGATCTCGGGACTGACCTTGGGGATCATCGTCGCATCGGCGTGCGGTGTGCCCACGTGGGAGGCCAACGTCCAGCCGGCTGACGGGCTCATGCCGATGGACCGCGGCGCGGATGGTTGGTTGAAGGTCCACATGCAATCCGGCGACCTGTACGTGCTCGAAGCGTGGCGCCCGGATACCAGCGAGGCGCTTCTCGTGGGCACCGGTGTCCGTTTCGACATGGAGCGAGCCCAGACGGGATCGGGTTCATTCTCGATCCGAACGGACTCCATCGCTCTGCTGGAGACCAACGACAAGGACGTCGTCAGCGAATTCGCGCTCGGGGGCTTGAGCGTGTACACGGCGCTCAGTGCCGTCACGACCGCCGTGTGCCTCGCCGATCCCAAGAGCTGTTTCGGTTCGTGTCCCACCTTCTACGCCACGGAGTCGGACGATCGACCGCTCGCCGAAGGTTTCTCTTCGAGCTTCGCGCGCGTGCTTGAGGCCCGGGATGTCGATGCCCTCGGGCTGAGCGCCGCTCCGGGGCCCGTATCGCTCGTAATGAGGAACGAGGCGCAGGAGACGCACGCGGTCCGCTACGTGCGTCTGCATGCAGTGGATCCCGGACCTTCCGGGGATGTCGCGCTCACCGCCCAGGGCGAGGCCGTCCGCGTGAAGGGGCGCAAGTCGCCGGAGGCCTGCCGGTCATCCGGTGGTGAATGTCTGGCGGAGCTTCGCGAACGCGACGACGTCGAGTACACGTCGGTTACCGATCCGACCGATCTGGCGAAGCGAGAGGAGGTCGTTCTCGACTTCGGTTCGGTCTCGGGCCCGGTCGGTCTGGTGCTCAGCGCGCGACACTCCCTCGTGTCGACGTACGTGTTCTATCAGTCGCTGGCGTACGCGGGAACCACGACCGGTGACCTGCTCGCCGAGCTGGAGCGAGGGGTCCCCGGAGCGCGGGATCGCGTCCGCGGCGTGGCCGACGCGCTCGGTCCGATCGAGGTTCTGGTTCGGACGAGTGACGGCCCCTGGGACCCCGTGGGCACCTTCGACGAAGCGGGACCGATTGCCGCCGATCGGCAGCTCGTCCGTCTTGGCGCGTTCGAGACGGACGGCCTGCAGGTGATGCTCCGGATGGCCCAGGGAAGCTGGCGCGTCGACGAGGCGGCCCTGGTCACGACCGGAGCGGCCGTGCCCCCGGTCGTTCTGGAGCCCGACAGCGTCGAGGTGGTCTCGGGCTCGCAGCGTGACGCGCTCGAGGCGCTCCGGGATCCGGGCAGACACCTGGTTACGACACAGGGCGACGCGTTCCGGGTGTGGTTCACCATACCGGAGGGCGGGGAGCGGAGGCTCTTCCTCGACACCCGAGGCTACTACTACGAGTGGATGCGCGAGGGCTGGCTGGCGGAGCAGAGCGCGCTCATGACGGCGACCGTGCTCTACCGCCCCCGAGAGGCCCTTCGCATGATGGCTCCCGGCTTCAAGGCGGTGGAGCCCGAGATGGAGCGGCTGTTCTGGAACAGCCGGTTCCGGCGATGAGAGCGGGACACGCCGGGACGATCGCTCTGCTCGCGACGATCGGTGTCGGGTCGGCGCTCGCAGACGCGAACGCCCAGGAGGCGTCGGTTCCGGTCCCCGTGACCGGACGGATGCTCGAGGTCCGGCTCGCCGACGGAGAACGGCTGTCGGGCGAGCTGATCGAAGTGGACGAGCGGGCCCTCTTGCTGTGGGGCAGCGGCGGCCTGCGTCGCCTCGAGCTGGCCGACGTGACACGGACGGAGTACGAGCGCCACGGCTTCGGCTCGCGTCGCGCCCTCACGTGGGTCGCCGTCGGAGGTCTCCTGAGCGCGGCGGGCATGACGGCCGCTTGCAGCCAGGTCGAGGACACGTCGTGCGGGGCGGTCTTCGCCGGCGTGACGCTTTCGTGGGCGATCATCGGCGGGTTATTCGCAGGCTCCATCGCCAGTGGACAAATGCAGGCGGTCGACGCGACGTACGATCGGCTGCGCCCGCTCGCCCGATTCCCTCAAGGCGCACCCGGGCCGTTCCTCGAGCGTACCGGGGGGGAGGCGCGCCCGCCGAGATGACCTGAGCCGCGAGCGATAGTGATCAATCCCTGACGCGGTCTACCGGCCCTCCGGCATCTTGGCCTCGAACAGGAAACGCATGCGACGCCCCTCGGGGTCCTCCGCGACGACGAAGTGGGCGGCGGCTCCCGTGTTCAGGCCGCCGTTCTCGTCGAGCGCCTCCTCGGTCGGGATCAGGTAGAGTCCCGAGACGTCGAGCGTGTCCTGGGCCTCCGACTCACCCATGTCGCCGATATCGACGATCACCGCGCTGTCCTGCAGAAGGGGGCGGTTGAAGTCGACGAGCAGGTCGGCCGTCAGCGGAGGCAGCCCCGGAACCGCAATCGTCCCGCCCGCGATGAGCAGATCGGTCACGCGCCGCCCGTTGTACTCGAGCGCCTCGTAGATCGCGGGATCGTACTGCTCGTACCGCCCGGTCGAGATCGCATCGAGCGCCGACAGAATCCCGACGAAGTTCGCCTTCCGCAGGTATTGCTTTTGCGGGTCGTCGTCCCAGGCACCGGACTCGATCAGCACGGTGCTCGCGCCCCACGCGCCCATGAGGTCGCCGAAGGCCCGAGCGTTGAATGTGTCGTCGTACTTGGCGATGTGCCCTCCAACCATCGGATCCATCGCCTCGATGAGAAGGCTCGCCACCTGCATGGCCCGTCGTCGCTTGTCGTCGACGTCGCGGGACTCGTTGAACGCAGGTGCGAGCAGCGCGATCGCGACGCCGCGGTTCGTGTTTCCGACCCGGATCGCTGCGCCCTGATCGTGAAGGTTGAATCCGAAGTCCGGGTCGACGGTGTCTCGGACCGCCTTGAGGAGCCGGCCCTCCGGGGTCTGCAGGCGCCGGGCATCGCGATTCACGTCGATGCCCTGCGCGTTTCGTCGCTGGAAGCGGTCAGCCCCGTCCGGGTTCAGCATGGGGATCATGTGAACGGTCGAGCCCTGTGCGATCCGCCGGGCGAGTGGGTGGTCCGATGACTCGTCCAGGAATCGGATGATGTCGGCGAGCGCCATCGAGGCCGTGCTCTCGTTCCCGTGCATCTGGGACCAGAGGAGAACGGTGGTGGGGCCGTCGCCGAAAGTGAGGTGCCGGATCGCTCGTCCCTCGGCGGACTCCCCAGCGACACGAGCGGATACCGAGCGGCCCAGGTAAGGCTCGACGGACCCCCAGTACGTCTCGTAGTCGAACCGGCGATCTTCGAGGCCGGCCACACGGGCTTCGGCGTGGAGCGTCTCGAGCTCTGCGGGCGTCGTCGGGGCGGGGGTCGTCGGGCCGAACGCGGCGGTTCCGCCGCACCCGAGCATCCCGATCAGGAGGACGAGCCGCGGGCGGCGCAGGCGCCGGTGACTGCTGGTCGGCCGCGGAGGGTGTGTGTCTGTGCTGATCGTCATGAGGTGGCTGGTGGGCGCGGGCGCCGTGGGCTCCGGGAGGAGGCGGTCAGGGATACAGGAGGTAGGGGGAGCGCAGCCGGTGGAAGTCTGCGAGCTGAGCCTCCCAGCCCCCGGTGATCTCGTCCAGGCTCCGCCCCGCTTCGATCGCGCGACGCAAGGCGTCCGTCCCCGCCAGCCGATCGAAGTGACTCTCGCGCCAGGACCATCGGTCACCCGACGCGGCGAATGTCTCGATCAGCATGGCCACGGCCGCACGAGGCGCGTCGTACGCGGTCGTCTCCGCGACGAGTCGTACGCCCTGCAATTCCTCGCCGTCGAACTTCCCGTCCCCCGGCGCCGACGGTGTGAAGGTCGCCGCCTCGAAGCGTACGCCCTCGACGTCGTACGCGTTCAGACGCTCGGCGAGCTCTGCACCGTCGAGCCAGGGAGCGCCGACCCACTGGAAGGCGCGGGTCGTCCCCCGTCCCACCGAAAGAGGCGTTCCCTCGAAGAGACAGGTGCCGGGGTAGGCCAGCGCACTGGCCAGGTCAGGCATGTTCGGTGAGGGAGCGACCCAGGGTAGGCTCGTCTCGTCGAACGTCATCTCTCGCCGCCATCCCTCCACGGGGACCACGTGCAGCTCCACCTCGATGCCGAACTCTCCGACGAACATCCGGGCGAGCTCGCCTGCGGTCATCCCGTGACGCATCGGCACGGGGTACAGCCCAACGAACGTCGCGTACTGCGGGTCGAGGACGTTGCCCTGCACGACGTCGCCGCGGATCGGGTTCGGCCGGTCGAGGACGATGAACGGAATCCCTTCCGCGCCCGCGGCCTGCATGGCGTACGCCATCGTCGATACGTACGTGTAGTACCGGGCCCCGACGTCCTGCATCTCGAACACCAGCACATCGACGCCCTGGAGCATCTCCGGCGTCGGCCTCAGCGTCTCGCCGTACAGAGAGTGGATCGGAACTCCGGTGCGATCGTCGACCGAGCTATCGACGTGCGCCCCGGCTTCCTCCTCCCCGCGGATCCCGTGCTCCGGCCCGAAGAGGCCGACGAGCTCGACCTCCGAGGCCGAAAAGAGGGCGTCGATCGTGCTTCCGGTGACTCCCGCGGCCGCCCCGGCCTCGTTGAAGATCCCGGTGTGGTTCGTCACGAGGCCGACGCGACGCCCGGAGACGAGGTGCATGGAGTCGCTCAGGAGCACCTCGAGACCCAGCCGCACGCTCGCCTGGCCGCTCTCGGAGGGGACTTCGGCGCGGGCTTCACCGTCTTCGCTGCCCGATTCGGTGCACGCGAGGGTTGCGCTGGCAACCAGGAGGCACCAAAAACGTATGTTTCTTGACGAGAACAAGGCGAACCGCCGTCGTGGTCCATATGTTGGAGAAGACAGGAAGGTGCGGACCCGGCTGGGATTCCGTCAACGCAGCGCCCCCCCTCTTGCTCGGGCTATCAGGAATGACTCACCGATGCGAACGACGGTTCGGCCCTCGCGCGAAGCGCGCGGGCTCGTACCTCTTCGTGCTCGGGATCGCCGCCTGTTGGGGGAGCCCGGATCCCGAGCCGGCCCTGCCGCCGGGTACCGATCCGGAAGCGGCGGGTGTAGTGGAGGCGGTGGGGGCCGCGAGCGGCGACGCCGCGTTCGATTCCGTCTCGGCGTCGGCGGGTGAGTCAGCTCGCTCGCTCGAAGACGTCCTCGACTCCCTCGCAGCCGGCGTGCAGGACCCGCCGTCCGAATCGGCCCTCGACGTCCCGAGCACGCCGCCGCCGAGCTGGACCGAGCAGACGCTCGCGGACCTCTCGCTCGAGGAGAAGGCCGGACAGCTCATCATGCCTTGGGTGCTCGGCGACTTCGCTCCGGAGGGCTCGGAGAGCCACGAGCGGATCTTCGGCATGATCGAGGACCAGAAGGTGGGCGGCATCATCATGTCCGTGGGGACGCCTTTCGAGGTGGCCGCCAAGCTCAACGATCTGCAGGGACACGCGGAGCTCCCGCTGTTGGTGGCCGCGGACCTCGAGACGGGGGCAGGCTTCCGCATGCGGGGCGCGATCCACATGCCCGGCTCAATCGATCTCGGCGGTGCCACCGACTTCCCATCCCTCATGGCGGTCGGGGCGACGGGACGCGAGGAGCTGGCCTACGAGATGGGGCGGATCACCGCCGTCGAGGCGCGCGCGCTCGGAATCCACATTCCGTTCGCCCCCGTGCTCGACGTGAACAACAATCCGGACAACCCCATCATCAACGTCCGGTCCTTCGGGGAGGACCCGAACAAGGTCGCCCGGATGGGGGTCGCGTTCGTGCGTGGCGTCCAGGAGAACGGTAGCATCGCCACCGGCAAGCACTTTCCGGGACACGGCGACACCCAGACCGACTCGCATGTGGCGCTGCCCGTGATCCGGCACGATCGGGCGCGGATGGACTCGGTCGAGCTCCAACCGTTCCGGGAGGCGATCGACGCGGGGATGGGTGCCATCATGACCGCGCACATCTCCGTGCCCTCCCTCAATGGTGGTGTTCGCGAGCCCTCCACGCTCTCACCGTTCGTGCTCACGAACGTGCTGCGGGGAGAGCTGGGCTTCGACGGGATCGTGTTCACGGATGCGATGGACATGAGCGCGATCTCGCGCCAGCACACCTCCGGGGAGGCGGCGGTACGAGCCCTCGAGGCGGGCGCCGACGTCATCCTCATGCCCGCTTCGGTCGGGCGAGCGATCGAAGGGATCGTCGAGGCTGTCAGAGAGGGCCGGATCTCCGAGGAGCGCCTGGATCGGTCGGTTCGGCGAGTCCTGGAGACCAAGGAGGATCTCGGTCTGCACGAGGAGCGAATGGTGTCGCTCGACCGGATCCCCAGCTCGGTCGGGATTCCCGACCACCTGGGTGTCGCCGAGCGCATCGCCCAGGAGTCGATCACGCTCCTGCAGAACAAGCGCGGCCTTCTGCCGCTGGCGGGCACTCGATCCGCACGAGTCATGTCGGTCTCGTACCGGCGTCGCTCGGACGTGCTTGCGGGACGCTACTTCAACGGCACGCTGCGGGAAACGTATCCCCGGCTCGTCACGGCCGAGCTCGATTCGGATACGGACGGCCGCATCTATGACGCCCTCAAGCAGCGCGCCGGAAGTCAGGCGCTCGTGGTCGTAGGGACGTACGTGACTTCCGTCAACGTGTCCGGCTCGTTCACCCTGCCCGAGGAGCTCGTGGATTTCGTCGAGCATCTCGAGCGCATCGGCGTCCCCCACGTTGTGGTCTCGTTCGGAAACCCGTATCTCATCACGGATTTCCCCGAGGTACAGTCGTATTTGCTCGCATGGAGCGGATCGGAGGCGAGTCAGGAAGCCGCGGCGCGCGCGATGCTCGGACACATCGCCATCGCCGGTCGGGCTCCGACCCGCATCCCGCCGCACTTCGAGATCGGGGACGGCCTACAGATTCCCAGCAAGGTACGGGTAGCGGGTGAGCACTAGGACGGGGACGAGCTTCGGCTCGGCCCGGTCATCACGCTCCATCACGACCCTCGTGGCGGCATCGGTCGCGGCGTGCGGTGGATCGAGTGGGGCGGAGACCACCATCACGGCGGCGCCCGCTGGGCCGCCGACCATCGCGAGCGCGCTCGACGCGGATGCCGAGGCGTGGGTCGAGCGCACCCTCGCGTCCCTTTCCCTGCGAGAGTTGGCCGGCCAGCTGATCATCGAATGGATCCCCGGCGGCTACGTCACGCCCACGAGCCCCGACTTCGAGCCATTGCGGGCGTGGGTCCAGGACGACGGGATCGGCGGGGTGTCTCCGTCCATCGGGACACCTCACGCCTACGTCGCCAAGCTCAATGCGCTCCAGGAGCTCGCCGAGATCCCTCTGCTGGTGACCGCGGACTTCGAGAACGGCGGGCCGGGCATGCGGATCAACGGGTCGTTCGCCTTGCCGTCGATGCTCCCCCAGGGCGGTGGCACGGATTTTCCGCCCACGATGGCCTTCGGGGCGATCGGCGACGAGCGATTCGCCTACGAGTACGGAAGGATCACCGGCGTCGAGGCCCGTGCGACGGGCGTTCACTTCTTGTTCTCACCCGTGCTCGACGTCAACTCGAACCCGGACAACCCGGTGATCGCGACCCGATCCTTCGGTGGCGATCCCGGCTTGGTCGCGAGACTCGGCCGTGCCTTCGTGCGCGGAGCCCACGCCGGGGGCGTGCTCGCGACGGGGAAGCACTTCCCCGGGCACGGTGACACTTCGACCGACTCGCACATCGGGATCCCCGTGGTCGATGCCGACCGGACCCGTCTCGACCATCTCGAGCTCGCCCCATTCGTGGCGGCGATCGACGAGGGTGTCGACGCGATCATGACGGCGCACGTGCAGCTGCCCGAGGTCCTCGGGCCCGGGTCGCCTCCGGCGACGCTGTCACCGGAGGTCATGACCGGCATTTTGCGTGAGGACCTCGGCTTCGAGGGTCTGGTCTTCACGGACGCGATGACGATGCGCGGGATCACGGACATGTACGGGATCGGGGAGGCGTCGGTCCGAGCGCTCGAAGCCGGGTCCGACGTCGTGCTGTCGCCGAAGGCCGTGCCCGAGGTTCTCGACGCGATCCTGGCTGCGGTCGATGAGGGACGTCTCGATCGGGAGCGCTTGGAGGCCTCGGCCAGACGGATCCTCGAGATCAAGGCCCGGGTCGGGCTGCACCGCTCCCGCGGCACGTCGCTCGTGCGGGTCGACGAGGTCGTGGGCTCGGGTCCACACGTCGCGTTCGCGGACACCGCCGCGAGCCGGTCGATCACACTGGCCCGGGACCGGGGCGGAGTCGTCCCGATGGACGCCTTTTCGATGGTGCCCACCGTGCACGTCCGGTACGCGCCGTCCACACGTCTCTGGGCCAACCGGGCGTTCGCAACCGGCCTCGGCGAACGCGTGTACGACTTGGTGGAGGTCCTCCTCGACGAGCGCAGCGACTCGACCGCGTACGCCGACGCCCTCGAGGCCGTCGAGGGGGCTGACAGGGTCATCGTGAGCGCGTACGTGCCGGCGTCCGCGGGCTCCAGCGAGGAGGCGCTCGCCGAGCCCCTGCGCGAGCTGGTTACGCACGCGGCGGCGACTCGTTCGACCGTGCTCATCTCGTTCGGGAACCCGTATCTCCTCTCGGCGGTCCCGGACGTGGGCAGCTACCTCCTGGCGTGGGGGGATCGGGACGTGTCGCAGCGTGCGACCGTGGCCGCACTCTTCGGCGAGGAGGCGATCTCGGGCCGCCTGCCGATCACGCTTCCGCCCTTCCACGGCATCGGCGAAGGACTCGATCGGCCCAAGGTCGCCGACCGCCTCGCCACGCTCGAGCTCGAGGATCCGGTGGTGGCGGCCGGGATTCTGGCTCGACGGGGCGGTGAGCCACGCGGTAGCCGACAGACGCTGGCCGAACCCGAGACCGTTGGAATGTCGTCCGAGGCGCTGGCGCGAGTCGACGCCATCATCGAAGCAGGGATCGCGGATTCTGCGGCATCGGGCGCGGCGCTCGCGATCGGACGGCACGGTCGCCTCGTCGCGCTCAAAGGGTTCGGCGAGCTCCAATACGGCACGAGGCGGGCGGTTACGCCGACCTCGATCTTCGATCTCGCTTCGGTATCGAAGGTCGTCGGCACCACGACGGCGGCGATGATCCTCGTCGGCGAGGGGAGGCTCGACCTCGACGCGCCCGTCGTCGACTACCTGCCGGGGTGGGCGGCCGGTGACCCCCGCAAGAACCGCGTCACCGTGCGCCATCTGCTCTCCCACCGGTCGGGCCTGATCCCGTTCCGCACGTGGTACTTCGAGATCGAGGGCCTCGAGGCGTACAAGGAGGCGGCGGCCAACGAGCCCCTCGAGGTCGATCCCGGCACGCGCACGGCGTATTCGGACATCGGGATCATGACGCTCGCATGGGTGATCGAGGAGGTGTCCGGCCAGAGCCTCGACGACCTTCTGCAGGAGCGTCTCTGGAATCCGCTCGGGATGCTCGAGACCCGGTACAACCCGGAGTCGACGCTCAGGGCCCGAATTGCGGCGACGGAGATCGACACCATCTACCGCAACGAGATGGTCTGGGGGACGGTGCACGACGAGAACGCCGACGCGATGGGTGGCATCGCCGGGCACGCCGGGCTTTTCAGCACGGCGGTCGATCTTTCGGTCTTCGCGCGCATGATGCTGAACCGAGGAGTCGCGCCGGCATGTGCCCCGGACGGAGAGCCGGGCGAACCCTGTCCGGTCCGTCGCACGGAGAGCCGGCGCATCGTCGAGGCCGACGTTCTCGCCGAGTTCACCACGCGGGTGGACGACACCTCCTCTCGTGCCCTGGGATG
>JBDHDM010000111.1:0-11004 GCA_039591515.1 Gemmatimonadota bacterium | reverse complement strand
CCTCCCAATACGCGTCCTCGGCGTCGGTGAGGTGTGTATGGAGGTCGATGAGGCCGGGCAGGATCGTGGCATCACCCAGGTCCACGGTCCGGTCGGCGCGACCCGACCGGGCGGCCTCACCGACGGCCAGGATTCTGTCCCCCCCGACCAGGACCGCCCCGGGCTCCGTGAGCGTTCCGAGTCCATCGATCATCCGATCGGCGGTCACGAGGGTCGTCGAAGGCACTTCCTGAGCCCCGAGCCCGGGACCGAGGCCCAGCGAGGCAGGAAGAACCAACGTGGCGAGGGCACCGAGTTGACGCGCGAAGGTCATGGTTGGCTCGCTCCGGCTTTGGGCGGGTCGTCGGAACAACTTCACGACGTTACGCCCGATCCGCGAGGACTGGACTCCTTCGTGACGCCGGAGCGTCGGTGTGGCTGGTCATGCGACCGTAGGGTCGGACGCGCTCACTCGGAGATCCGGACCGGCTGCGTCAGCTCGATCGTCGGGTCGGCTACATCGACCAACCCGAGCAGGGTGTCACCGGGCTCCGGGTCGAGGGGACTGTCGGCCGTGCCGACCGTGAGGGTGCCGTCGTCGTCGACGGTGAGGAGCGGGGTCGCCGCTTCTCCGTACTGCGCCCGCCACTCGTCCAGACCGAACCGATCGGTTAGGGGGGTCGCCTTGAAGTCCTGACCGCTGGCGACTCGACGATGCAGCTCCTCGAGCGTCAGACCCTCCTCGAAGAGAACCCTGGCCCGCAGCTCGCTGCCGAGCTCGGACGCCCCCTCCGTGGGTCGGCGCGAGGGTGCAACCTGAAACAGGTTCTGCCTGCCGAAGAGGTGCACGAAGTGGCGGGCGGAGAAGGCGTTCACGTCGTCGTTGGAGGTCATTGCGAACAGCTTGCCGATGCCGGGCAGCTCGAGTGCGACGTCAGCCTCGTCGCTGAGCACGCTGCCGTGGTAGGCGCGCAGGCCATCCATCCGGGCAGCCCGGATGCGGCGCAGGTTGGTGTCGACGAGGAGGGCGGGCAGGCCCAGGGCGGAGAGCGACTGCGCCAGCGACCGACCCACGGCATGCGCACCGACGATGACCACGCCACTGGGGTTCCTCTGTGCCAACCCGAGTCGGATGGCGAGGGGCCGACCCACGAGCCCGTAGATCGCCACCGAGCCCGCAATCACGAGGAAGACGATCGGCACGAGGCGCTCGGCACCCGCGAAGCTCTCCTGCTCGAGCCGCAAGGCGAACACGGCCGTCACGGCGGCGGCGACGACACCGCGCGGCGCCATCGACGCGAGCAGCACCCGATCCCGCAACGAAAGGCTCGACCCGACCGTGCACAGGGCCACGCTCACGGGCCGGACCACGAGCACCAGGAGCGCGAGGAATACGAACTCCGGTGCGGCGATCTCCCGGACGTCGGACCACTGCACCCGCGCAGCCAGCAGGATGAAGAGTGCCGAGATGAGGAGAATCTGCAGATTCTCCTTGAACTCGGTGATGTGGCTGATGTCGACCCGGTGCTGGTTGGCCAGGAATACCCCCATCACGGTGACGGCGAGCAGGCCGGCCTCCTGCTGAAAGACGTTGGCGAGCGCGTAGCCCAGTAGCGCCAGCGCGAGCGCCGCCGCGCTGTGCAGGTGATCGGGAATCCAATACCGCTCCAGGCAAACGGTCAGGAGCCAGCCCGGCAGCACGCCGAAAACCACACCGGACGCGAGCGTGCGCCCGACTCCCATCAGCGCCCCCGACGAGGAGCCTCCGCCCACGAGCGCCTCGAAGACGAGGACGGCGAGCACGGCGCCGAGGGGGTCGATGAGAATGCCTTCCCATTTGAGCACGACCCCACCCGGGCCCGTCGGGCGGATCTGACGCAGAAGCGGGATGACAACCGTCGGCCCGGTCACCGTGAGAATGGCGCCGACGAGGATGGCGAGGGGCCACGGAAGCTCGAGGATCACATGAGCTCCCAGCGCCGCGAGCGCCCACGTCGTGGCGGCCCCGAGCGTGACCAGCTTGACGACGATGCCCGCCGAAGCTCCCAGCTCGGGCAGGTGCAGCGTCAGCGCCCCTTCGAAGAGCAGGATGGCGACCGCAACCGACACGAAGGGAACGAGCAGGTCACCGAACATCGCGTCGGTCGGTACGAGCCCGAGGCCCTCGGGGCCGGCTGCGAGCCCGAACAGAATGAGCAACAAGATCGCGGGCAACCGGAGCCGCCACCCGAGCCACTGCGCGACACCGCCCAGCACGGCGACGGCAACCAGCCCGGTCACGAATTCGTCGTGCATGAGACTCCGCTCAGACGTTGAAGCGGAAGAGAATGATGTCCCCGTCGGCGATCACGTACTCCTTACCCTCCTGGCGAAGCCGTCCCTTCTCGCGTGCCTCCTTCCAGGTCCCGACCTCCGCGAAGTCGTCGAAGTGAATGGTCTCGGCCTTGATGAAGCCGCGCTCGAAGTCCGTGTGAATGTTCCCGGCCGCCTGCGGTGCGGTGCTCCCCGCCCGGAGTGTCCAGGCCCGGCTCTCGTTCTCGCCCGTCGTGAAGAAGGTCTGGAGTCCGAGCAGATCGTAGGCCGCGCGGATCAGGCGATTGAGGCCCGTCTCCGCCAGGCCGAGGTCTTCGAGGAAGACCTGACGCTCCTCGGCATCCAGCTCGGCGAGCTCGGATTCGATCGCACTGCAGATCGACACGACAGCCTCACCCTCCTGCGCCCTCGGATCATCTAGGGCAATCGCGGCCCGCAGCCGATCGGTCCACTCGTTCGACCCCTCCGGAAGGTCGTCCTCCGCGACGTTCGCGACGTACAGGACGGGCTTGGACGTCAGCAGCTGGAATCCTCTGAGGACTCGCCGCTGGTCCTCGGACAAGGCGAGCGCCCGGATCGGCTTCCCCTCCACGAGCGCCTCGTAACACAGCGCCAGCACCGGCCCTTCCCGGACCGCGTCCTTGTCACCGGACTTCGCCCTCTTCGCGACGCGCTCGAGCCGGCGCTCGACCGTCTCCAGATCCGCCAAAGCGAGCTCCGTCTCGACGACCTCCCGGTCCCGCACGGGGTCGACCTCGCCGAGCACGTGTGTGACGTCCGGATCGTCGAAGCAGCGCAGAACGTGGGCGACCGCGTCGACCTCACGGATGTTGCCCAGAAACTTGTTGCCGAGCCCCTCACCTTCCGACGCACCCTCCACCAGCCCGGCGATGTCGACGAACTGGATCGTCGTCGGCACGCGGGTCTTCGAGCTCATGAGCTCGTGAATCCGGTCGAGGCGGGGATCCGGAACCTCGACCACCCCCACGTTCGGCTCGACGGTGCAGAACGGGTAGTTCTCCGACGGAGCGGCCTGCGCGGTGAGCGCGTTGAAGAGCGAGGACTTCCCCACGTTGGGAAGACCCACGATGCCGACCTTGAGCATGACGGGGCAAGGATTCGCGTGGCAGCGGACGGGGGGTCACGCCGAGGACGCGAGACGCTAGTGGAGGGGCGCGAGAGGGTCAACGGACGTGCGTCGATCGTCCGATGAACCGACGCTCGCCCCCCTCACTCCCACACCGGTGGCGTCACCGGCTCGCTTCTTCCGTGAGGAAGGCCCTCGCTTCCTCGGCCGCGGGCAAACCCGGATCTGCGCCTTCCAGAAGCTCCGCCAGCTTCACGTACGCGTCGGCCGCCACCGCATGCTGCCCGCTCGCCATCGCCGCCCGGGCGTAGCCCAGCAGCGCTTGCATCCGGTTCGGCGTGCGTGAAAGCGCAAGACCGTACGCGGTCATGGCCTCGTCGGGACGCCCGAGCTCCACGAGCACGTCTCCCTCGAGCTCGCGGGCCGGCTTGAACGCCATGGGCGGGCCGAAGTCGACCGGGAGCGCGGCTTCGTACTCGGCAGCGCCGCGGGCCGCCTCGAGCGCGCCATCACCATCCCCCGCGTCCATGTGCAGCAGCGCCTCGAGGGTACCCTGCCACACGGGGACATAGGGGCTCATGTACGACGAGGGCACGTCGTCGCCCCGATCCATCAGGACCGCATGCTGACGCTCCGCTTCCGCCCGCTCGCCACGCAGGAGCGCGGCCACACCCGTGCCCCACGCCTGCGCCAGCTCGTTGACCAGGCTGGAGCCGGTGTCGACCGTCGCTCGAGCCGGACGGCCGTCGGCATCGCGCGTGTCCGCCAGATTCAGGCTCCGCATGTAGGCATACGACATCGCAGCAGCCGTGCGACGGTTCGCGGGCAGTCGCTCATCGTGCGCGGCATCGTAGCAGCCCATGAGCAGCGCCTCGGCTTGTTCGAGCCGGCCCTGCTGCTGATAGCCGTAGAGCAGCCACTCGTTGTAGTGGCCGCAATCCGTTTGGGGGAGATCCCGTTGGGCCAGGTTGCGATCAGTCACGGCGTCCGCCCGGATATTGGCCTCCACGACATCGTCCCACATTCCGAGGGCGAGGAAGATGTGCGTCGTCATGTGCTGGGCGTGCGCTGCGTCTGGTGCCATTGGCCCGTACCGCCGGGCGGCCTTCATCGCCAGCGGCGCGTGCACCGGGTCGTCGAAGGAGTGGATCACGTAGTGTGCGGCGCCCGGGTGGTCGGGGTTCTTCTCGAAGACCTCCATCGCGATCGCGCCGGCCCGCATATACGTCGGGATGTCCCGCGCGCCCTGGCTCAGCCCGAGGAGCGCGAGCGCGTGAAAGACCTTGGCCTCGTCATCGTCCGGATACTCCGCCGCGATCCGCCCCATCTCCCGGGCATAGAGGGTGTCGAGGCGCTCCTTCTGGCCCTCGCCGTACAGCAGGTCGATGGCCCCGAGGTACGCCTTCTCTCGAGCCGTAGGGGCTTTTTCCTGACGGGCCTCAGGGGTCGGCGCGTACCGGCCGAGGGCCGCCCGGGCCGCGCCCGTGTCCTTGTCGTTCCACACGGGGTGCGTGTACGTCAGGGCTTCGCCCCAATACGCGAGAGCGAACTCCGGGTCGGCCTCCTGGGCGGCCCGGAAGGCGTCCGCCGCGTATCCGTACTCGAAGCTGTGCAGGAGAAGGACACCACGCACGAAGTCACGTTGCGCCTCGGAAGCACCCGAATTGGGAAAGGAAAGCGACCCGAGCCCCTCGATGTGCACGAGGTCCTGGGCACGGGCCGACGGAGTCGCGACCAGCAGCGTCAGGACCGAGAGGAAGGCCGCCGCGGGGCGGAGGGTCGAACGACGGACGAGACGAGTGCGGTGCATGGTCCTTCCAGGCGAGAGGGTCCGACGCGCCGCCCGGACCCGGGTGGGAGCGCCCAACCCCAGGTCGAAACGGCACTCGACAGTATGCGTCCAGGAGCCCCGGGAAGCCAACCAGAATCGGTTGCCGTCGGGCCTAGTCGACGCCATCGTCACGGGTCTCGGCCCACTGCTCCGCCCACCCGTCGAGCCGCGCCTGGACCGCGCCGTGCACGGTACCCGCCGGAAAGTCGCCCTCGGCCGTCGATTCGCCCGCGTCTGTCCCGCTCAGGATCGGCCAACCCTCCTCCACCCGCTCGATCGCCCACAGGTGGAAGTGCCCCTCGGCCACCGCTCTGCGGACGTCCTCTCGCAAGCAGAGGTGGTCGAGGTTCCGCCGAGGAAAGACGACGCCCTGCCTCCCGTCGAGGCCCATCCTCGTGCAGGCCTTGAAGAAGCCCTCGACCTTGGCCGTCACCCCGCCTACGGGCAGGATCATCCCCTCTTGATTCACCGCACCCGTCACGGCGATGCCCTGCCGCAGCGGTACCTCACCGATCGCGGACAGCAACGCGTACAACTCGGCTGCTGAGGCGCTGTCTCCCTCCACCTCCTCATACATCTGATCGAACGACAACGTCGCCGACAGCGTGAGAGGGCGTCTCCGGGCGAAGTACCGACCCAGGTATCCCGAGACGACGAGGAACCCCTTGTTGTGGATGCGACCCGCGAGCTTCGCTTCCCGCTCGATGTGGATCAGCCCACCCCTCCCCAGGTACGCGCTCGCCATGACGCGGATCGGACGACCGAACGCCGACTCGCCGAGCCACGAGAGGCCGATTCCGTACAGCTGCCCCACCGCCTCACCTTTCGGATCGAAGGCGAGGACACCACGCTCCAGGAGTTCCAGAAGGCGTCGCTCGGGACGCCTACGGCGTAGGTCCTGGTCGTCCAGCGCGGCCTGCACGTGCACCGCGGTGACCGGTTCGTCGCCGGCCGCGTGGTGGGCCGATTCGAGCACCAGGTCCAACACTGGGCGCAGCCGCGTCGTCAGCTTCGTCTGGTCCTCCGCGAGGCGGGAGCCCTCTTCGATGATCCGCGCTACGGCCGAAGCATCGAACGGGGGAAGCGATCGACGCCTGCACTCCGCCGCGATGAGGTGGGCGTATCCCCTCTCTCCGCCCCCATTCGGCTCACGTTCCATGTCGGTGGCGAAGTCCACCTTCACCTTGAATACCTCGTCGAACTCCGAATCCAACTGCTGGAGGAGGTAGAAGGTCCGGGGCTCACCGATCAGCACCACGGTGAGATCGGCGGGGATCGGATCGGGCTCGAGCGACTGCATCGCGAAGAGACCCATCTCGGCCGCGGCGTCGACGGGCCGGAGCTCGCCCGTGCGGAGCATGCGCTTGAGCGCCGGCCATACGAGGGGTCGCGAGAGGACCTCCTCCGCCCGGAGCAGCAGGAAGCCGCCGTTGGCCCGGTGGGCGGCTCCCGCCGTGATCTGGGTGAAGTCGGTGACCATCACACCGAGCCGCATCTGTCCTTCGGTGCGTCCGAAGAGGCTCCGGAGGTGTGGGTTCGACTCCTCGATGACGGGCGCCCCGTCGCCGTCCTTCCTCGTGATGAGCGGGTTGACGCTGTAGCGCTTGAGGAACTCCGAGGTCCCTTCCTCGGCCGCCTCCGTCTCCGACGTCGGAAAGAGGCCGACAGGTCCCGATCTCAGGAAGGCCTCTGCGTTGCGAACGATGTCCCGTTCGGCCTCGTCCAGATAGGCGAGCACACTCAGCACACCTTGGAACTGGTCGCGTACCGAGTCGAGTCTCTGATCGACGATTTCACCGGCGACCTCCTGATGGTAGCCGGCAACCTCGATCCGCGCCTCACGCTCCACCTGGCGGCCTTTCCGCTGCGCCTCCAGTACCGCACGCGCAGCCCGCCGCACGTGCTCGTCCACCTCGTCTCGAGTTTCGTCGGTCAGGGCCTCGTAGGCTGCCTGCGTGAGAGGCTCTCCTCCTCGCGCCGGCACCACGGTCATCGCATCGGGGGTGCCGACGAGCGCGACCCACTCGTCTTCGCGCAGCTCCCTCTGGACCGCCTCCATGAGCTCACCGGCCCGCGCGCCGTGCCGATCCACGATCGCAGCCCGGCGGTCCGAGACGTGGTCGCTCTCGAGCGCCTGCGGCACAGCGCCGCGAAGATCGGCCACGACCTCCGCCATGGCGTCTCGGAACTCGGGTCCCCGCCCCGGCGGGAGCTCGACAGCACGCGGTCGGCGCGGATCGTCGAAGGCGTACACATAACACCAATCCGCCGGAGCCGGACGGCTGCGTGCCCGTTCCTCCGCCATCCGTCGAGCGAAGCTGAAGCGTCCCGACCCGGGTAGGCCGAGCACGAAGACATTGTATCCGCGCTCGTGGAGCGAGAAGCCGAAGTCGAGCGCCGTCGTCGCTTCGTCCTGCCCGATCACGACCGTCTCCGGCACGCTGAGCTCATCGGTCGTCACGAAGCCGAGGCTCTCGGGATCACACATTCGGTGGAGCCGGTCAGCTGGTACTACGGATTCGTGACGCATCGATCGAGCCTCGTCAGACCGTGTCCGGAACGTCCCGAGCGCGGTCGCACCGCTGGTCATCTGAACGAAAGATCGCCACAGGCACGGGCGAGTCGGAGTCGGACATCGGCTGAGTCCGGTGTCGGGAGAATGCTCGGGCCGAGCCATGGAGCCGCTTTGTCGGTGACACCCACGCCGTCCCTTGCACCCCACCAGGGGACGACGGCATGCTGGGCCGACCACGCCGGCTTCAGCTGGTGTCTGTCCGCCTTGATCGCGACCTACTCATGACCTCGCTTCTCCTCGACCCCGCCGCCTGGGCCAGCCTCGTAGGCATCACGCTCATCCAAATCGCCCTGGGCGCGGACAACCTGATCATCATCACCATCATCGCGAACAAGCTGCCCGGCGCGGAGCGCGCCAAGGCTATCCGGTGGGGCCTCGTGCTCGCCATGGTCTTCCGGATCGCGCTTCTCTTCGCCGTGAGCCTCATCCTGACCGCCGCCACCACGAGCCTGTTCCAGATCGACACGCGCGTCCTTCCGTGGGCGGCGCTGACCGGCGATGTGAACGGGAAAGCCGTCGTGCTGGTGATCGGGGGGCTCTTCCTGATCTGGAAAGGGATCAAGGAGCTGAGGATCAAGCTGAAGGGGGTCGAAGGGCACGTGCAGGAGGCCGCCCGCTTTCGCGATGTGGTCGCGCTGATCGTGGGGATGAACCTGCTCTTCAGCGTAGACTCGATCCTCACCGTCGTCGGGATGACCGACGTGTTCGCGATCATGGTGGGATCGGTCGTGGTCTCCGTGGCCCTCATGCTCGCGTTTGCCGCCCCGATCTCGGACTTCCTCTCCAAGAACCCCGAATTCGAGATCCTGGGACTGTTCGTCCTCCTGCTGATCGGCTTCGTCCTCGTCTTGGAGGGCGGCCACACGGCGCACCTCGAGGTGAACGGGACGCCCTTCCCCTACATCCCCCAGTGGATCGTGATCTTCATGCTTCTTCTGATGTTCAGCGTCGACCTGTACCAGAACTGGTGGGAACGCGCGCGCGGCAAACCGGAAGCCCCGGTCGCCCTACATCACCGGAAGGCGTGAGCTCGCCCGGACGGTGGGTCAGGCGATGCTGAGTCGGTTGCCGTCGCCGTCGACGTCGTCGCGGGCTTCGACGGCTCGCTTCGCGGCCGTCACCCGGAGCACATCGTCGGCGGCCTCGCTCAGCTGTCGCTGGGCTTCACGCAGCTTCGGCTCGACCTCGCTTCGCTGCAGCCCCGAATCCGCGGAGTGCTGAACGAAAGCATCCACGCGACGTACCTCGTTGATGAACCGGACCAGCGTAGCGGGCCGGTCCACGACGGGTGCGCTCGGAGCGTGTCGGACCTCCTCCCGGGAAGCCGATGACGCCCCCGAGGTCATCCCGGCCAGGGCCGTGTACCCGAGGTGCGACAGGAGGACGACCGCGATCATTCGGCCGAGCAACGACTCCGGCGCCATGAGGAGGAGGAGTCCGATGCAGAGGACCTCCGCAGCCACGACCCAAGTGGATCCATGTTTGGCCGCAGCCCAGGTCGTGACGCTCATCGTTCGCTCTCCGCTGGAGGGGGTCTTCCCTCGCGCGAATTACAACGATCGTGCCAAAACGCTCAGCCCAGCACCCACGCCGATTCCCAGGCCGGCCGAATCCGGTGGTCGGCAGAAGTTACAGCTCTCCCGTACCTTTTTCCTACCGCGGGGTCGCCCCCCGATCGCTCCGGGAGGGCGCGGTGCCCCTGCCGATCGAGCCCCCGCCGAGGACCCTCAGCGTGCGCCGTACCTGGTGAAGGCCCCGCCGGCCCACTCGAGCGAGTTCGGACCTTCTGCCGCGTACACGTTGCCGTCGGCGTCCACGGCCACACCCTCCCCGGCGGTTCCCTGGTAGAGCCGGGACTCGCGCTCGAAGGGCGGGATGAACCCGACGATTCGGTCCTCGTCGACGTGGCCGATCCTCACCCCGTTGCGCCAGTTCGGGTGATTCGCCGGGCTGGACTCCGAGTCGATGGCGTAGAGCATGTCATCGGCCGTGACGAAGAGACCGCTGATTCGACCGTACATGTAGCGCGACTCGAGGTAGTTGCCGTCTTGATCGAAGATCTCGATCCGGTGGTTGCCGCGGTCCGCGACGAAGAGCCGGCCCCGCGAATCGAACGCGAGGGCGTGTGGGGTACGGAACTCTCCGTGCCGATAACCGATCTGCCCCCACTCCGTGATGTACTCACCGTCGGGTGAGTACTTGATGATCCGACCCGTCGCGCCCTCGGGAGGGTTGTTGTTCTGCCCGCTGTGGCCGTCCGCCACGTAGATGCTGCCGTCCGGACCCGTGATCACGTCATTCGGCTGATTCAGCTGACCGGGGCCGCTCCCCGGCTGCCCCGCGACGCCGAGGGTGAGAAGCACCTCGCCGGACGGGCTGAACTTGAACACCTGGTGCCCGCGCGTCCCCTCACGATTGCCGGCGAAGTCCGTGACCCAGACGTTGCCGTCCTGGTCCACGTGGATCCCGTGCGGCGTCACGAACACATCCGCCCCGAAGTTCGCGAGTATCTCACCCGTCTCCCGGTGGAACTTGAAAATCGGATCCACCGGGTTCGTCTCACAGGTGACCGGTGCCCCGTCGCCGAAGCTGCCCGCGCCGCAGCGCTCGTAGGCCCAGATGTGGCCGTCGATGGGATCAATGTCGATCCCCGCCGTGGACCCCCAGCTCCGGCCCTCGGGGAGCGTGCCCCAGTTGGCGACTACGGTGGGGTTGGGGTTTGGAAGCCCCTCCCCCGTGATCGGATTGCCGTCGGGCGAGGCCGTTGGGGCGGATTCGGATGGAGCCGTGCAAGCGGACGAGATCGCGGCCAGGACGAGTGCGAAAACGGAACGACGAGACATGGGTCTGACTCCTCCCAAGAGGTCGGGCACGTGCTCGACCCGAGCCGGACGATCCGGAGCAAGGCGACACGGCACGGTGGGCAACATCGGGCACGGAAGCGCGGTGCGCCATCGTCGGTCCGGAACTTGCTTACGGTGATCACGTCCGCATGAGCGGGCAGCACCATACGCTGCTCAGAGCAAACTCACGGCAACGTGAGGACGCAGAGCCACGGAACGCCGGCGATCACCTCGCCGACGTCAGCCGAGCCGCCAGCACCCCTCGAGGACGGCGGCCCGACGAGACCTCCAGCCCCGATGGATCCGGTGTAATCCACATCTTCACTGGAGGCGAACATGAGTCGTCGCAGTACCCTACCCTTCCCCCTCCTACCGA
>JBDHDM010000110.1:0-11051 GCA_039591515.1 Gemmatimonadota bacterium | reverse complement strand
GAAGGCGAGTGCAGCCGAGTCCATCGCGACCTCGTCGACCCGGGGGATGCTCGCCGGGAGCACACCCTTGAGCGCGTCGAGCGACAGGTACGCGACCCCGATGCCCAGGCCCCCTCCGAGCGCCGCGAGGGCGAGACTCTCCGAGAAGAGGAGCCGGACGATCGTCGCGCGGGAGGCGCCGAGCGCCGAGCGCACCGCGAGCTCCGCCTCTCGCCCCGCGCCACGCGCCAGCTGCAGGCCGGCGACGTTCCCGCACGCGATCAACAGCACCAGCCCCGCGGCGCCGAGGATCAGCAGGAGTTGACCCCCCACGTCACCGTAGAGGTACTCGTGCACGGTGAAGACCCGTGCAGTCCTCATCTCGTTGGTCTCCGGGTACTCGGCGGCCAGCTCGCGCATGATCCGATCCATGTCCGCCTGCGCCGTCTCCAGATCGACACCGTCGTCGATTCGCGCGATGACGGGGAGGCCGTGGTCTCCGCGGTTGGACTCGAGCTCCTCCATCGGCAGCGGCAGGTACAGCTCGTGCCGCCTGGTGCCGAGCCAGGGAGAGGGAACCTCGAAGCCGCGAGGCATCACACCCGCGATCGTGCGGACCCGACCATCGACCTCGAGACCCTGGCCAACCACGTCCGACCGACCCGCCAACACCCGCTGCCAGAGCTCGTAGGAGAGGACCACCACGTCTTCGGTGAGCTGGTCGTCCGGCCGGAGGGCTCTCCCCATGAGCGGCTCGACGCCCAGGAAGTCGAAGGCGCTCGCGGTCACCTCGGTCGCGTAGACTCGCTCGGGCTCGTCGAGTCCGGTGAGGGTGACCACGCCCGGCGAGAGCGCCGCCATACCCTCGAACGACCGCTCGCGGGCGACCCAGTCGACGAAGTCGGGGCCCGACGCCGGTCCACAGCACCCGAAGCTCCCTGCTTCCATGACGATGACGAGCTCGTCGGAGTCCGGGAGGGGGAACGGCTCCAGGAAGACGCCACGGAAGACGCCGAAGAGTGCCGTCGTCGCACCGACCCCCAGTGCCAGGGTCAGCACCACCGTGCCGGTGAATCCGGGGCGCTTGAGCAGCACCCGAACCGCAAGCCTCAGATCGTTCATCCACATCGTCACTCCCTCCCCTTCCGGGTGGCCGGATCGCCGCCACGCCGCTGCGGATCTGAGAACGTGGACAGTCCCGGGACGGACCGACCGGAGGACCTGTCGCCGGTACCACCGGCGTGCCGAGCTCACGCCGCGCGTCCGGACGTGCCGCCGGTACTCCTCCTCGGCGTCCCCGAGCACGGCATCGCGATGCTCCATCGGCGCGAGCCGTCCGAGCAACGCGGCCCACACACGCGGCGGCCCCGCGGCCGTTCCTTTCTCCTCGCCGTCACCTCTCATCACAATTTCATATACAACGTATAGGAAATTACGCCAAGTCCCCTCCTCCCCTCGAGTAGGACGGGCTGTGCGGGCCCGGGGTTGCGAACGACCACCGTCACGCGCCTGCGCTGCCCGGCCGGCGGCCGGGCGCGCCGACTCGGGATCAGGCCGGAGCGCCCTCCAACAGGCCGGCGCTCGCGAGGACGCCGCGGATCTCCTCGACGCGCTCTTCGGAGGCCGCAAAAAGTGGCGGCCTCGGATCGCCGCCATTCGCGCCCAGGAGGTCCAGCGCGGCCTTGACCCCGGGCACACCCATGCCCCCGACGATCTTCTGGTGCACCGGAGCGATGCGCTCCTGGAGGCGGCCGGCCTCTGCCATACGTCCGGCCGCGTGGGCCAGCGGGATCTCGGCGGCGTCCGCGGGAGCCATGAGCCCCACCGCGACGATTCCCCCCGTGGCGCCGGCCCCGAGTGCGCCGAAGAGGATCGCTCCGCTTCCGACGAGCACCTGGAAATCGTCACTGGTCGCGCTCACGAGGTCGGCGACCGCGTCGAGTGTGCCACGAGAGTCCTTGATGCCGACGATGTTGGCGTGCTGGGACAGCTCCGCGACCAGCCCGGTAGGCAGGTCGAGCGTGGAGAGCCGCAGTGGCACCTGATAGATGAGCACGGGAACCGGCGACGCATCCGCGACGGCCGTGTAGTGTGCCCTCAGCACCGCGGGCGTCATCGCGCCTTTGTAGTAGGCCGGCGGACTGACGAGCACGGCGTCGGCCCCCGCCTCCGCCGCCTCCCTCGTGAGCCGAATGGTGTGCCGCGTCGATTCGGTCCCCGTGCCCGCGATCACCACGCGGTCCTGTGGCACCACGTCGGCCGCCGCCTCCACGAGAATCTGACGCTCCTCCTCGTCGAGAAACACCGACTCCCCGGTGGATCCCGCGATCAGGACTCCGCTCACGGGGTGCTCGAACCAGCGTCGGAGGTTGGCCCGAAACGCGATGACGTCGACGTCACCGGTGACAGGGTCGAAGGGGGTCGTGACCGGCAGGAACGTTCCGGAAAGATCCAGCGGCGAGTCCGCGCTCATGAGTGGCTCAATCCCCCATCATTTGTGTCATCTCGTCCGCGAGACCCCTGGTCCCCTCCGCGGCCCGGGACTCCGTACCGAACATGTTCACCTTGAGGTCGAAGTCGGACGGATTGTTCGCCGCGGCCTTCGCGACCTCGAACTCGACCTCGCCCGACTTCACGAGCTCGAGCAGGTGCTGGTCGAACGACTGGGATCCGTAGTGACTACGGCCTTCCTCGATCAGATCCGGAATCTCCTCCATCCGGTCCGGATCACGCACGCAGTCGCGGATCGTCGAGGTCATGAGCATGACCTCCATCGCCGCCACGCGCCCGCCTTCGGTCCGCTGTACCAGCCTCTGCGACACCACGGCCTGCAGCGACTCGGACAGACGGACCCGGATCATCTCCTGCTCGCTCGGCTCGAAGACCGCGATGATGCGCGACATCGTCTGCACCGAGTTCTTCGTGTGCAGTGTCGAGATGACCAGGTGGCCCGTCTCGGCCGCCTTCAGCGCCGTCTCGATCGTCGTCTTGTCGCGCATCTCACCGATGAGGATCACGTCGGGATCCTGGCGCAGCACGCTGCGTAGCCCGCTCTCGAAGGTCTCGGTGTCGGTGCCGATGTCACGCTGCGTGATCGAACACTGGTTGTCACGATGCAGGAACTCGATCGGGTTCTCGAGCGTCACGACGTGCAGCCGCTTGTGCCGATTCATCCAGTTGATCATCGCGGCCATCGTCGAGCTCTTTCCCGAGCCCGTCACGCCCGTGACGAGCACCATGCCCCGCTCGAACGCCGCGATGCGGTTGATGATCGGCGGCAGGCCCAGGTCCTCCACCGAGGGGATCTCGATCGGGATCGAGCGCATGACGATCATCGGCGATCCGCGCTGCTTCATGATGTTCACGCGGAAACGCCCGACCCCGGGGATCCCCCAGGAGCAGTCGTAGTCGAGGATCTTGTCGAAACGGTCCCGATCGTCCTGGTGGGGTATCAGCTGCAGCGCGATGCCCTTCACCTGGTCTACGGTCAGCTTCTGCTGTGTGAGCGGCTGAAGCTCACCGTAGATGCGGGCACGCATGTAGTCGCCCGCCTTGATGTGGATATCGCTCGCACCCCGCTCGACCGCCGCCTTGAACAGTTCCTGCATGAAAGAATCTCCGGAACAGAACCAGGGTTCTCTGCCGCGAAGATACGGAGCCGGAGCCCCCAGCGGAAAAGAATTCTTCGGGCGAGCCTCAGCCCACGGCGCCGCGCCAGTCGAGCCCCATGCGCTCCCGGACCTCTCCCATCGTCTCCCTGGCGATCGCGCGGGCGCGCGCCGCACCGTCGTCCAGAATCTCCCGTACGAGCTCGGGCTTGGCATGGTACTCGGCCGCCCTCTCACGGAAGGGTGCGAAGGAATCGGCGATGTTCCCGGACAGGATGCGCTTGCAATCCACGCAGCCGATCTCGGCAGATCGACATTTCCGGTCGATGTCGGCCCGGGTCGCGACGTCGGTGAAGAACCCGTGCAGCGTGAACACGTTACACACCTCGGGGCGGCCAGGATCGGTCTTCCTGACCCTCTGAGGATCGGTCACCGCAGTGCGCACCTTGGACCAGACCTCGTCGGGCTCCGCGAGCACGGGGATCGTATTGTCGAGCGACTTGCTCATCTTCGCCTCGCCGTCGAGACCCATGATGCGACCGACGCCCTCTTCGATCAGAGGCTCGGTCTCGGGGAACGTCTCGCCGTAGGCCGTATTGAACTTGCGTGCGATGTCCCGCGTGAGCTCGAGGTGTTGCTTCTGGTCTTCACCCACCGGGACCGCGTCCGCCTTGTACAGCAGGATGTCCGCGGCCTGGAGGATCGGATAGTTCAGGATTCCCGCCGGGATCGACTCGAATCGCTTCGCCTTGTCCTTGAACTGCGTCATGCGCTCGAGGTCGCCGATGGGCGTGACGGCGTTGAAGAGCCAGGCGAGCTCCGTGTGCTCGGACACGTCCGACTGGACGAAGATGATGGCACGCTCCGGGTCGAGCCCCACGGCGAGGTACGAGATCGCGAGATCGAGCACGTTGCCCGGGATCTCCGCGGGATCTCCCCCGGCCGTGATCGCATGCTGATCGACGATGCACCAAACGCAGTCGAAGTCGTCCTGCATCCCGACCCAGCGCCGGAGGGCCCCGAGGTAGTTGCCCAGATGGGCCTCTCCCGAGGGCTGCATTCCACTGAAGATGCGTTTCTTCGTCTGTGTGGATTCGGAGATCGACATGGCGAGCTCGGAGCATGGGTGGGGGGCGCCGCCCCGTGAATGCCGGCGGTGGTTCGGACCGGACGGCTCGCTAACTTAGCGCCTCCTCGACCGCAGCCAACGAGTCCGTGAATCGACTGTTACGCACCGCGCGCGAGGCCGCGGAGGCCGCCGCCGCGATCCACCGCCGAGACGCGGGCCGGATCGTCCTGTCGGGCGCCACGGTGAAGGCGCGCGCCGACTACGTGTCCGAGACGGATCTCGACGCTCAGGCGGCTGCCCTCTCGGTGATCCAGACCCACCACCCGGACCACCTGATCCTGGCCGAGGAGTCGGAGGAGCCCGTCGACGACCAACTCGCACGTTGGGATGGGGGCCCGATGTGGATCGTCGATCCCCTGGACGGCACGGCGAACTTCCTTCACCAGCACCCCCACTACTGCGCCTCCGTGGCGGTCGCGGTCGACGGTGCCCCGGTCGCCGGAGCCGTGGTGTCGGGCTCGACGGGAGAGCGTTGGTGGGCGGCCCGGGGAGAGGGCACCTACAAGAACGGGAGGCGCATCCGCGTCTCGACCGAGCGTCCCTTGATCGAAGCGATGGTCGGCACGGGCTTCCCGTTCAAGCTACTCGACGTGATGCCCAGATATCTCGGGCAGCTCGACCGCGTGCTCCGCTCGGCCTCGGGAGTTCGCCGCGCGGGGTCGGCTGCGCTCGACCTTTGCTACCTCGCGCAGGGATCCCTCGACGCCTTCTGGGAGGAGATCCTGATGCCGTGGGACTTCGCCGCGGGCATCGTGCTGGTCCGTGAGGCCGGCGGGCTCCTCTCCCGGCCGGACGGGTCCGAGCTCGAGATCGCGCCTGGGCCGGTGCGGGGGGCGAACAGCCCCTCCCTCCTGACCGAGCTGAGAGCGGTGCTGGAGGATGGGAGAGCCGACTCCGCCTGACCCCACGTCGCGCCGGCTCGCACCGCTCCACGGTGGGTCGGACTCTCGACCCCATCCGGTCGTCGGCCCGTCGTCCCGGGGCGACGAAGGCGGGTCCCGAGCCTCGCTCGGAACCCGCCCTCCTGTTACCCGGAGCGCCGCCTGAGGCGCCCGACGGTTACTTCGAGATCTCGATCTTGCGTCCCTTGGCCTCAGGCACCTTCGGGAGCTTCACGGTGAGGACGCCGTTGTCGAACGTCGCGATGATCTGCCCGCCGTCGACCGTGCGTGGGAGCGTGAACGAGCGAGTGAACGAGCCGAAGCTCCTCTCGAAGAGGTGGTACTTCCGCTCCTCGTCGTCCTCCTCGCGGACCTCGGTCTTCTCCCCGCTGACGGTGAGGACGTTGTTCTCGAGCTCGACCGAGATGTCCTCTTCCTTCATCCCCGGCAGCTCCGCCGTGAGCAGGAGCTCGTCCTTCGTCTCCGAGACGCTTACCGCGGGCATCCAGCGACCGGCATGAGGCACCGTTCCGAAGAACGGCTCCTCGAACAGCCGCGAGAGACGGTTGGTCATGTCGTCGAACTCGGTCCACGACGGGTACACGGGACGACGGTATTTGGTGATGGCCATGGGTTCCTCCTCGAATCTCAGGTTGCAGTGGGCCTCGTGTCGCTTGTTTGCGCTGAATAGGGTGCAATCCGCGTGCCGGACCGATGCCCGCTGATCCTGTCAAAACGAACGGCCCCAACAACTTATGAGGCGCCTGACCCTGCCACTTGGACCGACCTGAATCGGTCGCCCTGCCGTTCTGACAGGTGGCCGTGCGACGGAGCGGTGGTGGCGATGGAGAGTGGGCTCAGGAGGCCTCGGACGCGTGGTACGCGAGGGCCAGCCTGGCTGCTCCTAGCGCGGGGGCCACGGGGACGTCCACGGGTCCATATCCGACTCTTCGGAGGGCCGCGACGACCCTCGGACCGAGCGGCCCGTCCCCGGCCACGAGCCCACCCCAAAGCACGACTGGGTGCTGCCGGTTTTCGGACGCGGAGCGGACGAGCATCACCAGCTCGTCCACCGCGGCATCGACCAGCACCCGTGCACCCGCATCTCCCTCGTCCGCCGCGGACACGACGGTCGGGGCCAGCGCCGCCACCTCCGCTTTTTCGGCTCCATCCACCCACGACACGAGCCCCGCCGCGTGCCTGACGCCGCACGCGGTGATCAGCCGCTCGGTCAGCGCCGTCGGCGGCGCCCGACCGTCTTCGGCTCGCATCACCAGTCGAAGGCCCTCGAGCCCGAGGGCATAGCCGCTGCCCTCGTCTCCGAGAAGCCGACCCCAGCCGCCGACCCGACACACGGCCCCGTCATCGCTACGGGCCCACGCGATCGAACCGGTACCGGCGATCAGCAACACGCCAGGGCCCTGGGGAAACGCATCCTGGAACGCTGCCTCGACGTCCGTCCCGACCAAGACCCGCTCGGCGAGCCCCGCCCTGTCGAGGACGGCCAGCACCGCATGGCGCGCCTCCTCGGCGCCGGCACCGGCCAGCCCGGCCCAGAGGACGGCGCCCGGGAGGCTCAGCTTCGCTTCGTCCGCGGCCACCCGCACGGCCGCCGACACCGCTGCCCCGACCTCGTCCGGTGCTCGGGCGGTCGCCACCGCCCCGGGGGCGGCACCGCGGGCCAATTCGCGGCCCTCCTCGTCCAGGATGACCGCGCGCGTGCGCGTGCCGCCGCCATCCACACCGATGAAGAACGTCACGCGGGGCGGCGTGTCTCGAAGCGGCCAACCAGCGCTCCGGTCACGAACGTGACCGTCGAACCCACCAGCACGTACCACGGCCAGGCCATCTGCTCACGAAGCAGCGTCACGGTCCCGATCCCTACCGCGACGCCGACGATGGCCGCGAGTTGGCCCGGACGCTCCGTGAAGACCCCCAGCGCGAACGCGCCGAGTAGCCCGCCGTACACGAGAGACGCGATCCCCAGCGCCACCTCGACGGCCGAAGTGCCCTCGGACAGTGGGATGAAGAGGATCGCTCCACCGATGAGGAGAGCCGCCCAGACGAGTGTGAAGGCCCGCCCCGCCCTCAGGATGCGGCCCTCGTCCCCCCGGGCCCCCACCATCGGCGCCCAGTAGTCGTACGCAGTCGCCGATGCCAGCGAGTTGATGGAGGAAGAGAGCGAGGACATCGCGGCGGCGAACACCCCCGCGATCAGAAGGCCCGTCAGCCCAGGCGGGAGCTGTTCCACGATGAACGTCGCGAAGATCTCGTCGGTGGAAGCGAAATCACGCCCGCCATAGAAGGCCCAGAGACCCAGCCCGACCATCAGGAAGAGAAGGAACTGCACGATCACCACGACGCCGCTACCCACGAGTGCCTTTTGCGCGGAGCGTTGATCCGTACAGGTGAGCAGGCGCTGGACGATGAGCTGATCCGTCCCGTGTGAGGCCATTGTGAACACCGCGCCACCGAACAGGCCGGCGAAGAGCGTGTACGGCACGGTGCGGTCGAGGGAGAGGTCGAGCACACGGAGCTTGCCCTCGGCGAGCGAGCGTTCGAGCACCAGGCTCCAGCCATCGGGCACCAGGAACTGGACGGCCAGAATCGCGACGCCGGCTCCGAAGAGGTAGAGGCCCATCTGCACCGCATCCACCCACACCACCGCCTTGATGCCTCCGAAGTAGGTGTATACCACGGTGAGCACGCCGATGACCGCGATCGAGACGGGATACGGCCAGCCGGTGATCAGCGCGAGCGGGATCGCCGTCGCGAAGAGGCGCACCGAGTCGGCGAGAAGTCGCGTGAGCATGAAGATCGCCGACGTGAAGCGACGCGCGCCGAGGCCAAAGCGTATCTCGAGCAGCTCGTAGGCGGTCGTGAGCGCGCCCGCGTAGTACCGCGGCAGCAGCAGCGTCGCCACGAGGATTCGTCCGACCAGATAGCCGAGCGTCAACTGCAGGAAGACGAGGCTCCCGACGTAGGAGACCCCCGGAATGCTGAGGAACGTGAGCGTGCTCGTCTCGGTCGCCACGACCGAGAGCATGACGGCGCCCCACGGAAGCGAGCGGCTGCCGAGGAAGTAGTCCGTCCCCCCTTCCTGGCCCCTACCCAGCCAGGCGCCCCACGCGGTGACACCCCCCAGGTAGGCGATGAGGACGATCAGATCGATCGTGGCGAAGCCGTTCACCGTGCGCACCTCCGTGTCGTCATACGGCCTCCGAGAGATCCGCGGTGGGCACGTGATCAGGCTTCATTCTACGTCCGTCGTCGAAGGTCTGGTACGCCTCCATGGCATAGTAGGCAGGGAGACCGAGACGTCGCAGGCGATCCGCGGTCTCGCGGTTGCGCGCTTCGACCCGCTGCCAGAACTCCCGGGGATCGGGCCCCGGGAAGGGTGCGACGTCCTTCTGGGACTGGTGACGGAAGATGGCGAGTATCTTTCGCCGCAGCTCGTCCTCCGACATCGGCACCAGCACCGTGGCCTCGGCGATCGACCACTCCTGCCAGGCTCCGCGGTACAGCCAGAGCTGAGGCGGGTCCCCGTCGTAGCGGAGCAGCGCCTGCCGAACCGCGTAGAGGCACATGCGATGGGTCCCGTGGGGGTCCGAGAGGTCACCGGCAGCGAACACGATCGCGGGGCGCACCTCCTCGAGGACGTCGGCAACGATTCGGATGTCGCCTTCGGTGACGGGGTTCTTCCGCACGGCCCCCGTGCGGTAGAAGGGCATGTCGAGGAACCGAGCGTTCGCCTGGCCCAGGCCCGTGGCTTCGAGCGCGGCGACCGCCTCCGTCTCGCGAATGAGGCGCTTCAGCTCCCGGATCTCCTCCCCGTCGATCGAGCCAGGTTCCTTGCCGTCGAGCGCGCGCTCGACCCGATCGGCGAGGCGCGTGAAGGCGTGCCCCGGGTCGATCGCGAGCACCTCGGCGGCCCTGCGCACGAAGCCCAGGTATCGCAGAACCTCGTGATCGAACACGGCGATGTTGCCCGACGTTTGATAGGCGACGGTGATCTCGTTGCGGTTCTCCGCGAGCTTGCGGAGGGTGCCGCCCATGGAGATGACGTCGTCGTCCGGGTGGGGCGAGAAGAGCAGGACGCGCTCACCCGAGGGCAGCTTGCTCCTGCCTCGGATCTTGGCGATCAGATCGTTGAAGACACGCCCGTTCAACGGCCCGGCAGACCCGTGGCGGGCCGTGAGCGAGGCGAGATGGTGCTCGCGATAGTCGTTCGTCGCGAGGTGGAGGATCGGCTTGCCGGTACGCTCGCTGAGCCACAGGACGGCGTCGAGCTCGGAGTCGGCGGTCCACTCGACGTCGCCCACGAGCCAGGGAGCCCGGACGCGGGTGAGCGCGGCCGCGGCAGCCGGATCGAGGTACACCGTCGCGTCGGGGTGCTCCTGGAGATAGGTCGCCGCCACGTCGGCGTGGATCTCTCCCTCGACGGCTCGGCGGATGACCTCGGCCTTGTGCTCGCCGACGGCGAGCAGTGCGATCTCGCGTGCCTCCAAGATCGTGGCAACGCCCATGGTAATCGCTTCGAGCGGGACGTTGTCCTCACCGAAGAAGTCGCTGGCCGCGTCGGCCCTCGTCACGGGATCGAGGTACAGGAGCCTCGTCCGTGATCGACGTGACGAGCCCGGCTCGTTGAAGCCGACGTGACCGCTGCGCCCGATCCCGAGGAGCTGGAAGTCGATTCCGCCGGCCTCCCGGATCGCTCGCTCGTACGCCGCGCAGTGCTCCTCTGCGTCTGCGCGCGGTATGTCTCCGAGTGGAATATGGACCTGGTCGTCCGGCACGTTGACGTGATCGAAGAAGTGCTCGCGCATGAAGCGGTGGTACGACTGCTCACGCTCGGGCTGCATCGGGAAGTACTCGTCGAGATTGAAGGTCACGACGTTGGAGAAGTCGAGCCCTTCCTCGCGATGCATCCGGACCAGCTCACGGTAGATCCCGACCGGTGTCGAGCCGGTCGCGAGTCCGAGGACCGCGAGCGCACCCTCGTCCGCGCGCTGACGGACCAGGGCGGCGATCCGTTGTGCGATCGTGATCGACAGCGCCTCGTGATCGCCCAAAACGCGCACAGGCAGCCGCTCGCGGCGGGTGCGCTCACCGCTCGGCATGGTCGCGGCTCCTTCGGTCAGCGTCCGGCGCGGGGCTCGACGGCCCGATCCGTGATGGCCTGGATCGCCGCATCGTGGACCGCTCGGCGCAGCGGGACGTGCTTCTGGTTCTCACGTGTGGGGTGCACGCGGTTGGTCAGGAGTACGACCCAGATGTCCAGCTCGGGGTCCATCCAGATCGAAGTCCCCGTGTACCCCGTGTGGCCGAACGCGGCATCGGTCACGTAGTCCCCTCCCGACGACCGCTGCGAGGGGGTATCCCATCCCAGGGCACGAGAGGAGGTGTCGTCCACCCGCGTGGTGAACTCGGCGAGGACGTCGGCCTCGACGATGC